>JAAZLQ010000219.1 GCA_012799255.1 Bacillota bacterium
CATCGCTCAGCCCACGGCCTCGGCCCTGGGACTCACCCAAAGACTGACTAGAGTGGGCTTGATTGGAACCCTGGTCACAGCTCTCCTTGTTGCTACCGTAGCGCTTCTGCTGGCTAACAACATCGCAGCTCCCATTAAGGGACTGACCGAACATGCTAAGGCCGTCTCTCAAGGGCATTTACGTCAATTCCGCACCAAACAAAGGCGGGATGAAACAGGTGCCCTAACCCAGGCCTTTAACGGAATGACAAGTCAACTGGCCAGGCTCCTCCACCAAATCCGAACGGCCAGTAACGAACTGGCCATCTCCAGCCAGGAAATCAGTGCTGGTATGGAAGAGATGGCGGCGGGTACCCAAAACCAGCTCCAAGACATTCAGAGCGGAACCGATCGCATTGAAGAGATGAACCAAGCCATGGTCGATATTGAACGCCGGGCCGATGATGCACTGCGCTTGTCGAGAAATGCCACAGGTGAGGCTGCCAAGGGTCAAACCCAAGCCCTGGCCGCGGTGGAAGGTATGGGTCACATCAAGACTTCCGTGGATAGTCTCAGTACCCTAACGGAGGAGATTGCCCAGATCCTTGGCTTCATTCGAGAGATCGCAGAACAGACCAATCTTCTGGCCCTTAACGCAGCCATTGAGGCCGCTCGTGCTGGGGAGCAAGGGCGTAGCTTCGCCGTTGTGGCCCAAGAGGTGGGCGATCTAGCCTCCCGTGTGCAAAGTGCAACGGAAGATATTGATCAAGTCCTGCGTCGTATTCGGGGTGAAACGGGCCGTTCCATCAGCAGTGTAGATGATGGACAAAAGCAAGTTCATAATGTACAACAAGCCCTCGATGCTATCTTACAGGCGACTAAGGACACGGAGATCTTAATTCAAGAGATTGCCCAAGAATCCATCGCTCAAACCAGTCGCACCAAAGAAGCTGTAGACCTCTTCCAATCCATTGGCCTTGTCACCGAGCAAACGGCCGCCGGAACGGAGCAAACAGCTGCCTCGGCCCAGAACCTAGCGGAATTGGCCCAGCAATTGCAGGAAATCATCGCTAGTTTCCAAAAGGATGTTGCCAAAGAATAGGCTACTATGGAAAATCCCCTTCCGAGTCTGGAAGGGGATTTTTGAGTCCTGCATAGTCTAGAGATCCCGTGTGGCCACAAGATCTACTCCGAGGCCTAAAAAGTCGGCTACAATGACATCGCCCATTTTCACAGGTGCTTGGGCTTCAATCTGGGCTACAACCTGCATACCCTCTTTAAGCTTTTCCTTAGGGATAGGCTTATTGGTTCTCACCGGTAAGACGGGATGCATGCCTCCCCTGGCTTTCACAATGCTTGTGAGCGTGCGCTCAGGGTGCAAATGTTCGCTGGTGGCATAGACCTTACCACGGGCGCATTTATTCCCTGTTAGGGAGAGAATTTCATTGTCTTCCCCTAAGGTCAGTTCAACATTACAACTCATGGGACAGACGGTACAAGTAATGTGTTTTAGCATCTCTACCCCTCCTTATTTCTCAACGATTTGAATGACCAGGGTATCCCCTTCAAAACTCTGGAGCTGCTCTGGCGTGAGTTTCACATCCAACATTTCGCTAGGACGGACACTTGTCTTGCGAATTTGGCGTAAGCCACCTACATCTAAGGCGACGCTATCTTGAGGTCTTTGAACTCGCATGAAAAATTCCACAGGTTCATCAGCGGAAACCTCATGGGGTACCACATAACGGATATTTTCACCGGCGACGACCTTGATCTTACGAGATTTTTCGCCGCTTTGGCCTAGGGCATAGCGTCCGGCATACATACCAGCCCGCTCCGATTCCTTGGAGACATTGTCAACGAGGTCGTGGACATGGAGAACATTACCGCAGGCAAAGATGCCTGGGAGATTGGTCATCATCGAATCATCCACAATGGGACCATTGGTGATAGGATCGATGGCAACGCCGGCCTGACTCGATAGTTCGTTTTCAGGCACCAAGCCCACGGAGAGAAGGAGCGTATCGCACTCGATCTTTTGCTCTGTACCTGGAATGGGATTCCACTTTTCGTCCACCTTGGCAATGGTCACAGCTTCAATCCGTTTGTTGCCATGGATTTCAATTACAGTGGATTGCAGATGAAGAGGAATATCGTAGTCCTCAAGACACTGGACCACATTACGGGTTAGACCAGCCGCGTAGGGTAAGACTTCGACAACGGCCTCTACCTTGGCACCTTCCAGGGTGAAACGGCGAGCCATAATCAATCCGATATCGCCAGAACCCAAGATCACAGCCTTCTTACCTGGTACATAACCATCAATATTCACATAGCGCTGGGCTGTTCCTGCGGAAAATACACCGGCTGGACGGGATCCGGGTATGCGTAGGGCACCCCTGGTCCGCTCCCGGCAGCCCATGGCCAAGACGATGGATTTGGCATGAATCTCTAACATACCGCTTTCGCTATTCACCGCATAAATCTTGCGCTCTGGGGTTACTTCTAGAACCATAGTCTCCAGTAACACTTCAATATCGGTTTCTTTGACGAAATCAATAAAACGCTGGGCATACTCAGGCCCGGTCAACTCATCTTTAAAGCGATGGAGTCCAAAGCCATGATGGATACATTGCTGCAAAATTCCACCAAGCTCCGTGTTCCGCTCAATAATTAAGACCCGTTCGGCACCTTCTTTGCGAGCTGCTAAGGATGCCGCTAATCCTGCTGGACCTCCGCCGATGACGGCTACATCAACATGTACTTGTTTCATACTTACAGCACCTCCCGATCTGAGAGCTCTTTTGCTTCGTACATCACCTGTTCACTGCCTGGACCGGCCTTGGTGACTTCAGTTACAGGAACGCCAAGTTCACGACTGAGAATTTGCGTAATGAAGGGCTGACAGAATCCTCCCTGGCAGCG
>JAAZLQ010000019.1 GCA_012799255.1 Bacillota bacterium
GCTGTAAATGAACTGTGGGAAGGCCCGAGAAATGTCTTGCTGATGCAGATCCATCGTGATTTGCAGAAGGCTTCTGCATGGTATAAACCGGAAGAGTTTGTGAAGAATATCCTGGCCGGCGGTGATGTTGAAAGGGTTGATAAACTAGCTGCCGAAATGGCTGAGATAGTTGCTTATCCTAATTTATTGCAGGCAGATGACGAAACCATTCAGATGAGTATGAGATGGGACAAGTTTTGTCATGACCTTACTCATGCCTATCAGGACCTAGCTCTGGCGGAAGTGGAAAAAGGATAACTGAAGAAGACTCAAAAAACTGCTAGAAAGGGGCGGTACTGCTTTATGGCCAGAAGTTTGCCGAACTAGTAAATGCAATACGCCCTGATATTGTGGTGCGTAAGTATATATCGGTCAATCTCCTATGGATATAAGTTTCAATGAGACTAGGAAGGCAAGCCCGCTGTTAAATCAGAGCTTACCTCCTGCCACCGAAGCTTATTGTGTTAGAAAAAGTAATAATTTGTCTTAAATACTTGTATACTCCCAGATCACTTGGTACAATATCCATACAAGAATTTCCTAGGATCTTTCTCCGTTATCCGGGAAATTTTCTATATTTAAATTAAATTGAGGCAACAACTGAAAGCCAGTAACATAAGTGGTCATGCCCATCAGCCATTTTCATAATTGAAGCGCCCCTTTAGATCAATGACAGGGGCTCTAGTTCCTCTAATATAACCGTACAGCAAGATATCTAGTTGCATTTGGAATCTGAGTACCTTCTGTAAAATTAGTGATTTCTTTTCTAATATCTACACCATACTCTGATTACTAAATCATTGAAGCAACATATTGCCCCTTCACCTAAATTCTCCTTTACATGTTGAAAAGTGAAAAATTAATTCCTATTTAGATTTGGTAAAAGTGTAAACCACTGAAGAGAAGAAGCCGTGGTAAAGCTTGAAAATTGATGGTATGAGTTAATTTTAATTAAGGGAGGATTGCTTCATGAAAAGTATTGGTAGTAGATTGATGTTGTATTTCTCTTTGACAATTCTGATCATTGGGGGAGGTTTAGGCATAATCGCTTACAACGAAGCCTCCAATGCGTTACAGGACAATTCACGTAACAGTTTGGCAGAATTGGCTACTCAAGCAGCTACTATAGTGATCCACGATTGCGAGAGCGACATAACCATGATGGAGATGATTGCGAATCGTAATGTAATTAAGAGTATGGATTGGGAAACCCAGTTACCGGCTTTGCAAGAGGAAGCGGCCAGACATGGTTTTCTGACTATGGGCATAGTAGATCCAGATGGGAATGCCCGTTACATAGACCAAGATGAACAGACCTTCCTGGGTGACCGCGATTATGTAGTAAAGGCCTTTAATGGTGTAACCAATATGTCAGATGTAATTATCAGTCGAGTTACTAACTCCGCAGTAATAATGTTAGCTGCCCCTATATATCAAGATAATGAAATAGCCGGGGTCTTATTAGCCCGCCGTCCGGGGACTGCTTTAAGTGATATAACAAATGCTGTTCATTTTGGGGAAAATGGTTATGCATATTTAGTTAATAAAGATGGAGATATGATTGCTCATCCAGACGATAGCTATGTAATGGAACAACGCAACTTTATAGAAGAAGCTAAGACAGATGCAAGCCTACAGGCTTTAGGAGAGATTGTAACTAGAATGATAAATGGGGAAGAAGGATTTGGCAGTTATTCTAATGTAGATGGCAACCAAGTTTACATAGCTTTTACACCGGTGGAAGGTACGGACTGGAGTTTAGGAGTAGCAGCACTTCACGCTGATGTCTTATCAGAATTATCAGACCTGCAAAGGGGAATAATCCTTGCCACCATTATTCTCATTATTCTAGGATTAGCATTAGCTTTCTTTTTAGGACGGCAAATTACTCAACCCATTATCCTTTTATCTTCCATTTTAGAACGATTTGCCAAGTATGATTTGACTTTTGATGAAAATAGCAAAGCTCTTAAATATCTGTCGCGTAAAGACGAAATAGGCACTATAACTAACTCTATTGCTACTCTGCAAAATAATTTTGTGCAAATCTTAAAAGATATTGACGCTCAATCCAATGAGGTAGCCGCATCCTCTGAAGAAATGACAGCAATTACTGATCAAACCTCAATTGCTGCCGAGGAAATAGCCCAAACTATTGAAGAATTGGCAAGTGGTGCTGGTGATCAAGCTCAAGATACGGAACAAGGAGCACAGAGAATTAATGAACTAGCTAAAATAATTGAGGCAGACGAAAAACTGCTAATTGACTTAAACCAAGCGGCTGATGAAGTAGCTGCTTTGAAGGATGAAGGTTTTGTTACTTTAGAAAATCTGATGGATAAAACCGAAGAAAGCAACCAAGCGGCTATGGAGATTTTTACTATAATCCAAGAAACTAATCAAAGTGCCGAAGGTATCAAAACTGCCAGTGAAGTAATAAAAAGTATTGCCGATCAGACTAATCTATTAGCTCTTAATGCAGCTATAGAGGCAGCCAGGGCAGGGGAACATGGTAGGGGCTTTGCCGTAGTAGCCGAAGAAGTGAGAAAACTAGCGGAACAATCCAATAGTTCGGTTCAGGAGATAGAAGCTATTATAAATGAAC
>JAAZLQ010000089.1 GCA_012799255.1 Bacillota bacterium
AAAAACCGCGGTACCACCCTAGTTAAGACACCAAAAAACTGTCTTCACTCACTGGTTATAACGGTACCACCGACTCAGCTTACTTTCAACTTCAACCGGCAACTCCCGGGTGATTTTCCTTCACTATTCATGGCATCCGTTTTCAGCTTCCCGGACTCTCTGTAGCCAATCCCAGCTAGTACTGTCCCGTTCATCATCTTTTAATATTATCGCCATTATACCGAACACTAACTGAGAAGTCAATGGTATCTTCAGAGGGGCGGTGTTCCCGCCCCACAAAAACCTACCTGTCTTCGAATTTAGGACTCCGTTTTTCCAAGAACGCCCTTATACCCTCGCGCCCGTCATAGGTAGCAAAACACTTCCCGAATAAATCTGCCTCCTGCACAGCGTGGCCTGAGTCGCTCCCCACTCCAGATACCCCAATGGCTTGTTTAGCCAAAGCCAGGATGGGCCCAGACTTTCCAGCCAAATCTTCTGCAAAATACTTGGCGATTGCACGTAGTTGGTCCGCTTCAACCACGCGATTAACTAATCCCAAACGGAGAGCATCTTCCGCCGAAACAACCTTGGCGGTGAAAATCAACTCCTTAGCCTTAGCTGCGCCAACAATGCGGGGCAAGCGCTGTGTTCCGCCGAATCCCGGAATAATGCCTAGATTAATCTCTGGTTGAGAAAAACTTGCTTTATTGGAAGCAAATCGCAAGTCGCACGCTAGGGCGAGTTCACACCCACCACCAAAGGCATACCCATTTACCGCTGCAATGAAGATGGCTGGGTGTTCTTCGATTTCTTGGAAGACCTTGTTACCCAGGGCAGAAAAACGCTTGGCACCAGCTTCATCCAGCTCAGCCAAAGCCTTAACATCTGCTCCAGCGGCAAATGCTTTTCCTTGTCCAGTTAGTACTACAGCCTTTACTCTTTTCACTCTTAAAGACTCTAGGATCTCCTCAAGTTCAAGAAGGGCCTTTTCATCAATTACATTTAGCTTATCTGGACGAGCCATTTCGAGAAGTGCCCAATCTTCGTGAAAGAAAAGGCTAAAACACTCAAATTTCATCTAAATCTATCCCTCCAACCTAGTTGTAATCAAAGAATCCTACCTTGGTCTTTCTACCAAGTTTCCCTGAACGAACCAGTTTCCGCAAAAGAGGGGCAGGGCGATATTTGTCTTCTCCTAATTCTAAATGAAGGGTCTCCATAATGGCGAGACAAATATCTAAACCTATTAAGTCAGCCAGCGCCAATGGTCCCATAGGATGATTTGCGCCCAGACTCATAGCAGTGTCAATGTCTTCAGCAGATGCTACCCCTTCGGAAAGTAAGAAGACAGCCTCATTGATCATGGGAATCAAAAGGCGGTTAACTATGAAACCTGGCGCTTCGTCCACCAAAACTGGTGTTTTCCCGATTGATTCGATAAATTGCCTGGTCTGATCCAAACACTCCTGAGATGTAAATGGCGTACGTACCAGCTCCACTAGTTTCATTCTTGGGACTGGGTTAAAGAAATGAATACCGATCACTCTCTGGGGCTCTATCGTAGCAGTGGCAATTGCAGTGACACTTAAAGCGGATGTGTTGGTTCCGAAGATACACTCGTTAGAACAGATTTCCCCAAGAGATGTGAAGATCTTCTGTTTTGTTGCGAGATTTTCTGATGCGGCCTCCACAACAATGTCAGCATCCTTTAAGTCCCGAAGATCGCTAGTCGTTGTGATGCGAGCTAGAGTTTCTTGCATCTTGTCATCAGGGATAATTCCCTTTTCTACCAGGCGGCTCAATCTTTTTTCAATGGCTTTTAATCCTGCTTCTGCCTGATTCTCATCAACATCCATCAACAATACTTGACCCGCTGTAGCAGCAACCTCGGCGATTCCATTGCCCATTGTTCCTGCACCAATAACACCGATTATCATTTCTACTCACCTCCCTTAATTTATGCTGTTACAGTCTCTCCACTACTACGGCGTAGCCCTGACCGCCACCAATGCACAGGGTTGCAAGACCGAGGTTCTTGTCCCTTTGCTCCAAAGAATGTAAAAGAGTTACCAGAATCCGCGCCCCGCTAGCACCGATTGGATGACCTAATGCGATCGCACCACCATTAACGTTCACCTTACTAGGATCTAAGCCCAGCTCTCGAGCTACTGCCAAAGACTGAGCAGCAAAAGCTTCATTTGCTTCGATAAGATCAAGTTCTTCAATAGCTAAACCAGACTTTGCGAGTGCTTTGCGAGTGGCTTCTACTGGCCCAATACCCATGATGGCAGGGTCGACTCCTGAGGCTGCATAGCTCA
>JAAZLQ010000160.1 GCA_012799255.1 Bacillota bacterium
CATATAACTTTATTAAATCCTAGTAACAAAGGGCCATAGGCATTGGCATGTCCAAATTGTTGAAGCAGTTTTACTCCTATGTTACCGACATTTAGATCAGGCCAAATAATAATATTTGCTCTCCCTGCTACCTTACTTTCTCTCAATACCTTCTTTTGTGCTACCAATGGATTTATAGCTGCATCCAATTGAAACTCACCATCAATAGCAAGTTCCGGACGTTTCTCATTAGCAATTTTTACTGCCTCTACAACTTTCTCTGCTAATTCTCCTTGGCCGCTCCCTAAGGTTGAGTAACTGACCATTGCACATCTTGGCTCCCAGTCAAACAATGCCTTTACAGTATCACATGCTTCAATAGCTATATTAGCTAATTGCTCAGCATCAGGATTGGTACACACTGCACTGTCACCAACTGCCAAAATAGATCCTTCGCTTCCTTCGTATCCAGGAATATCGCAAATTCCTATACTTGAAATTGTACTTACCCCCTGCTGCAGACCAATAATCATTTGACCTGCTATCAAGACATCTCCTGTTGTGTAGTTTATACCTGCAAATGTTACATCTGCTTCCTCAACTGCCTGCATAACCATTGCAAAATATAGGGGGTCTTCCATTCGACGGTTCAGTGCCTTTTCTTTTAAAAATCTCCCTTCCTGAGATACATACATATTTATCAACTTTTCTTTATATTCTTTATCTTGAATATCCACAAATCGAAAAATGCTACAGTCATAGCCCTTTTCAATACATAAGTCTCTTAGTAATGAGCTATTACCTACAAGTATTGGAGTAATATAGCCGTCTTTTGCCGTCTCATATGCTGCTTGTAGCATCTTCCAATTATCAGCTTCAGGAAAAGCAACTTTTTGCGGATTTAATTTTGCCTTTTTATAAATCCCATCTAATATACTCATTACCTTACCCCTTCTTAAGAATACCCTCTACTTTATCCACAAGTTCACCGATTGTCTTTGCAGAAGCTGCCACCGGAAGAGGCACCAGCACATCTAGTTCATTTTCAATAAGCGATACAAGTCCCACCATAAGAATGGAGGCACCACCTAAGTCTTCTTTTATATTTGTTTCACAGGATATCTCGCTTTTGTCTCTTTCGTATGTAATACAAACACTTTCAATAACTATATCTTCGATTGATTTTCTATCCATTTACTTCTCCTCCACTAAGGTAAATACAACTGTCTTATAACCTTCTCTTTGAATAATCTCTGCTTTGACAGGTACCGGCATCTTTTTTAATAATTCTGCTCTGTTTTTCTTTGTTACACCTCGTACCAGAGCATTGACTGCCGGCCCCTCTTCTATTTCAACACAGGCAAGACAAAATGGCATCAAATCCAATGTTTCAGGTTTTGTGGAAAGAACAGATGGCATAATTAAAGATGTCATTTTTGCTCTGCCACTTATTTCAATCCATTCCATATCAGTCCCTGAACAGGTATTACAAGCCAACACAGGTGGAAAGTCCACAGCTCCACAACGCTTGCATCTACGACCCATTATTCTTCCCTTTTCTAATTCTTCATAAAAAGTACGCACAACCGGCTCTAATTTAACACCCATGATATTTTCCTCCTGAATTAATCAACTGTTCTAATAATAGTAGCAGTAAGATTCTGCCCTCCGCCGAAACCACGAAGCATAGTTGTTTTTGGGAGATTTTTTACCTGTCTCTCTCCACATAGTCCACGCATTTGCATTACTGCTTCATACAAATCAGCCAATCCAGATGCAGCGTGGGCATGTCCAAAGGAAGTTCTACCACCGTTGGTGTTGATGGGCTTGTCTCCATCATATGCTGTACGACCTTCACATACATATTTCCAACCTTCTCCTTTTGGAAGATAACCAGCTATTTCTGCTGAGATTAGATGAGATGTAATAATAAAGTCATTTGCATAGAATAAATCAATTTCTTCCGGACGAACACCGGTTACTTCATATACCTGACGAACCGCTTCTTGTGTTCCACGAACTTCAAGATGTGGCTGATTCCCCTCTAAAGCTGCGCAGCCTATACCGAGAACCTCAATTGGTGTCTGTTTAAACTGTGACGCCATTTCCGTTGGACATACAATAACAGCCGCAGCACCATCACACTTCATCTCCATACCACTTACCCGTAGATAGTCACCCATCTTAGGATTGTAAGGAGATCTCATGTAAGACATAACATCATCAAAACCAGCTTCTTTAGCCAGCTCAGAATATTCTTTTCTCATTAGAGCCAATGGATGTTTTGCTGCATTTCTTCTATTATTGATAGACATATGATTGAGTGTGTCATCCATCTGGCTGTCAGATAAATTATACTCAGTTGCATAAAGTGCAGCCGCATCATCAAAGCAGATAACAGGTCCAGACATCATAGCACGTGTATAGGCTCTGTCGTAAATCCAAGCGGTTGTTCTAAGAAACTCTTCCATTGGGAATTTCTTTCTAAAATGTGCCGGTTTATCCGGAATTGCAAGACTATCTCCAAACTCAACGCATCCTGATAAAACAATGTCATACTTTCCGGAAGCTACTGCATTTACGGCCTGCTCAAGAGCAAGATAACCGGTACAACATGCTTCAGAGTGATGAATAGAAGCTTTTCCTCGCATTCCAAACCAATCTGCCACCTGCATATTAGGTGTTATGTAATTGGAACTGTTCATAGGACTTGCCTGTCCATGAAAATAAAAATCAACATCTTTTGCTTCTATGCCGGCGTCCTCCATTGCTTTTAATGCTGCATATCCAAACATTTCGCCCTCTGTAAGACCGGCTGTCTCTGGATTGTCAAGGGTGTACATAAAAGGTGTACATCCTACCCCTATTATTGAAACGCTTCTACTATATTTCCCCAAAGTGCTCATTTGTCAATTCCTTTCTCTTAATTAAAATCTACAATTCATTTTTACACTTTTATCTCTTTATTTACAGTACACTTTCAAAGAAAATATAGACTAAAA
>JAAZLQ010000011.1 GCA_012799255.1 Bacillota bacterium
ATAAAGTGTAGGGTTTTTTTATGTAGTAGTTATTAATGCCTAACTGTTAGTATTAATAGACCAGACACTTTAATGAAGGAGTGGTTTTCTTGACGCATGTAGTGTGCAAATTAGAAGTATATGTGCCCAAAGATTATGTTAAAAAGCTAATGGAAGCACTGGGGGAGATTGGGGTTGGCAAGGTGGGCGACTACGATCATTGTTTTTCTTTAACGGAGGTCGTTGGCTATTGGCGTCCTTTGCCGGGGGCCAGTCCTTTTGAAGGAAAAGTAGGTGATCTCTTGTCAGAGCCAGAGATTAAGCTAGAGGCCCGTTGTGACTTTGGGCTTGTGGGACTTGCGGTAAAAACAATTCGGAAAGTCCATCCCTATGAGGAGCCAGTCATAAATATTATTCCCTTATTGCATTTGGTTGACTAGATAAACACGAAGGCTGTGAATCGAATAGATGCACAGCTTTTCATTTACCATCGATAGCTGGGGGCATTGAGTGACTTTAAAATAAATTAAGAAAACTTAGACTTCTACCTCAAAAAAGGCAGGATTTCCCATATTCCGTGTGGAAAATATTTTCAATTTGTGAAATATAGATCAAATGGATTGGTGGTGATGAGATGTCTCGTGTCGATGTGAAAAAGGTACAGATCTATTTATTTGATGCCTGTCGTGTCGTAGTGGACAACGTAGAAATAACCGCCGAAACATGGAAATCCAAGAAGGCTTTGTTAGTTCTAAAATATCTCGCTACCAATTACAAACGACGAATATCTAGGGAAGAACTACTGGAACTACTGTGGCCTGACTGCGAATACGTTGATAATTCCCGTAGCCTGCACACAGCAGTTTGGTCTGTTCGCAAAACTTTGGGGTTGGGAGACGCCTCTCTTGGGCGTTCGTTGCTGAGGTACGCAACAGGGTTGTATTGGTTGGATTGTGGAAACGATGGGTTTATTGATATCCAGGCATTTGAAAACAGTATTCAAGAGGCAAAAAAACTGGATTTGCTTGACCCAAAATCCGCCATAATTATCTATGAGTCTACTTTAGGGCTATATCTCAATGATTTTTTGAGTGAAGACTTATATGAAGAATGGACAATTCCTTTTCGCACACACTTCAAAGAGCTCTACTTAGATGCAAGCTATCGCTTAGCTAATTTGCTCTGTGGACACTCTAATGATTTCAAGAAGGCGATAGATGTCTGTCGCCGAGCGTTACGCCAGGATTCCACTCGTGAGGAGTTCTATCAGGTGATGATTTGGGCCCAAAGCATGGAGCAGAATTATGCTGAGGCAATCCATTGTTATGAGCAGTGTAGCAAGGTGCTGAAGAAAGAATTTCAACTTGATCCTAGTCCACACACAAAAGCACTAGTGAACGAGATAAAGCAGAAGTTGGCTTCCACCAAATACGTTACCGACCTAGATTGTGATGAGCATGGATTTTGTGGAGCGTATACTTGTGACCCGGCTTTGTTTCGTTCAATTTTTCATTTAGAGGAACGGCGTTTAGAGAGAAGCGGCCGTAGTTTTTCGATTGTTATCCTTGCCAGTAAAAATGGTCAGAGCTGGATAACCGAACAGTATCAAGAAGCATTCAATTTGATCCAAAGCTCTTTGAGGAGATGTGATGTCATTTGTCAGTGGTCTACCACTACTGTTTTGATCCTATTACCGGAGACAACCCCCCAGGGAACGAAAGCAGTATATCGCAGGCTAATGCAGTTACTCAAACACGAGTTGGAGATAAGAACCCAGCTAAATTGTGAAGTGATCCACAGTACAGAAACTGAAAAAATGAAAAACATACTCCATGTCGATGTAGGGACCACAATTCAAGTTCACCCGTCAGACGACACGAAATTTGAGAAACATTTGAGTGACCTTTGATTTTGATAAGATAACAAAATGTATAATTTGAGTAAACATGTGTCGAAGTGGCGGGAGGGGGTATGTATCTCATTTATCGGGACAAGCTATTGAGTCGATTGTATGTTTCTTACACACCTATCTCTTTGGAAGCTATGACCTATCATTCTCTAACTGGTCACCAACGGAGTGATAGAGAGCTAGGGTGAAACCGGCCAAAGGAAATTTGCGCAAACCAAAGAGGAGGAAAAAGTAATGAAAAAGATATCAGTGATTTTACTCGCCTTGGTTTTAGTTTTTAGTATCTCGGCATTGGTTTTGGCTGAGGCTAGTAACAACGAAGCCTGGATTAAACAAAAAGGGGCAGATAATGATGCTATGATAAACCAGAAAGGTTTCGTGCTGTATGCGTTTGCCGAGCAAAATGGCAATGGAAACGAAGTGGACATTTGGCAGTTCGGAGATACGAACAGAGCCATGACTGAACAGAACGGTACAGCAAACAAAGTGTTTGTCTGGCAGGATAATCCGCAAGCTGCTCATGTAGCGGAGGCAGATATTACGCAAAACGGAGACTCTAACAAGGCTTATGTATATCAGTACTCTTCAATGTTGAACCAAATGGTTCCGCGTCCTAAAGATGTGACGGTAGAGCAATATGGAGCTGACAATGAAGCACTAGTAGTTCAGGGCTTTGGAGGTAGGATGATTGCTTCTGTTGCCCAGTTTGGAAGTGAGAATAAGGCCAGACAATACCAAGAGCACGCAGTTGGTGATAATTACTTGTCCGCCGGTATAACGCAGGAAGGATATTCAAACTACGCCAGGCAGACCCAGTGGGGTTTCGGGAACCTCTGGGCGACTATTGACCAAACAGGAAGTGATAATGTAGCCATTCAGATTCAAAACAGTCCGCTACATCCAAAAGGTCTCCAGACTGATGCACGAATATACCAATCTGGCACCGCTAACTTGGCCAGGATAATCCAATAGATCAAATTGGGTTTACTATGCAGGCGAAGAATCCCATTTCTTCGCCTGCCTTGCCTAACCATTCCGCATATTTTCTTTAAGAAGCTATGTCTATAGGAGGATCAAGATGAGACACGCGACATGTGTTTGTGTGCTTGGAATAATGCTTTTACTTATGTTTAGTATGTTCGGATTGGTATTGGCTGCAGAGCCCACTACCGCCTTCATTTACCAAGATGGCAACTATAATGTTGCAGAAATCGGTCAACTATCTCGCTACAACTGGGCTTCACAGTATCAACTGGGCGATAGTAACACCACCTATGCCTATCAAGAGGGCAAGCACAACTCTTTATTCCAAGCTCAGATAGGCTCAAACAATACAGTACGGGCCATCATCGTTGGCGACAACAATCTTGGGTTCCAAACCCAGATGGGTAACACTAACACAGTAGAAATTACGCAAAAGGGCGGAAGTAACCTGTTTTTTCAAACCCAAATGGGTAATAACAATCTGGCTTGGGCATCGGTCAGCGGAAACGGAAATACTATTGACCAAAGCCAGTTAGGGGATGACCTCACATCTCAAGTAACAATCACAGGTCAAGAGAGTAGTGTCTTTCACTCACAGACTAATTGGGGTCCCGACCTTGTTTTCGTTAGACTGGGAAAAGGAGGGCAGCTTGGGGCATTCATACTTGGCTTCTAAGACTTATGGCAGGCCTTAGGGAAGGAGAGTGGTTTTGTGAAAAAGCGATACTTAGTAATGGCAATCCTCGGAGTAATCTTTCTTTTAGCTTCCTGGCCAGTCATGGCTAGTGATGGATCGGGGGAAGACGTTAGCCAAGAGAGAATTGACTTGTTTGTTGCGTCCCGCGAGATGTTGAACGAACACAGGAAAGCTCCAAACATCAGAGTGGGCATGATCATGACTACACTGGG
>JAAZLQ010000171.1 GCA_012799255.1 Bacillota bacterium
GGTACCTCTTCATAATGACTGAACTCAGAGGTGAAGGAACCACGACCTTGCGTCATGGAGCGTAAATCAATGGCATACTTAAACATTTCGGCCATCGGCACTTGCGTGCGAATCACCTGCATACCACCCTTGGGTTCCATACCCAAGATACGTCCACGCTTTTTGTTCATGTCGCCCATGACATCACCCATGAAAGCCTCAGGAACAGTAATTTCTACATTCATAATGGGCTCAAGCAAGACGGGGTTAGCCTCGAGGAAGCCCTTCTTGAACGCCATACTGGCAGCAATCTTAAAGGCCATCTCGGAAGAGTCAACAGCATGATAGGAACCGTCGTACAGTGACACACGAACGTTTTCCACAGGGTAGCCTGCCAACGGACCATCGTCGAGGATCTCACGCAAGCCTTTTTCTACTGCAGGGATGAAGTTTCGAGGCACGGCACCTCCGAAGATATCATCAATGAACTCCAAGCGATCTTCGTGCTCAGGATCACCAGGCGACAGTTTGAGGAAGACGTGACCAAATTGTCCTCGACCACCAGATTGCTTCTTGTGTTTACCTTCAACGTCCGCAGTTCCGCGAATGGTCTCTCTGTAAGGAACGACGGGAGTATCCAGCTCTACCTCTACTCCAAACTTCTTATGAAGACGACTGCACATGACTTCAAGGTGAAGATCACCCATACCACTGACTAGATTCTGACCCGTATGGATACTCTTCTCCACGGTGAAGGTAGGATCTTCTTCCGAAAGACGAGCAAGACCTGATCCGATCTTGTCTTCATCGCCTTTGGCCTTTGGCTGAATCGCCATCGTCATAACCGGTTTCGGGAACGCAATAGGTTTAATGCTGACCTTCTTATCCTTCGATGAAAGTGTATCGTTCGTCGTGGTGTCCTGAAGTTTGGACACGGCACCTAGGTCACCCGGGCCAATCTTACTTACAGGCACCTGATCCTTGCCTGCGATGAGGAAGAGTTGACCAATTCTCTCATTTTGCCCAGTGCGTACGTTATAGGCGCTACTGTCGGAACGAATCGTTCCGGAAAATACTCTAAACAGCGTCAGTTTGCCCACGTAAGGGTCGGCCATTGTCTTGTATACCAGCGCGGATAGGTCGCTGTCGTTTGTACTGATGGTAACCTCGCTTCCGTCTGCTCCAGTACCCGTAATCGTGCGGTTCGCGGGCGAAGGCATGACCTGAACGATGTGATCCAATAGCGCAGACACGCCAAACGTCGATTGGGAGCTGCCACATAGAATCGGCACTACATCGCCTTTTTGCGTTCCTAAACTGACCGCGTGCTCAAGTTCTTGATCAGTCAAAGACTCACCTTCGAGGTACTTCATCATGAGCTCATCGTCAGCTACTGATGCCGCTTCAATCAGTTCTTCGCGGGCTGCTTCAACGGCTGCTTCTAGATCACCGGGGATAGGAGCTTCCTTGAAAGAGTCGCCGTCCTTCACGAATGCCTTCATTTTCATCAAATCGATGATTCCAGAAAAGGATTCTGCTTCACCGATAGGCAACTGAACAGGAACAAGCTTGGGACCAAAGTGATCCCTTAATTCTGCTACAACTCTATTAAAGCTAGCATTTTCCCGATCCATCTTGTTCACAAAGACGGCGCGTGGCAGGCCAACCTCTTCGAGATAACCCCAGCCTTTTTCCGTACCAACTTCGACTCCAGACGAGGCACAGACAACCAGCAGACCAGCGTCAGCAACAGTCAACGCTGCCGTAACATCACCAACAAAGTCAAAATACCCTGGGGTATCTAGAATGTTAACTTTATGGTTTTTCCACTCTGCGGGAGCCAATGAGGTATTGATAGAGATCTGGCGACGAGTCTCTTCGGGATCGTAATCCATGACTGTTGTCCCGTCATCTACTCTACCTAAACGATTAATACCCTTGGTGACAAAGAGCATGGCTTCAGCCAGAGATGTTTTACCTGCACCGCCATGACCTACCAAGGCCACGTTACGTAAGAATTCCGTTCCGTATTCCTTCACAAATTCTCCTCCTCTTGGTGAACCTTAGTGTATAGAATCCTTATATGTTTTTATACCACGCCTTACATTCCACAAGATCGGCATATTTTCCTGCCTCGTGAGAAAAAAGCTAAAACCACCAACCCCAGTTCTTCTGGAAAACCACATGTCGCCTGGAGGAATCACGCTCCACCTTCCACCCAAGGAGCGGAAACACTTCTGCTGACACATAAGGAAGACCATCTACCTGTAGGACTGGGTTTTGCATAGGTATAACTATACTATCATAGTAAACAGCATAGCGTTCAGGATCGAATATGACGTCGTGTCCATCAACGGAGTAGTACCAACCATTATCCGGAATAGATGTGATCCCCAACCGCTCTGCTAAGTCAGGTAGTCTGAAAAAGAGTTCACCATCGTGATCCAAGACCATCACTTCGTCCGTGATCTCTTGGTTATGTAGGAAAACACGCCAAGAGGCGTTTCCTTGTACAATCTTATAGTACGTGCCGTTCCTATCCCTGAAATAGATATCCTCCTGATAGCGGAAGGCTCGATTGCCAAACAGTCCAGGTA
>JAAZLQ010000139.1 GCA_012799255.1 Bacillota bacterium
ACCATGGTCAGTATAGTATACTGCAGTAGCTCCATCAGCAGCGATTTCCTCAATAGGTGCATCCTTCATCAATTGGTGGACCATGGCTTGAATCATCTCAAAGTGGGCTAGTTCATGGGTACCATGATGATATCATTGATAGTTTCTTTAGGTTTCTAAATGTTTAAGAGTTTAGTACTCTAATTACTAATCTTCAATTACAATCATTTGAGCTTTAGTAATCTTAACATTTAGATTTCCCTCTAACGTAAATTGTTTGACGATATCGCTATCTAGTCCCCTATACTCTTCCACAAATTCTTCATTGTTTCTGTCCCCAAGCCATATTAAATCTTCTTCGTTATCTTTATTATAAATTGTAAGCCAGCCACCGCCACTAATAACAGTTAGATCGTACATGCCATAGGGAATGTTTTTACCAAATATATATCTTCCAACCTTCAATATTGTTGACATTTCATCACTTATCCTTTCATAGTCTGTAGACTTGTCTATTAATGTATTGTTTGTAGATTCACTTGTAGATTCAATAGTGTGTTCAAAGTTTATGGAATCGCTAATAGGTTCAATAGCATATTCTAAGCCTGGAACTCCATTAATATTGATTTTTTCTTTTCCTTGTGCTTTCTTTACTAAACGTATAAATTCTTCTCGATCCCAAAGTAAAACCCCTAATTCGTCTGCTAAGTTAAATGCATTAGGTGTAAAATATGAGTTTGTGATTACGACAGCAGTATCTGCACCATACATTTTTACACCAGAATACACTTCTTGAATAGGTTTGATGCCAAGCTTACTGCTATAGCATTTGCACTGAAAAGCATATTTCTTGTTATCTTTATTAGCAACTATATCAACGCCATAATCGCCACTTGCTTTTGTTACCTCAACATTTTTAAATCCATTGTTTCGTAAAAGTTCAGCGGTTAAGTTTTCGAATGCAATCCCATCCATATTATCAATTTCCGATAAGTCTATTGACTTATGAATGTTGTTCGAACTACCATATCTAATCCACTTATAAATTACTATAATTCCCCGAATTAAAATCGTACAAATGGCCACAACCCCAACAATGATCCATTTTATCAGATGATATACGGCAATTGGTATCAAAAGCATGATAAATATAACCATTTCAATTGTGCTTTTCATTTGATGTTCTCTCCCAATTAATTCTGCTAAAAAGTCTTATCTATCTGTATAAATTGGGTATTCTACCTTAAGAGTATGAATACCTTTAATAAATAAAAGAACGACATGACAGCACTCAAACATGAAGAGGATCTAGTCTGCCATATTCTGGTTATTTGCCGTATGAGAATATATTGTTCTCTAATTATCATCAATAAAAGCATCTGTATACCCCTGCTTAATAAGCTGTTGCTTTAGATTTTCTGCATACTCTCTATTTTTAAATGCACCAACTTGAACCCTATAAATCACTTCTTCAGCTGAATACTGGACTGTTCTCAGTAATTCTTTTAACTCAGTAAACCTGAAAGTTTTGCCTGGGCAGGCAGTAGTGGATAGGTCCTTGTGGAGTTTTAAGTCCTTTTCACTTAGGGTGTGATCCCGTAGCAGTTTGTGACAGAGAGTTGCTCCGGCTTTCAGTTGAGCATCTGGCATTTGTTGTTGCTGGAAGTCTCCTTGGAAGCCTATACCTATGGAGCGGTTGTTGTAATTTAAGGTATGAGCACCTACGTTGAGGCCTCGTGCTTCATAGAT
>JAAZLQ010000190.1 GCA_012799255.1 Bacillota bacterium
AAAACATTGTAAAAAGACTTGACCCTTTTCAGGCAGATAAAGAGGTGTGCGATAAATGTCAGGTCGGATACGGCTATGACTATATGATTTTCAAAAAGCACCATCATCACGCTAAGGGAGGTGTTGACAATGTTTGAAGATAAGATTGAAGCAATGAACAAACAGCCCAACGCTGCTGATGATAATTCCGGTTTTGAGAAAAGGGTTTATACCGTAGAAGAAATAATGGATATTCTCAGCATTGGAAAGAACACCGCTTATGCTCTTGTAAACTCAGGCGTTTTTCATTTTGTAAAGGTCGGCGGACATTACAGAATTTCCAAAAAGAGCTTTGACCGATGGCTTGATAATATGGAGAGCGAAAGCTCCGGTTGTCAAGTATGCGATTAAGCCAATCGCATAATTAACAAAAACTCCGATTTTAAGTACCATATAGCCAAGTCGCTTGGCTATATGGTAGTCATAGCGGCAAATAAGAAATCGGAGGTAAACGGTAATGCGAAAGAAAATTGAAAAGAGCGATACTCGACTTCCTAATACATTCAGGCAGACTGAATCTGATATACGAGCATACACGGTAGCTGATATACAGCACATCTTGAAAGTGAGCAGAACTACCGTCTATGAGCTGCTTAAAAGCAAGAAATTCCATAGCGTTCGTGTCGGAGGTCAGTATCGAATATCTAAAAAGAGCTTTGAAAATTGGCTCGATGGCGAGAAAGGAGGTTCTGAAGATGGCATTTGTTAATATGTTCAACGACCGAGTGGAGCAGTTCAATCTCAGAGAGGAAAATGAACGCTTGGCAGAATTGTTTAGCGATGAAAAGCTTCAGGAAGAAGCACAGTGGCAAGCCTATTCTGTCAAGGAAATATCCCGGTTGTTTTCCATTTCCGAAGAAGAAGCAATGAAACTGATGAATTGCGGCTTATTCAAAACATACCGAGTCGGCAACGAATACAGAGCTTCAAAGAAAAGCGTTGAAGAAAACAAGAAAATCGTCAAGGCAGTTCTTACATATCAGGACAAAAAGACAATGTCTGTACCCGATGTAATGAGAATACTCGGTCTTGGAAAGACGGCTACATACCGACTCATCAATCAGTGCCGATTTAAGACCTATTTGGTACTGGGCAAAATGAGGGTTGATGTGGACAGCTTTGAAGATTGGTATGCGGGACAATTCCACTATGAGAAAGTGAACGGAGAAAGACCCGGCAAGAAATACGGCAAAACGCTCTCTCCTCTTACTGTCGCAAAGGTACTCGGCATTCCGAGAAGCACAGCCAATGACCTTATGAACGACGGCATTGTTGAGTTTATATGGGTTGACGGTAAACGCCGAATAAAAAGAGAAAGCTTTGATAAGTGGTACGCTTCGCAAAGCAAATACACTAAGGTTAAGGAAATCGAGGAGGTGGAGGGATATGTCGATTGAAGATAGAGTTCGTGAATTAAACGGCGGTGCATACACAAAAAAGAGCTATTCCGTAGAGGAGGTTCAGGCAATCTTGGGTATTACCCGACAGACCGTATATAAGCTCATCAAACAGGGGTGTTTTCAGGCAGTAATGCTCGAAACCGGATACCGCATTATAAAGAACAGCTTTGACAAATGGCTGGATAACGAATAAGGAGGAACGACTATGGCTTCTATTGTAAAGAGAAAGAACCGATATTCCGTCGTTTATACCTACAAAGACGATGACGGAAACCAACATCAAAAATGGGAAACCTTTGATACAAACGCAGACGCCAAAAAGAGAAAAACTCAAATTGAGTTTGAACAGCAAAGCGGTACATTCATCATTCCTAATGCTACGACAGTGGCGGATTTGCTTGAAGAATACTGCTCCGTGTACGGAGTAAATAACTGGGCAATGT
>JAAZLQ010000290.1 GCA_012799255.1 Bacillota bacterium
GTCTAGCAGCTTGGAGAAGTTTCTTTTTTGTTTCCTGGGCTTGGAGTTCTCGTTTACTTATCACTTTATTCATCATATTTTTCCTTTACATGACAAAATATTCGGTTTATAATGACTATGGTATGTGACTGTGGTATGTGACTAGGGTCACTATAAACTAATAATGATTATAGCATAAAGCCTGCATAAAGTCTAAGTATACAAGGCATCCGTTACAGTCAAGTAATCGTTGGCACTTTTTTTATCATCCTGCACAAGGGATAATTTCACGTTTGTTTTTATGTTTTTTTGTCATGTCGTTACATCATTAATTCATGAATACTTCTTTTTCATAAAAGATGTCCATTGCTTTATAAGACTCTGTCAGATACGAGCCTTTGAATTGCATTTCTACCATTGGTCTTAAATACACCTCCAAAAGGCCAAGACCCTTTGGTAGGGTAGCTATAACCATTACCTATTGTTTTGGGCACTTGTGCTGCACTAAGAGGGGCTTGGATCACCTCAGTGAGTTTACTGGACACCTGCCCTGATGTGAATTGGTTTATTACTCCTTTTATCTTTTGGCTCGCCTTCCAAGCCAATATTTTGGCCATATTAGAACCACCAGCTATACTCCAGCTGCCTTTACGATGTTTCATGCGTTGACCTATGACATCACAAATATTATGCTCCATTGTTCCCATATTACGGTATACCAAGCCGTCTTCTAAGATAGGCAAATCTAAGTCCCTCTCTAAATACGGCATTAACCCAAGCTGATTATTACTGAAATAATTATATAGGTTCCTTAGTTTTTCTTTTGTTTTCGCATCTAGGCTGTCTTTTTCTAAAGCACTCACATACATTAATATTTCTTCATACTTGTTTTCCTTTAAAAAGGTTAACATTGTTGTTCTAGCTTGTTTATCCTCTACATTTTTTATGATGGCTTGGCTTTTATGAAAAGGGTCTAGTTGATAATGGACTCCTTCACCTTCGCTGTGGTTTTTTATCCAGTTACCTCCATCACCGTTCACGATGCGCATCTGAATTTCGTCCAAATTGTATTCTGAACCTAACATGCCTTCTTTACGCTTTCTGAATTCTGCCGCAGGCTCAAATCCTGCACATACTAATTTATGAGCTACTTCATAACGTCCTTTGCTTACTTCTTTCCAACCTTCATAGGAGATGGATACCTTTAACTCTTGTTTCTTTCCCTTTTTGCGTTCTTTTCCTTGTATGCTTATACGAACTCCATCGGCTTCTTCAAAGAGGATTGGTTTTTCTCTTTGACCTTGGCTACATTCCTGTTCTACGGCTTTTGCTTGTTCTTTTTCTATTTTATCTAGTTTTTCTCCAACGGCTTGGACGATGTTCCAGGCTCCGCCGTGACTAATTTTTTGACCTGTACTATTGCTGATACTATCTGCCGATTTTCGAAAGGATTTGCTGCTAGCTGCTTCAATGATCAGCTGTACTAAATTTCCGGAGAACAATCCTACTTTATCTACGCTTAAAACTTGATCTAATAAGTAGATGTATTCTTTCCCACCTGTTCCTGTTTTGCTGTCACATTGGTAAACTCGTCTGCTGTATTCCACTTCTCCCATCAGTGTCTTGATGCTGGTCTTGCGTCTCCCTTTATCCCGATAAACCTTGGTGTCTCTTTCTTTGGATAGGTGATCATCCAGCTTTGTTAACGCTTGTTTCATGAGTTGCCTAGCAACTTCACAACCATATTCATAAATTTCTCTTTCTAAGTCATTGAAACTTACTTCATTTTTAAGTACAATCATCTTGATAGGCCTCCTGTGTGTTTGTTTTGGCAACAAAATTGTACAGGATAATGGCTCTATCGGGAAGGGGGTATTTGTATCCCCTTCTTTTTTCTCTATTTCTTTTGCCAATGAAAATTATACTCTAACAATCTTTTCAGAAAAGACTCATCCTGTAATACTCCTTATGTAACCAA
>JAAZLQ010000317.1 GCA_012799255.1 Bacillota bacterium
AAACCTCTGTCCAGAACCGGCTTGGACGAGCCTGTTCCGTTTGAAGGTTCTGTGGTGGAAAGCAGCCACATAGATGAATTCATTGCCAGCCAAGTGCCACTGCTCCAAAAGCAGATTTTCGATTCGACAGGTTTTGCCCGGTTCGCATCTGGTCTTTTTCGCGGAGCAAGATGCAGGGTTGATCTGATCACAACCGTGAGCGGGCCTGCTATTGTTATGCACTTCCTGCCGGATAGCTTGCCTGGAACTGATGTCTTGAATATTTCCCGGGAAGTATTGGAATTCGCCGGCGAAAGCTCAGGCATATTCTTGCTTTGCGGAAAGCCCGGCTCAGGGAAAACCACCACGCTAGCTTCTATACTGCAATACATAAACGAAACAACGTTCAAGCACATCGTCTGGATTTGCGACGCAGGCGAATACGTGTTAACTCCTTGTAAAGCTTTTGTGAATCAGATCGAAACAGGGTATCTGGGGCATGGGTGTGACCTGATTGAAAGAGCAGCCTGGTTGGGGGCTGATGTGATAGCCCTGGACTTGCAGCTAGATGAAAACCTGGCCTGGCAAGCGGTGCGTACGGCGGAAATGGGTGCAAGCGTTTTCCTGGCGCTTAACGCTTCGAACACCGCCTCCGGGCTTGAAAATCTGGCTAATACTGTGAGTTCCGGTTCACGCCGGGAGTTCATTCACAGGCTTTCCCATGTGTTCAGTGGGGCTTTGTACCAGGAACTTATCCAGGGAGTAGAGTCCCCTGTACCTGCTATGGAAATTCTCGTAGGCACGGATCCAGTGCGTAACCTCCTCAGAGAAGGCAGATTCCTGCAAATCACCGACCTTATCGCTGCAGGCGGAAAGTATAGAATGCAGACCTTGGAAGCGGACAAGAAACGGTTATCCGGTGAAGGTCTTATATAGGCCGGGTTTCTATCCGATGATACCAAGTGAGACTTTTCATTGGAGGCATTCTATGCTTGACGTTCTGATTGCAGTAGAACAACCGTCATTGCACAGAGAGTTTCAGGCGATTTCCCAGGAGAGGGAAGACGTGCGCCTGTGGTACAAAGGCGCAAGGGTTCCTGATTTCAGGAGGCCTTCTGCTGCTGCCGGGTACGATGTAATCGTGATTGGCAGTGATAACTCTGGCAAACAACTCACGCTTGAGAGAATAACTCTGCTGAAGCGGCGGTACGCAGATTGCAGTTTTGTGCTGATGGCACAGGACTTGGAATGGTTCACCATAGCTGAGTACTGCAGGGCCGGTGTGTATGGATTTGTTGATGAACATGCAAGCTGCGACCAGATAGTTTCAGCTATCTCTGCTGCATCCAGAAAAGACTTGTACGTTGCGTCCTCAATAACCTGCAAGCTTGCTTCCTCAAGTGTACTCGATTTCAGGCGGATCTTTGCAAATATGGATTTGGGATCAACTGACATCAGTAAGCTTAGTGAACGGGAGCTTGAAACTCTCAAACTTGTAGCGAAGGGGATGTCAAACAAAGCCATAGCTCAATCACTGTTTATCAGCGAGAAAACAGTCAAGAACCATCTTTACAATGTGTACAAGAAGTTGGGAGTGAGGGACAGGACCCAGGCAGCCATTGCTGTAATCAAGACGCTTTGCTCACACCAAAATGAGTCTTTTGGTCCTATAT
>JAAZLQ010000320.1 GCA_012799255.1 Bacillota bacterium
AGGACAATGAGTAATGGACGCTAAAACAATCGTTGCAGTTGTATTAGTCGCCTTTATTATCGGCGGCTTTATCTTCTTGCAGATTAAAAACAAAAAGAAATAAGGAACGCTTGTGTGGGCGGAGCGAAAAACTCCGCCCACTGTTCTTTTATGGAGGTGCTTTATGAGCAAACAGAATACGGTTGACAGCAAGGTGCTTGCAATCCTCAGAGAATGCCCCGAAACGAGGTATGACGATATGCAGCTTATCCTCTGCTACTCCAACCGATACAGCTATATGAGAGTCGGCGACTTGTCGCTTGAAGATATAGTAAATAACTATAAGGGATATGGTATACCTTGCTTTGAGACTATCCGCAGAGCGAGACAGAGAGTTCAGTCATTGTTACCTGAACTGTCAAGGCAATGTAATGATTGCGACAGCGGGAACATAAGAATTGTGATTGAAGTTGTTTAAGGAGGACAAGGACGATGAAAGAAAACTTTACTTTTCAGCAGAAAACAAAGCTTCTGACAAAGCTGTTCGACGCAGGCTGTAATACGGAGAAGAAGTTGCAGCAGCTTGATATGGAAAGCATTTTGAAAATCCCCAGTATCACTATCCCGGATATGAGTTTAATTATTGAGCTTCAGAAGCGGACCAAAGCAAATAAGCTGTTCTCTTATTTGGGAGGTGGCGCAGATGAGCAAGGAACAACAGAATGACCGCCATATCATTTGGAGCGATATAAGTCTTGACCTTGAGGACTGGAGAGAGTCTTTGGAGGAACTGTATCCCGGATATTCCGATGATGAACTTTACGACATTATGGTAAAGAGCAATGCGGAAAACCTCTATGATGAACGAGTTAATCTTGATATTCCGCTTTCACAGCCTATTATTGTAATCGGCGACCTCGGCAGATGGAACGGCAGAGTTATGGGGTACAAAATGATTGACTCCGGCAATATCAAAGACTGTCTTTACTCCGATACCGACTACACCGAATGGTATGTTGACAAATACGGAGACCTAAGAGCAGATGCCGTTCATCACGACGGTACAAACCATTATTTGTACCGTGTTTTCAAAGACGGTGTTACTGATACGCAGATTGAAAATCTGCAAAACAAAATCTATAACGGAAAAGCCACAAGAGCCGACATCACACGAGTTACAAAAAGGCTCGGTGATGATATTGCCGGTATATATGGCTTCTCTATTCCAAAGCAACGACAGGCAAACGAACAAGCGAGGTGATGTTGATGGATTGCAAAATATTGACCGAAGCGGAGCGAAAATACACTTTCAGTCAGAGCAATCAGCTCTCAATGCAGACCGGTCTTATCGGATATATGCGAGCTGACTTCGGTTCAAACGGAAAGGAGTTTTGGACTACTTGGAATGATTTCCGAAAGGATTTGAAAACCGAGGATTTCAAAAAGGAATTTGATTTGGTTATCAACTCATTCCGTTACGGGGATGGCACTTTCCTGAGCGGAAGAACCGCAATGAACAAGTTTTGCTTTGAACACCCTGAAAGCAGTTATAATGACGACCGCAATCATTACGGTGTTCGCATTGATACAAAGCAGTATTCCTACCTTATGCGATTTAACCCAAGTAAGGGAGAATATAACCTCTACTGTTATTGCTATCAGAAAGAATGGCTTAATGACCATTTGAAAAAGGCTGAGCGTGGTATCAGGTTTATTGACCCTCACTATCAGGAGCAGTTCCGCATAGCCGACGGAGATAAAATCTCAATCAGGCTCAGCGACGGCAAGACAATGGAGAGGACTTGCAGATATATTGACGACTACCATTTGGAAGTCGGCTCAAATCTTTACCACATCTGCGAGTTTGCCGAGCTTTGCGAGAGAAACGGACATACCGTAGAACCAGCCGCAAAGGAAAATACGAAACCACAAAAAGACAAAGAAAAATCACGATAAGGAGGTGCATAAAAGGTGGCGAGAAAATATGACCTGATTTCCGAGCTGTATGAAAGAACCTGCTTTGCGGTAACGGACAATCCGGCAAACTGGCAGTCGTTCCTTAAATCCGCAGGCAGGAATTTCAGGCTTAGATTTGATGAGCAGCTTCTCGTATATGCTCAAAGACCGAGTGCTACCGCCGTTCTTGAAATTGAGCGTTGGAA
>JAAZLQ010000264.1 GCA_012799255.1 Bacillota bacterium
GTGCTGATGGTTATCTTCACAGCGGCAGCTATTGTCTCCGGCGTCATGTTCGCAAGACAGTACAGCGACGCAAAAGCCAGTGTGGATACTTTTGACGATCTCGCCGGGCTAGTCGTGGACATTGAGACACCGTTGCCGGAAACCCCTGATGAGACCGATGAACCGGCAGAGCTTACGGAAGAGGAGCTTCGCGCTCAGCAGGCTGCTCTCGCTCATGAAAAGTACGGTGCGCTGTTTGAGCAGAATCAGGATTTTATTGGATGGATCTCCATTGACGGAACCAATATCAACTATCCCGTCATGCAGACGCCGACGAATCCCGATTACTACCTGAAGCACGCATTTGATAAAAGCTGGAGCGATTACGGCGTTCCGTATATCGAGGAAAGCTGCATCATGGGCATCAGCAACAACATCGTTATTTACGGCCATCACATGAAAAACGGCAGCATGTTCGCCGATCTCTGCAATTATACGGATGAAGACTTCTGGCGTGAGCATCCGCTCATCCACTTTGATACGCTCTCTTCCTTCGGTGAGTATGAGATCGTCGCTGTTTTCAGGTTCAATACGAACAAGGAGACCTTCAAATACAACGAGTGCGTCACCATGAACGAGGAGGAGTTTAATGAGTTCATGCAGGAAGTCCACGCCCGCGAAATGTACGACACTGGCATTGACGCGGAGTACGGTGATCAGCTCCTGACGCTTTCCACCTGTGAATACTTCTACAAGAACGGGCGCTTTGTAGTTGTTGCAAAGAAGGTGGTCTGATGCCTGAGATCAAAACAAGAGAAACGGTAAAGGACATCAAGATCCTGGACAAGGCCTCTGTAGCCGGAGAGCGGATGAAACAGGCTTTTATCCGCTCAAAGGATACAGCTCAGAACTTGATGGATGACGGCCAGGTGTCTCCCTCCGAATACGCTGAAGACAAGATCAGATATACAGCTGAGGATGTTGCCTACGACACCGGTCACACCATTAAAAAGGAAACCGACAAAGCGGTTGATAAAGGCCGTGAGTTCTTCCGTGAACACCGCCGTGAGAAACGGCTTGAGCGTCAGGAGAAAAATGCCGATGAAGCGGTCCGCTGCTATGAGCAGCGCACAGAGCAAAACGTATCTCAGGCTGCTCACCAGACCCGTAGCAGCGTAAGGGCTAAGGACACGACTATCAAAACTGCTCAGCGTACAGAACATACGGTGAAACAGACCGCGAAGTCCACCGGAAAGGCTACGATCAAGACTGCGGACGCCTCTATTAAATCAACTCAGAAAGCAGTTAAAACTGCTGAGAAGACATCTAAAGCAGCCATCAAGACTGCCGAGACAACCGCGAAAGCAACAAAGAAAGCAGCCGAGGCTGCTGCCAAGACCGCGCAGAAGGCCGCTATAACCGCAAAGCAGGCTGCCATTGCTGCTTATAAGGCGGCAGTCGCCGTCGGCAAAGCCATCGTCGCAGCGGTTAAAGCAATCATTGCTGCCATCAAGGAACTCGTGGCCGCTATTGCTGCCGGAGGCTGGGTCGCAGTAGTCGTTATCATCGTAATCTGCCTGATTGCTCTGATCGTAGGCTCCTGCTTCGGAATATTCTTCTCCAGCGAGGATACCGGCACCAATATGACCATGCAGCAAGTCGTACGTGATATCAACGAGGATTATCAGAACAGAATCGAAACTATCAAGGCGAACAATCCCTATGATGATCTTGAAATGTCCGGTTCCCGCGCTGTATGGCCGCAGGTGCTGTCCATTTACGCAGTGAAGACCACGACGGATCCGGATAACGCTATGGAAGTCGCGACCATGACCGAAGAGAAAAAGCAGCTGCTGACGGATATCTTCTGGGCGATGAATGACATTTCTTACCGCACCGAAACACGGACGGAAACAGAAATCGTTGAGTCAGATGATGGGAATGGCAACATTCTGGAAGAGGAAGTCGAGGTAACTCATACCACGCTATATATCGTCGTTACGCATAAGGATGCGGATTCGATGGCAAGCCAGTACAACTTCAGTGCTGACCAGAATGAGCAGCTTGAAGAACTCCTTGCGGCAGACAATTCCATGTGGCTGGCGGTGCTCTATGGAATCTATGGATCAGACGATATGATCGTCCAGATCGCTCTTACTCAGATAGGCAACGTAGGCGGTGAGCCTTACTGGTCCTGGTACGGATTCAGCTCCCGCGTGGAATGGTGCGCTTGCTTTGTTTCCTGGTGCGCTGACCAGTGCGGATATATCGAGAACGGTATCATTCCGAAGTACGCAGGATGCGTTACCGGAGTAAACTGGTTCAAGCAGAGAAATCAGTGGGCTGACAACTCCATTGAACCTACGCCTGGAATGATTATCTTCTTCGACTGGGATAACAAAGGCGGCTCCGGTCCGCAGGACGGTCTTTCAGATCACACCGGTATCGTCGAAAGGGTTGAGAATGGTATCGTCTATACCGTAGAAGGAAACACCAGCGACAGTTGTGCTGAGAGACACTACTCCGTAGGATACTATGAGATCCTTGGATATGGCATCCCATCGTATTAAAACAATGCTCCTGTATCGGGCTCAGAGAGAGTTCGGTACAGGAGCATTGTTATAGTTACATAAGTATGATGTCGGTTATAAGTGATATCACGCCATCTACAGTTTTGAACTTTGTGCCTTTGTGTTGACTTTTACGATTATATGTGCTATAATATGCGATGTATATCTATGCCTCGCCCAGTGTGGCGGGCATTAAATATAAATTGGGTTGAAACGGAGGCGTGTCATGAGGATCAGTTACGATAAACTCTGGAAGCTGATGAAGAAGAATAAACTCAAAAAGAGCGAATTAGCAGCGGCAGCAGAGATTACCGGATATACAATGAGCAAGCTATATAGGGATGAACCTGTATCGCTGGAAGTCATGATGCGTTTATGTAAGGTGTTTCACTGCGACATTGGTGATGTCGTTGAGATGATTGAAGAAGA
>JAAZLQ010000225.1 GCA_012799255.1 Bacillota bacterium
GTTCCGTGGTACAATGAAACCACGGAATAGTGGGGCTGGCTGTCGGAAACGGAGGATTTTATGTTAAGACAAGCCACCCAAAACCTCATTACCGCCCTTTATCCGAGATTGTCCCACGAGGATGAATTGCAAGGCGAGAGTAATTCCATATCGAACCAAAAAAGGATACTCGAAACCTACGCAAAACAGAACGGCTTTACCAATCTGCGCTGGTACACCGACGACGGTTTTTCCGGCGCGAACTTCCAGCGGCCCGGATTTCAAGCCATGCTTGCGGACATTGAAGCCGGGAAAGTGGGTACGGTCATCGTCAAGGACATGAGCCGGTTAGGGCGAAACTACTTGCAGGTAGGGTTTTACACGGAAATGCTGTTCCCTCAAAAGGGTGTGCGTTTTATCGCTGTCAACGATAATGTGGACAGTGCCAGCGAGGGCATGGACAACGATTTTACCCCGCTGCGAAATCTGTTCAATGAATGGCTGGTGAGAGATACGAGCAAGAAAATCAAGGCAGTGAAAAAGTCAAAAGGCATGAGCGGCAAGCCTGTTACCAGCAAGCCGGTTTACGGCTATGTGATGGACGAGGACGAGAATTTTATTATAGACGAGGAAGCCGCCCCGGTGGTGCAGCAGATTTACCAGCTTTGCCTTGCCGGGAACGGCCCGACCAAGATTGCCCGTATGCTGACGGAGCAGCAAATCCCCACGCCGGGGACGCTGGAATATCAGCGGACAGGCAGCACCCGCCGTTATCACCCAGGCTATGAGTGCAAATGGGCGACCAACACCGTCGTTCATATCCTCGAAAACCGAGAGTACACCGGATGTCTGGTGAACTTCAAAACGGAAAAGCCTTCTTATAAGGTCAAGCACAGCATAGAGAACCCCGTCGAGAAGCAGGCCATTTTCGAGAACCACCATGAGCCGATCATCGACAAGGAAACATGGGAACGGGTGCAGGAGTTACGCAAACAGCGCAAACGCCCGAACCGCTACGATGAAGTGGGGCTGTTCTCCGGGATTTTGTTCTGCGCCGACTGCGGCCATGTGCTGTATCAGCAGCGGTATCAGAACAAAGACCGCAAACAGGACTGCTACATCTGCGGCAGCTACAAGAAGCGCACCCGCAACTGTACGGCGCACTTTATCCGCACCGATCTGTTGACCGCTGGTGTCCTGGCAAATCTCCGGCAAGTGACCGAATACGCAGCCAAGCATGAGAGCCGGTTTGTGAAACTACTTGTCCAGCAGAACGAGATCGGCGGCAAGCGAAAGACCGCCGCAGCCATCAAGCAGCTTGAACAGGCGCAGGAACGCATTTCTGAAATCAGCCGCATTATCAAGCGGCTGTATGAGGACAATGTAAACGGCAAAATCAGCGATGAGCGTTTCATGGAACTGTCGGCTGACTACGAAGCCGAGCAAGCGGAGCTGAAAAAGAGAGCCGCCGCCCTGCAAGCCGAACTGGACAAGTCACAGGCAGCTACCGTCAACGCCGAGAAATTTATGGGCATTGTCCGCAAGCACCTTGCCTTTGAAGAACTGACCCCCACTCTCTTGCGGGAAATGATCGAGAAAATTGTGGTGCATGAGTGCAGCTATGATGAGAACGGCACCCGCAGGCAGGACATTGAGATTTATTACAGCTTTGTCGGCAAGATTGACTTGCCCGAATAACCGCCCGACCTATCCGACACAATGGCCAAGTGTCGGATAGGAACGGCAAAATTTTTTGCACTTCTATTGCTTCTTTATCACACATAAGCAAA
>JAAZLQ010000069.1 GCA_012799255.1 Bacillota bacterium
AACTGATGGTTCATCAGTTTCAACTGCATCGTTTAGAGATTTCATAGTGGCTCTAATCCTAGTATGTAACTCTTTCTCGGGCATATCACGCAAAATGGCATTGTCCAATGTACCATTACTAGTTAGTATTCCTTGCCCTGTAGTAGGTATTCCTTTACCGTTCCAAAGTTCGGCTGATGCATCATATCTTGCCCCCTCTGGTGGATTGTTTGCTGAATACTGGTAATCCACTGCAAATACGGGTAAAGTAACTATCACAATTAATGAGAGCATGAGCATTAAGAGTCTTGCCGTAAATTTACGATTGTTCAATATCCTCATATTTATTACTCCTTTATAAAATACTTGTCAGTACTAATACTGAGTCCTTTATCAGATTAAACGAGTCAAACGCCCCGTATATACAAAGTCCTATACATAAAACCCTCACCCATCGTTCCATTGTTGAGCCTGTAACGATTGCTATCTTTTTAGGTACAAATCGAATTATTTTGTTAGGTATTAAATGTACCCCCCTCGGGTTGAAACTGTCTAAAATCAGATGCGATAAAATACCCTGTTGTAGTCCACACAGTATCCAAAATAATGCCTCAGAGGATACCCCTGTTAAACCTGTTTGCAACAACATTAGTATTGGTATTAAGAGAGGTATTAATGTAATAGTGTAACAGTGAGTCTGCCAACTCCTATGCTTACAACCTAGCAACCAAAACAGTCTGTTTAAAGTACTTCTCCAAAGTGAGTTTTTCTTCTTTATTTGTTCCCAACCTAAGTCTAAATCGGGAATTTCAGCACCAATTTTAGCAAATACCACAGTGACACCCAGTGCAAATACATAAGCCAACTCACTGTCTACATAATTATGGATGTAAGGTGTCGTTAGTATAGCTGTTGCAACACCACCAACTTTATGTGTCTTTAATAACATTTAGTAATCCCCCGACAAATTAAGTCAAATCATTTTATTTCATAATTGTTTATTTGAGATATTTCTTTGTTTATGCTTGTAGACGCTCTTGCACGAACCCTATACACTGTGTTTCCACCTGTGTCCTCAGTCTGAACTGGTCGTAAAGTCACCAAGTTTGATATGTTTACGCTTTGACCGTTTAATAATTCTTCTTTTAGCGACAAGTGATACTCTTGTATTATCCTGTCCACCATCGCCTTGGATACCCCTAGTTTGTTGGCTATTGATGTAACTCTGTCTCTTTTGTTAAAGTAAAAATATGCTCCATCCATGTTAATCCACCTCAATTACCCTTTGTTTTATCATGTATTCCGTTGTGCTTGTAGGAACAACCTCATACAAGTCTTTTAAGTCTTGCATTACTGATATAAATTCTTGTTGGTAATCTGGTGCTACAGTAATTACTAAATAACTAATCTCATTGTTTATGTCTCTGCTGAATTCATCTTCTAATAGAGCCATAGTCTGCTTGCGTAATACAGGTATCATTGCTTTCTTGGCAAGTTGTTTCTGTCTAGCCTTTTCTATTAACCTACTTTCCCTACGGTCAGACAAAACTCGTCTAGTCTCATTAAACAGTTTTAATTCCATAATTTCACCCTATTGTATAAAGTTAAAAACTTGTGGTAGTGAGTTTACACCCTTCATTGAGAAGTTAACAATTAATTCTGCAAGTAATCCACCAACTAAATAAGGTAAACCGCTGATTAAAATTAGTGGTATTGCAGTACATAATACTAACTCGACAGTCTTTCTCTTGAAATAGGCTACTAACACCATTTTTCTTTTAGGTTTTGCAGATGATGGTGCTTGTTGGAAACCAATACTTGCAGTCATAGTTGGAGTTACGGAGTTAAATGCTTCTTCCATCGAGTCTCTCGCTGCGTCTGAAATCCATTGTCTGTCAGAGCGATACTGTGTGTTGTTGCTTATTCCACTGCCAAACATATGTCTACCAAAGCCACTGCCGTATCCACCGTATCCACCCATTCCTTGACCAAAAGGTGATGTATACCCTCCTGTTGTCATCATGTTACTTGGGGAACTACCATTCCCGTATTCAGGGTATAGATACTTTCTTAGGGGTGGTATCAGTATGTAAATCATGTCTGGTATTACAAATGCTAGTACAATAAGCCATACTATCACTAGTCCAAAGGAAATAATCTTACCCACCACATCGCTAACTCGTTGTAGCTTACTCTTTGCCTCAGCTAAGTTGATATTCTCAGTACCTAAGTCTTTGATAATGTCTGCGTTACTTGAAGTATTTTGTTGCATTAATGCATCCGCTAGTCCACTGTCATCCGCAAAAGCTATGACTGGTGTTAGCAACATGATACTTAAAAGTAACAATGCAAATATTCTTTTAAACATAAAAACACCTCTCACATTTACTTTATATTAATAATTAAGTAAAAGTGAGAGATGCCATATTGATTGTGTATAAAACAATTTTAAATTGTTACCCCGAATTACCCCGCTTTGTTTGGTTAGTCTACACTCTTTATTGTACCAAAAAGACTATCTAGGTCTTCCAAAGCAATGGGTTTTGTTAAATCTACTTTTTCTTCAGATTTTGGAGTGTGCTTTTCCTTGTAAGCCTTAATTGACTTGCTGACTTCATCACTCTTCTCTAGTTTAGTACTCGCAACGATGTCTTGAGTATTTGCATATCCCATATACTTCAACCCGAATAATAGTAATTTCAATTCACCAGATAGTCGTAAGCTATTGATTTCGCTTATCATATAGAATATGTCAATAAATTTTTCAACAGGTATTTTTCCAAATACAGACTTGTATAATTGCAATTCCCCTGTTGATAAGTCTGGTAGTGCATTGTTAATAGCATACAGAGCATTTTTAAACAATACTGCTAGATAGTCGAAGTACTTTGCATGGTCGGTTAAACCATATATCCATTCCAAGTAATCTCCAAGTCTCTTCCTGTCAAGCATAGTGAAAACATTAAATAGTTTTTCTTCACTTTCTAAATTTAGTATTCTTACAACTGCTTCAGTATCAGCAACACCAGCCTCGCTTATAACTTGCTCTAACTTGTTTAATGAAGTTCTTACAATGTTATCCGATGCTCTTACTATTTGTCGTAAAGCACTCTTACTAAAGTCTACCCCTTCCTGTTGACAGATGTAAGCCAAACGGTCTACTATTTCACTTGCCTTTGGTTGTGATACATGGTACTGGGGTGCACACCTACTTTGAATTGTATCCTTTATCTTTTCCTTTTCAGTAGTACACAGTATAATAACTAGATGCGATGGTGGCTCTTCAAGTACCTTCAAAAGTCTTTGCTGTGCTCCCTCTTTAGCCATATGTGCCTCGTCTATAATTAAAACAGTATAATCCGATAGTGTAGACGGATATCTACATTCCTCAAGTATATTATCCATGTCATTTTTACTATCATCCTTTGTAGCATCCACTTCACGAACCTCATAGTTAAATTCACCTGTCTCAATGAAAGTATCAATAGACTGGCATGACGGACACTCGCCACAAGGTCCATGTATTGTAGGATTGTTGCAATTGTAGATTTTTGCAAGTATTCTAGCAATAGATGTCTTTCCACATCCAAATACCCCATGTATCAAATATGCCTGTGGAAGTCTCATTCCTTTGTACTTGCGTTCGCAAATTGTGCGTAAAGACTCAACCACAGACTTGTTACCTATAATATCATCAACAGTCTTAGACCTATACTTCCGTGATAGCTGAATATCCAAAGTTACACCATCCCCTACTTATGTATATAAATCAAATTTTTCAATATACATACTACCGAATCCAACCATACAATAAAACATACCTATTACAGACTATTGTCTGAATGTTATTGGAAGTAAAAAAAAACAGGACACCATGTGGTATCCTGTCTTTTTGTGGTTATGTGTTGGTTTAACCCTATTAACCTTGTGCCTTTTTCTTTGCTTGGTAAAGAGCGAAAAGTCCAGCTGCGAGGTTCTTCTGTCTCTCTGCATCCTTTGCCTTTCTTCCACCAGTTCCGAGTGCACGAACTCCAGTCTTGCGAACATAAAGGAATCCAAAGTCAGCCTCATATTCGGGAAGTACTTTACACTTGCGTACACCATCAACCTCTTCAACAGTATCGATTGTTACACTGTTGGCTTTTACGGCTTGCTTTTTGGTGTCATTCAGCAATGGAGTGAATTCACCCTTGGACTTATTGTAACGAACAGTAAGTCTAGAGTTTGTTGCCATACCACCCATTTCTGGTCTTGAGAAGAATTCACCAGTTTCCTGTCTGGTTAGGACAAACTCGGTGTTAGCAGGTACATTAATGAGATCGCCATTAGCCTTTGCAATTCCCTCAAGAGGAATGTCTGCCATAAAGACATAACCAACAATTGCAGGTTCGAATGACTCAACCTTGTTAATTACGGTACGCTCCATGAACTTGTTGGCTGTTAAAGCCCTAACTCTGGTTACGTGTTCTGACCAAATACCTTCAAGAGCTTTTTGCTCTTCTGTAAGCTGTGAGCGTATCGTTGCACCCTCAGCTGCGAGTTTGTCGGAAGGTCTTAAAGGTTTTGTCGCTTTTGGAGCTATGTCAGGAGTTGCTCCCTCTGACTGTTTTGGATCTGATGTCTTAGCGATTTTTGGAGCTTTTACTGCATCCAGACTTGGTTTCTTGTTCTTCTTGTCCACGATTGGCATAATGTTTTCCCCTTTCAATTAATAATAGGATAGTTTTTATATTTTAAAGTATTACCATGATGTGATGTCTTAAGTAGCTAATAATGTTTGAATTTTGAAAATTCGGGATTTTGTAAGGTGGTTTCCCACCCAACCCTTGCTACTAGTATACACTAACCCACAACAAATTGCAAGCAGTATTCACAACTTTTTAATCTTTTTTTAAAGAAAATACATCAAAGGCAAAGCTACTACCATAAGACCTATAGCCTACACCCAAAAGTAAGCCATCTAACCCCTCCAACTCGATGAAATCCTCACGCAAAACCTCAATGTCCGTATTTACCTCTCTGTCAAAGAGCGAAAATTTAAGAGTTATAAAATATCTAACATGACTACCCTCTAGTATTACTCTTCTATCAGTTATAGTAGCATTAACACCCTCAATGTTGTCGTCAAACTCGGGTACTCCATTCAATAATACCCCTTTTGTTGTATTTATGGGTTCTTGTGAAGGAGTAGGTGTCGGTGTGGGAGTCTCTGTAGGTTTATTTTCCACTTGCGGTGTTAGTTCTGGCTCAACTGATGTAGTTGGCAAAGGTG
>JAAZLQ010000137.1 GCA_012799255.1 Bacillota bacterium
GATTTCAGCTGCAGACTTTAGGAAAACAAAAATCAATATTCTGGATCATACTGCTATTATTTTTTCCAGTACTACAACGATTGACTATTTCTTTGCTCTTTTAAAAGAGATGCGGATAGAGATACCTGAGTCTATGAAATATTTTTGTCCAACTGATCAGGTTGCATATTATCTTCAGAAATATATCTCTTACAAAAAGAGAAAAGTTTTTTATGCTAAAAATAATCATCCATCGGGTGTTTTTGAATTGATTTCAAAAAATAGAGAACTCAAATATTTACTTCCTTGTGGAAGTGAAATGGCTTATTCGCATTACTGTGATTTTCTAACTTCTGAGGAGATTGAATACAATCAAGCTGTAGTTTTTAAAACTGTTCCGGCTAACATAAAAGAAGATATTGATATCAGCAAGTTTGATATGATTGTATTTTTTAGTAATTCAGGAGTTGATGCGTTAAAAGCCAATTATTCGGAATTTGAGCAGGGAGAGATGGCTTTTGCCGCGTTAGGAACAGCAGCGGCAGATGCAGTTCGTGCAGAAGGGTGGACATTACATGTTGAGGCTCCTACAAAAGAGGCTCCCTCAATAACCATCGCATTGGATCACTTCTTAAAAGAACATGCTACAAGAAGAAGATAACTTAATTCAGAATTATAGTTTTACTAAATCTGAAAGACTTTGTTCGCGAAAGAGTATAGAAAGCCTTCTTCGTGAGCAGAATTCCTATCATCATCATCCGATAAAGTGTTACTATCTTTGGGAGCAGAAACAAAAATCTTCTGATCAAAATCAGATAGCGATTGCTGTTCCTAAAAAAAACTTCAAAAAAGCTGTTATCCGAAATAGAATTAAGAGGAGAATAAGAGAGGCATATAGACTCAATAAGCGTCAATTTTTGCTTGATAATTTGTCAAAATCGGATAAAAAAGTGAATTTATTGTTCTATTATACATCCAAAAAGGAACACGATTTTGCTCTGATAGAAGAGGCTTTAATCGCTGTTTTAAAGGATCTTACAGCGACACAGTAGCTTCCCCCCTTTTTACAAAAATAAAAAAATAAACTTTACATATATAATAATGTAGTATTTTTGCGGACTGAATTTTTTATCATAATATTACAATATCAACTCTATGAAAATATCGTATAATTGGCTGAAACAGTATATTTCTTTTGATCTTCCTCCTTCAGAAGTGAGTAAATTATTAACAGATTGCGGCCTGGAAGTTGAATCACTTACTCTTTTTGAATCGGTTCAAGGTGGCTTGAAAGGATTGGTTGTTCGAGAAGTATTGACCTGTGAAGATCATCCTAATTCTGATCATCTTCATCTCACAACAGTGGATGTTGGTGAGGAAACTCCGCTCAATGTTGTATGTGGTGCACCTAATGTGGCTGCAGGTCAAAAGGTGATTGTAGCAACGATCGGCACTACTTTATATTCGGGAGAAAAACCTTTTGTGATTAAGAAATCCAAGATTAGAGGTGAAGTTTCAGAAGGAATGATTTGTTCAGAGGTAGAAATAGGTGTGGGTACTTCTCACGAAGGTATTCTGGTTTTACCGGAGGATACACCTGTGGGATTGTCAGCAGCTGAGCTCTATAAAATTGAAGAGGATTATATTTTTGAAATTGGATTGACACCCAATAGGGGAGATGCTGCTTCGCATTATGGCGTGGCGAGGGATTTGTATGCTGTTATGAAACATAATGATATTCCTTGTTCAACACTTCTTTTACCAGAAGTTTCAGACTTGTTGCCCTCAGCGAATACAACAAGGATCGATATTGAGATTAAAAATAATGAGGCGTGTCCGCGTTATTCAGGGATATGTATTGATGACATTACCGTGGAAGCCTCTCC
>JAAZLQ010000049.1 GCA_012799255.1 Bacillota bacterium
GGAGCGTGTGAGTTGTGGAGTGTTTCGGCTAATATGCTGATTTTAAAGCCAAACATGCCGTTTTTGAAAATTTTTAGACTTCAATTAAAGGGCGAAATTGAAAGCAAGGTTGGAAAAAACGTAGACGATATTTTGAAGTAAACTACCCACCCACGCTAAAAAGCGATGGGATGGGCTTTAAACCTGAATAACTGTGAGCAATAGAGCAACACATATCATTCGATTTTTCAAATGGCGAGTTTACAATCGCCCCAAGCGTAGCGATATTAAGAGCTGCATTATAATCAGCGTCCATATCGTTTCCGCAGTTGTTGCACTTAAAGTGCTTGTTGGTTCGTTTTCCAAGATGTTTACACACATTACAGGTTTGACTTGTATATCGAGGGTCAACAACCACAACAGGAACTCCGTAGAGCAGCCCTTTGTACTCCAAAAAAGAGCGAAGTTGACTAAACGACCATTTACCAAGTTTTGTTCTAAACTTTTTGTTTCTTCGTTTAGATGTAAACCTAATATTAGTCAAATCCTCAATAGCAACACCTTTACCGCTTTCTTTAGCAGAAAGGATAATAGATTTTGCAATAGTGTGGTTAATAATTTGGGAGTGAGTTCTCTCTTTGCCTTGAAGCCGTTTAGCCAGCTTCCTACAATTCCTTTTTGTGGAACGCTTGGAAGTGTCTGCCTTTGCTTGGATAGAACTCCGAACCTTTTGCCGATGTTCACGGTATTTGTTAAGCCCATCGGCAGAATGTTTAACCCCATCAGATGTAACGACAATATCGGTCAAACCAAAATCCACACCCACGAAGGCTTCTATGTCTTCGACATCTTCTTCGGGAACATCAACGGTTTGGAAAAGGTAAAACTTACCTTTCTTGTAAACCAAATCCGCTTCCCCTTTAATGTAAGGGATGTAGTCAGGATTGTGACAAACAAAGTTAATCTTTTGCCTACCACCAATACACCACAGAGAAACAATGTTATTCGGCTTGTAGGTCATTATCCTACTGTCATAAGCAATACTACCAAGTGGTTTAAATTGCCTTTTAACTTTCTTGTCCAACTTATAGGCATCAGCAACTTTGGCTATTTGCCTTATAAGCATTTGGGAAGAAAGATTGAACGTAGCCTTATAGGCATGATACGTCCGGTGATGGAGTTTGAAGTTATTGAAAATCTTCTCTTGCCACGCCACATCAGAAATGGCATTGCAAACAGTATTAGCTTCCTTCATTGTATCAAGAAGCAAGTTAGCCTGTTTATCGGTAGGCAAAAGTTTTATTTTCAATGTCAACTTCATACTGCAAATATACAAAATAATTTCATATATCAGAAAATAATTACTAATTTTGTCAAACAATTTAAAGCGTGGCAGTCGCATTCCTCCCACCCACCCTTCGGGATGAGTGGGTTTCCTGCTCCAATTTTATGAAAAAATACATACCTCATATAATTATAATTGTCTTATTATTAGTGCTTTGTGGGGTTTTTGTAAAATCTTGCAAACGAGAAAAAGCCTTAACAAATGCTTATAAAAACGCTAATTCTGAATTAGTTAAATGGAAAAATAAGCACGGGGAGGAGGTTGCTAAAATAAAAAACATTGAAACGTTACGCAGGGGCGATTTTTTAAAAATGCAAACGCAAGACTCTACAATTATAGCACTTCAAAAATTGGTAAAGTCTCAAAAACCCGAAGTAGCTATAATTTACGAAACTATCACAAAAATAGATACGTTTGCAAAAATTGAGAAAGACGGAACTTTTAATTTTAAAGACAAATGGATAGATTTGTCAGGATTTGCTACGGATAGTTTAATTTTCAATTTAAGCGTAAAAAATGATTACAATATTATTCAGAAAAAAGACTACACCGAAATAGTCAATTTAAACCCTTATACAAGCACGGAAAATCTACGAGTATATAAAGAGCCACAGAAACGCAAAAAGTTTACTGTAGGTGTCGGGATTGGCTTATGTGGGGGTTTTGATTTAATTAGTCGCAAGCCTGCTGTCTGCATTGGTGGGAGTGTTGGATTTTACTATACTCTTTTTTAATTCAACTTTTTCTAAAAGTGCCGAAAAATATGCCAAAAAAAACGGCTTTTTTGAGGTGTTTTTACAAGTATTTTGTAACTGCCTAATAATCA
>JAAZLQ010000333.1 GCA_012799255.1 Bacillota bacterium
AATGAACAAAAACACAGGCACTTTGTACATGGCAAGCAACCGCCAAAGTGTAGCGGTGTGTCCTTGTACTCCATCTGCACCGCTAATCACTAAGATAGCATAGTCTAACACCTGTAGCGTTCTTTCCATTTCCGCGGAAAAGTCCACGTGGCCTGGTGTATCTAGCAAAGTAATCTCAGTACCGTCTACCTCAAAGATGGCCTGTTTAGAGAAGATAGTGATTCCCCGTTCCTTTTCTAGGTCGTGAGTATCTAGATAGGCATCTTGATTATCAACTCTCCCGAGCCTCTGAGTCTTGCCGCTCAAAAAGAGCATGCTCTCAGATAATGTGGTTTTGCCAGCATCCACATGGGCTAGTATACCAATGACGATTTTTTTCATTTTAGACCACCATATATGTAATCCTCTCTTACTATCATACCAGTTTGTCCACTTTTTCGCAAAGAACATATAGCATTTGCCTAACAAAAAAGCCCTGCTGGAGGGCTTTTTATTTACGGGATAAATCTACTCCGGTGCAACCGGATCCACGTGGATAATCAGATGAATCCCATCATTCTCTAAGAAATCCCGTTCAATACTGTCAATGATATCATGGGTGATCACTGGATCTTCGTCACTAGGCATCTCCACATGAGCACTCACATAGCGTCTTTCCGGACCATAATCGTGAATAATAAGATCGTGGATACCCAATACCTGCTTATGGGCGGTTATTTTCTCGGAAATATAGTCCACCAACTCCTCTGAGGGGGCTTCACCAACTAACGGACTAATCGTTTCCTTTAAGAGTCCGATGCCGTTATAGAGAATGAAAAGAGACACACCTAGTGCGGCCCAGCCGTCCAGCTCGATGCCAGCATAACGAGATACCAAGGCACTGATAAATACAGCGCTCGTGGCTAAAGCATCGTTTCTACTATCCACTGAAACTGCTTTCAAGGCGGAGGAGCCAATCCGTTTACTGAAGCGGCGATAGAATAAAGCCATCCAACTCTTTACAGCCACCGAAATAACCAGCACTATCACAATGGGAGTACCAAAATCGACGGGACTCGGATCTAGAATCTCAGTTATGCCGCTGCGGGCAAGTTCAACTCCAACAACAAGTACCAATACCGCCACGGCTAGACCTGCGATGTACTCATAACGACCATGCCCAAAGGGGTGTTCGTCGTCGGCCTTTTTGGCAGCCATCTTAAACCCTAGCAAGGTAATAATCGCGCCAAGAGCATCCATGAGATTATTCAGACCGTCAGCAATGACCGCCACACTACCTGCGAATATGCCAGCAGTGACTTTGCCCACCACAAGTAACAGATTGATTACGATGCCTGCCCAGCTAGCAAAGCTTCCCGCTGAGCTTCGGCTTTCTAAATTATCCGAACTTGATTTGGACCTTAGCCAGCGCTTCAGCCACCCCGCCATTGATTTCACCTATCCTTTGATCATTCCCAATAACTCATCATGAACCAAACCGTTTGAGGCACAGATTTCATGCCCTAGGGGGTTGAAATTTTGACCCAGACACCCAGAAATTCGTCCTCCCGCCTCTACCACGATGAGACTTCCCGCAACAATGTCCCAGGGATGTAAAAACCGCTCCCAAAATGCCTCAATACGTCCAGAAGCAACTTGACAAAGGTCAAGGGCAGCAGAACCTAGGCAACGTACCCCCTGGGAGGCCTTAGTAACACGTTCATAAGCAGACAGATTATCTTCGCTGGTAGTTGCCACGTCATAAGGAAAACCAGTGGCTAGCAGACTTGCCTGCACCTTGTCTTGCTTAGACACAGCTATTCTTGTTCCGTTCAAAAACGCCCCACTGCCCTTCTCCGCCCAGAAGCACTCATTGGAAGCTGGATTATATACTACCCCCAGCACTGCCTCGTTACCTTTAATCAGTCCCAAAGAAACAGAAAAATAAGGAAAGCCATGGGCAAAGTTTGTGGTTCCGTCGATGGGATCGATCACCCACAGCAAATCACTAGTTCCTTCGATTCGAGAGCCCTCTTCGCCGAGGATGCCATGGCTGGGAAACAACTTCTGTAGTTGGTCAACAACGTACTTTTCCGAAGCCTTGTCAGCATCCGTTACCAGATCAATGCTTCCCTTATGTTCTATAGAGATCCCTTGTTTCAACTTCCGTACTAGGATTTCTCCCGCGCCTAAAGCTACTTGTCTTGCCAGTTCAATCACTCAAGTTACCTCCTATTAGTCCCTACTAGTCTTTGAGCATTCTCCACACCGCAAGGGTGAAAAACACGACAGCTGTTAGAATTAGAATCAGCACACTTTCGAAAGAACCCATAGTATATTCACCAAATTGATACACTACACCAAGACTGGTCTTAAAATTGCCAGCCATCTGTGGAGCCCCTGCAAAGGTCTGACTCAAGGGAACTTCCATAAAAACCTGTCGAAATAGGGCAGCCGCATGGGAAATGGGGAAAAGCTTAATCACCATTTGCACCCCACCAGGTAAAACACTGATTGGAACATAGATACCCATTAAAAAACCAATCAGGGTTCCAACCACTGTACTCGCCACCGCAAAGGAGTTTTGCGTCTTAAAAAAGGAAACCAAGAACGAGATCAGAGTACCGCTGGCTAAAGTGGATAAAATGATTAAGCCCAATACTTTTAACAGAGCAGCAATTGGCAATAATTCACCGCCATTAGCGACAATATATACTTCTGCAAGAATCAGAGCCACAAAAGTCATTATAACTCCCACGAAGATAGAACTGAGCAGGTACCCCCCCACAATTGTCCACCTTTGCAGGGGAGAGCAGTGGAAATCTTTCGAAATCCCCTTGTCTTTGTCATCTACCATCACGCTTGCGGCACCCATGGTGGTAGTGATAGAGGTTACAGCCATAAGACCAGCCATTATCCAACTATCCATTAAGAACCTTGCTCCTGGGACATCCTGCATATCAGATGTAATAGTATCACCGAGAAACAAGACATAAAGTCCAATAATAATGAAAACCGCTAATAACGAGAAAAACACTGCAGCTCGATCCCTGAAAAAGAGTTTTAAGTTACGAGAAGCAAACTTAATCATGACCGAATCTCCTTTCCGGTAATCCCGATAAAGGCATCATCCATGGTGCCCTGCAGTACCTCAAAGTCTGATATATAGTCACGGCACCTCTCAATGATAGGTAGGGCATCGAAGGTACTGGCGATGGGAACAGCAATAATATCCGCCTGCATTTCGTAAGATAGTTTCAACTCTTTCAACACATTAACCGTCTCATCTACCGCCTTGGCTCTCAATCGTAATTGATCGTTCGCATATTTGGCCTTAAGCTGTGCTGGAGTACCTTTAGCTGCAATTTCCCCATGGTCGATCACTATCACATAGTCTGCCTGAGCAGCCTCTTCCATATAGTGAGTTGTAAGAAAAACCGTCATGCCACTTTCTTCTTGAAGTTCACGGATGAACTCCCAAACATTTCGTCTGGTTTGGGCATCGAGACCAGTTGTAGGTTCGTCCAAAAAGAGGATTCGAGGCCTATTAACCAATGCGCGAGCAATGTCAGCACGCCTACGCTGTCCACCCGACAACTTACCATAGGGTTGGTCCAGAAAGTCAATAACCGCTGCATCTTGAGCAGCCTGCTTCACTGCGGCCTGCAACTGCTGACCTTTGAGGCCATAGAAACTCCCCCGAGTGAGAAGGTTTTCCCTGACCGTCAAAAGATCATCCAAGAGATGTCCTTGAAACACGACCCCGATAGAAGCCCTAATCTGATTATCTTCCACTCCTAGGCGATATCCGTTAATTAACACATCCCCTTGATCGCGTTTTAGGGCTGTACTGAGAATCTCGATTGTGGTTGATTTACCTGCGCCATTTGGTCCAAGAAAGGCAAAGAGCTTGCCTTGTTCCACGTAAAAATCGATTCCCTTCACCGCTTTAATCTGTCCGTAGGATTTTGCAAGACCGTGAACATCAATGATCTTCTCCATAAGGCACCTTCTTTTCTTCTTTTCCTCTTCTCTTTTACCATGCTACCCGGCAAAGATCTAAGAAAAAGTCGACCACCCCACTGATCGACTCTTCATTGTTTACATACTGACCATGTTATGCTTCTGGATGCAGTTTACCATGATCATAGAGGTACTTAATGACCAAGATGGAAAATGGCAAAATGAACAAACCAATCACCCCAAAAATCCTTACTCCAGCGTACATACACAATAACATTACTATGGGATGAAGTCCGATTTGTTGACCCACTAGTTTAGGTTCTAAGACATTGCGGATCACAGTGATCACAACATAGATTAACACAAGACCTAAACCTAAAGAGAGATTCCCTTTGATTAAGTGGAAAAGTGCCCACGGTATAAGAACAAGCCCTGTCCCAAGTACGGGCAAAATATCTACTACCGCAGTAAACGCCGCTATGCTGAAGGCCCCATCTACCCGGAGAATGGAGAGTCCAATAGCAACTTCGGTGAAAGTAATCAGCATTAATAAGGAATAGGCCTTAATGTACTTTCCACCAATTCCGGTGATAAACGTCTGTAGTTCTCCCACCAAACCACGCCTCTTATCTGGCAACAGATTGGTGAAAAACTCGGTGATCATCTCATAGTCCATGGCAAAAAATACTGATGAAATAATCGACAAAACAACTCCTAAAAACACTTTCGGAACCCAAGATACTGTAGAAGTAACGGTGGCAATAGCCATCGAGGAAACATCCGAGACAATTTTTCCGATAGACTGAGAAACCGAGTCATGGAAGTCTTCGAGGAGCTGTACCAAAGATAGATCAAAACGAGTCATAATCCTTTCAATATACTCAAAAATTTGCCCGATCACAGGTTCAACTTCTCGAGAATAAATCCCAGGCATCTTCTCCACAAGGTCTTTAATGCCGGCGTAAAGCGTCATACCAAACCAAAATAGGAGAAACCCGATCACGAGATAGAATAATAACACTGAAAAAACCGCGGCTAATTTCTTTGGTAGCCTTAGCTTGGCGGAGAGAAACTGAATCCCCCTTTGTAATACAAAAGCCACCAAAAAACCGATAATAAATGGAGCAATCAAGCCAAATAGGTACTTGAGTGCAATATAAGTAATGCCAAAAAGAATCAGGAAGTAAGATGTGTTAATAATAAACACTTTGCGTTTCTCAATAGCCATGGGCTCACCTCTTTCGTTTAGTGTAC
>JAAZLQ010000242.1 GCA_012799255.1 Bacillota bacterium
AGCAGTTGTTGAATGAGGGATATGAGTTCTGCTCGCTGTTCACTGACTTGGCAAACCCAACTTCGAACAGTATTTATCAAAAAATAGGCTACAAACCCCTTGGAGACTTTGATGGGTATTACTTCAAGGACTAGATGGAGATGGACATCAATGTCGTACTTAATCCGAGCTGAACACCAAGCGGATTATCCTGTAGTGACGGATCTGTAATTGTTATGGGCGATCCGAACTTTTACACAAAGTTTGGCTTCGAGAAGGCCTCAAATTGGAGAATTGGTCTGGATGAGAATTACTCTAGTGATTATCTCTTTGCCTTAGAATTAAGAAAAGGTGAACTGGAACGAGTTAACGGCATCGTCAAATATTGTGATCTCTTTTACGATGAGAATGGTGAGTTGATTTGACAATTAATTGGAGGTTGTTGGTCTCTAGGCTTTATCAGTTTGCTCCATCATAATGAGTTTACCGGCGAGACTTATTGTATGGGTGTCTATCAAGAAATCCATAGCCGGGGCTTAGGTAGAATGCTTATTAGCGCTGCTGAGGAGTTGTTACAGGAACAAGGCAAAAAGTTCTTCACTGTGAAAACTCTAGGTGACAGCTTTCCTGATGAGGCCTACGGGCGCACTAAGCAGTTTTATCGTTCGGTGGGATTTTCCCGTTAGAAGAATCTTTAGACATTTGGGGGGCGGATACTCCTTGTCTGATTATGGCCAAGCCATTAAACTAGGAGGAGCGGCATGGATGAACTAAAAAAAGCAATTAAACTGAGGCGTGTGTTTATTGCTTTTCTCACAGTCTTTATTCTAAACTTGGTATTCCCATTAATTGGATCAGCTTCCAAAACGCAGAGATTATGGTTGCTGGTAAATATCATTGTATCAATTCTTGCACTGGCCCTGTTAAGAAATGAAAAGCTACCATCCCGACGTTCAGTTGTCTTAGGGGCGGCTTTAGCGATTCTAGTCGGAATTACCAGTCCGGTTGCTGCAGTCACCACATTTTTAGCCTTTGTTGCTGCAACGCGTATTTTTGAACTGACAGATGGCAAACTCTCCTTACTGCGGCGTCCTTTAAGGCGTAGTATTCTCTGGGGAGTAGGAGTAGGATTTCCCTTAGGGGTCATCAACCTCTTTTTGGCTGGCGGCCAAACGCTAAGGTTTGCTCCCTCGTTCTATGCGTTTTTGGTTTCTTTGAATCCAGGCATTTCAGAGGAAATAATCTACCGCTTTTTCATCTATGCCTTCTCAGTCTACCTATTGGACGGTAGAATCACTACACGTAAAGAAACCATCTGGGTATATGTGCTGATGATCGTTCCTCATGTTCTGATGCATTTTCCAGATCTCTATTTTGTCAATGGAGTCTTGCATTTTGATTTAGGAACGCTACTCATTGGACCTGTCATTCTGGGAGTACTTTTTGGTTTACCTATGACACTCTTGATGGTAAACAGGGACCTAACTGCAGCTATGATCACCCATACCGTGGTGGATTTAATACGGTTTATCTTTTTGGGATTACCATTCTAGTGCCGCTTTCTTGCGGGCAAACGAAAAAGAGGCTAGGCAGCCTCTTTTGTTGTAGTGCCACTAACGCTCTTTGCTTTCCAGCCACCTTTCCTGTAGAAAGCGTAGGTTATAACTGCGCCTAATGTCCAAGAAATTAAGAGCGAGAGGAAGGTGGATTCTGGCCGTCCCGTGGGGTAGAGGGGACTTCTAGTGGCATAAGCCAAACCATAAGCTAAAGGCACCCTGATGATAACTGTGGAGATTAAAGAGATCCACATGGGAGTCATGGTATCTCCTGCGCCACGCATCACACCTGACAGCGATTGAGTGACTGCCACAGCAATGTAACCAAAGGCTAAAATGCGAAGCATACGTACGCTCATATCAACCAATTCTGGTGTATCTGTAAAAACGTTCATAAGATGGTGACCAAAAAGGAGTAGTAGGATAGTGAGCACAGTAGAAACACCCACAGCCATAAGCGTGCCGTGCTTAGTGCCTTCTTCTACCCGATCCATTCTTTTGGCACCGATATTCTGTCCAGTAAAAGTAGTGAGAGCACTTCCGAAGGAAAAGTTAGGCATCATGGCAAATCCATCTACGCGCATTACAATCACGTTACAGGCGATCACCATTTCTCCAAAACTATTCGTAAGTGATTGTACCACAATCATGGCCAAGGAAAAAATGGCTTGGGTAACTCCTGACGGTAAACCCAACTTGACTACAGCTAGAGATAGCTCTCTGCTTGGCTTCAGTAGCGACCAGTTTAGATCAAAGTGCTCTGTCATGCGCATCAATTTCATTAGACACAAAATGCCAGATATCGCTTGGGCAATTACGGTAGCCAAGGCTACTCCAGGCACTCCCATGCCAAAACCCGCCACGAACAAAATGTCAAGTAACACATTGAGAATTGTAGCTACTAGCAAGAAAACCAAGGCAGAGATTGAATCACCCAGCCCGCGTAAGATTCCTGCTAAAATGTTATAGTAAGAAAAACCAACGGCACCGAGAAAGAAAATGTTTAAGTAATCAGTGCACCAATCGATGATAGATGCAGGAGTGTTTAAGAGTTCCAAGAGCGGGCGGCTTACTAATGGCCCAATAATCATGATGAGACCAGAGGCAATAGCTGTTAGAGTTAGGCAGGTACCAATAGTCTTTGAGAGATGTTCTCTGTCTTTAGCACCGAAATACTGGGCAACCATAATGCCAGCTCCTACCGAAATGCCAACAAAGAGCACCAAAAGAAGGTTTAAAATGGGACCAGCACTACCAACTGCTGCCAACGCATTATCACCTATATAACGTCCAACAACAATTGAGTCGGCTGTGTTATAGAATTGCTGAGCAATATTACCTAGTAACATTGGGATGGTGAACTCGATGATCCGTTTCCAGGGTGTGCCTTGGGTCAAGTCTCTTGCTGCAAAAAGCCCACTTTTGGACATAATTAACCTCCTTAAGATAAAAATAAGAGCCACTGTAGGCCCCGTCTGAACACTAATTTTATCCTAATCTCGCTAGCCCAATCTGTCAATACCAACCGAGCATGATTAGGTCTAAGTTGAAAGGAAAAAATCCCATTTCAGAGAATAAGGAAAGCGAGTGAACAATATGCTTCAGATAAAGATCAGGGGGCATGACTTGATACTAAATACCCATCCTCAGTTGTTTTCGCCTAATGGACTAGATCGCGGAACGCTGGCCATGCTCTCTGTAGTCCAGTTTCAAGTCGGGCAGCGTGTGCTTGATTTGGGGTGCGGTTATGGTGCGGTGGGCATATTAGCAGCAAAGCTGGTGGGAGCGGAGAATGTAGTAATGGTAGATAACGATCCCTTAGCTGTGCAAGTGTCGAAGGAGAACCTCGTTCTGAATCGGGTTTCCCATGTGACTGTCTGCCAAAGCAACGGTTTTTCCAACCTTAGGGAAAGCAATTTCGATCTAATCCTCTCCAATCCACCTTATCATACAGATTTCTCTGTTCCCAAAGAGTTCATAGAAAAAGGATTTAACCGGCTTGTAATAGGTGGCAAAATGTACATGGTAACCAAGCGTAAGGAATGGTACAAGAACAAGTTCATCGCCATTTTTGGTGGTGTGAGAGTTTGTGAAGTAGATGGTTATTATGTTTTTATGGCTGAAAAAAAGAGCGTTCGATATGCGAGCAGCAAAAAAGGCCGGATTCGTGAAGGAAGGATATCGACATCTAATCGAATTGTCAAGAAATGAACAGATTAAAGGATGGGAGTAGGAGTCGTGAAGATGTGGATGGTTAATTCGGAGGTGCGCTTTGCAAGGTAAGGATTTTGAGCAAGAGCAAAAGTGGTTGGATTACGTTTATAAAGAAATTGATCAACAAGTGGCTAAGCAACAAGAGAAAACCAGTGGCTTTGAACAGGATATGCTCCATATTCGTTCTGTTCTGAGGGAAGAATACGGTATCTCCTCTGCCAGTCCGGGTAAAATGATGGACGTGGCACAGCGTATCGCAGAACTGAGACATAGCGCCAGTGAGTTTGGGATTCAACATAAGCTACTAAAACAGTTACAGGCGGTTCGCAGGTCTCCCTACTTTGGACGGATTGATTTCCATGAGGAGGGATTACCTAACAGTGAACCGATTTATGTTGGGATTCGCTCTCTAATTGAGGAAGAGACAGGTTTACCCCTCGTGTACGACTGGCGCGCACCCATTTCCAGCATGTTTTACGATTTTGGTTTGGGTGAGGCGGAATACGAAGGTCCAGGGGGAGTATATCGGGGTCATATTTCCTTGAAACGCCAGTTCGGTATTAGGGAACGCAAGTTAGTCTATATGTTTGATAACGAGCTTAAGATCGATGACGAAATCCTACAGCAAGCGCTCGGCCAGAACACCAGCGAAAAAATGCGTACCATAGTCAATACCATACAGCGAGAGCAAAACCAGGCCATCCGCAATGATACGGACCATCTCCTTTTGGTGGAGGGACCTGCTGGAAGTGGAAAGACCTCGGTTGCGCTGCATCGCGTGGCTTACTTGCTGTATAGATATCGAGAGACGATTAGTTCCCAAAATATCGTTATTTTCTCACCAAACCGCATTTTTAGCGATTATATTTCCAACGTTCTTCCCGAACTGGGCGAGGAAAATGTGATTCAACTAACTTTTCAACATTTTTCCCAGTTGTTCTTGAAGTGGCAGTGGGATGTGGAGACCCAAGTAACGTATCTAGAGAAACTATTACAGTTAGATGATGAGAAACGTAATAAACGTCTCCAGGAGACTGCATTCAAATCGTCCGCAGAGTTTCAAGAGGTGTTAGATAATCTTGTGGAGACAGTCCATGAAGAAGTTTCTCGGTTCCAGGATGTTCGCCTGGGACAGACATTGGTGATGTCCGCCGCTGAACAGAGGAGGCTCTTTGAGGAAAACTATAGCTATCTTCCTGCCCATAGACGCTTACGCCAGATCTACCAGCGTATCTGGTTTTTATTACGGCCATTGAGGAAAAAAAGTTTGAGGAAGGTCTTTCAAACGGTACAAGCTGATCCAGCGTTTGAAGGAGAATCTTGGATGACCGTGGCCAGGGAAGCAGTAAAGCGCCTTCGCGCAGAGTTAGAACCTACTCTTCATCTGTTAGCGACTAGGTACCATATAGACAGCCTTGCTTGGTATCAGCGTCTCCACCAGGATGAGCAACTCTGGATGAAGGTGGCCGGCGGTCTAGCGCAACCAGAACAGCTTCGCAAACTAGATGTTATTCCATTTGAAGACGTTGCACCACTTTTATATCTCACAGGAGAGCTAGAAGGCTACCCAGTCCAGCATGGAATTCAGCATGTTGTGGTAGATGAAGTCCAAGATTACGCACCTCTCCAGCTGGAGATAATGCTTAGAACATATCCTAGGGCTAAATTCACCTTTGTAGGTGACGTCTTTCAGTCCCTGAACGCATATGTGTGGCAAAGTTCTCACTTAAGACTGGATGATGTATTTTCTGAATTAGGTTTGAAGACGGTACGGCTCAATAAAAGTTACCGTTCTACCGAGGAGATCTTTAACTTTTGTGGTGGACTTTTAGCCAACAACCAGTCTACAGAGACGGTTCTACGCAACGGTCGAAAACCTGTAGTCTGGAAAGGTGAGGAAGGAAGTATACAGCTACTTGCAGACTTGATTCGTCAAAACTTGCAGGCGGGTTATCAAACCATCGCAGTGATCGGGAAAACTTCCGAGGAATGCCAAACTATTTATGAACGGCTGAAAGATTACGATTCTGGATTAGACATTTCATTACTCGTGCACGAAGATGCTACTTTCGCCAAGGGAGTGCTAGTGGTTCCAGTATTCTTAGCGAAGGGGCTTGAATTTGATGCTGTCATTATCCCAGACGCCAGCCAGCAAGTGTATGGCAAAGCGTATGAGCGTCGGCTCCTTTATGTGGCTTGTAGTAGGGCCTTGCATCGTCTTGATCTCATCTACAGTGGTCAGTTGTCTCCTTTTGTAGAAGCCGTACCTGCCCGGTTTTATGAACTTGAACTCCAAGGCAAAATCTGATAACATAGACAGTGAAAACTTAATTAAAATGGAGGAGAGCAATGATTCGCTAACAATATGGTGAAAATTTTAGACCATTTGAGTAGGCCTTTTAACAGGTCTGTTTTTGTTCGCCATATTGGGTAGATGAATATTGCTTTCTAGACACGTTTTTCTTGTGGCGGGAAACGCTATTTGTCTGCTTATCTTTAAGCAGACTTTTTGTTTACCTCAATTTGGCGATCAGTTAAGGAGGTAGACGTATGTTAGTGATCAAGAACCTAACTTTGACCTTGTCCAAGGATTTGCGAACACTTATTGAGGGGTTCAGCTTTTCCCTGCAGGAAGACATGAAAGTGGCAGTGATCGGTGAGGAAGGGAACGGCAAGTCAACATTACTCAAAGCCATTGCTAAGCCAGAATCCATACGCCCTTATATGGAACTAGAAGGAGAGATTGTAAGTTCTGGTGAGGTTTTAGGTTACCTACCACAAGTCTTACCAGAAACCACTTTGGAGCAGACTACGAATGAGTTTTTTTCCAAACGAGTAGATCAGAGTGATTTGGATTATACCCATTTTTATACACTCCTGAGACAGATGAATTTTCCTATAGACCGCATTTCGGATCAGATTCGACTGAGAGATTTATCTGGGGGAGAGAAGATCAAGTTTCAATTGATTTGCGAGATGTTGAAACGACCAACTGTACTGCTTTTGGATGAACCAAGTAACGACCTAGATTTGGAATCTGTAGGTTGGTTGGAGGATTTTATCCGTACGAGCAAGATTCCGATAATGTTCGTATCTCATGACGAAATGTTACTGGAGCGATGCGCAAACACGATTATTCATTTAGAGCAACTTATGCGCAAAAAGAAACCTCAATACACTATTGCCAGGCTTAGCTACGAAAACTATGTGAAGAACAGAGATGAAAGCATCCTCAGGCAAACTCGCCTAGCTCAGAAGGAAAAGGAAGAGTATGAGGAAAAGATGGAGCGCTATCGGCGGATCTATCAGCGGGTTCATCACGAACAACAAAAAGTGTCGCGTCAGATGCCGGGAGTGGCCAAGAATCTGAAAGACAAGATGCACGCGGTCAAATCTATGGGCAAGCGTTTTGAAAGAGAAAAAGAGCGTATGACCAAGCGCCCAGATTTTGAAGAAGGGATAGATGTCAAGTTTGATGAGCAGATCACTATTCCGCAAGGGAAAATGATCTTGAACCTGTCTTTAGAATCTCTCGCAGTGGGCAACCGTGTTTTGAGCCGTGATATTCAACTCTATGTGGCAGGACCACGCAAGATTTGTATTGTAGGGAAAAACGGAGCTGGTAAGACAACCCTTCTTAGGCATGTTATGAAAGAACTGGCCAGTACCGGGATAAAATATGGCTATATGCCCCAAGATTACTCTGAACTCATGGATCCGACCCAGAATGCAGTTGAATATCTTTCTCAGTCCGGCACGCGGGAAGAAAACACCATGGTTAGAACCTATCTCGGTTCAATGAACTTCACCGCAGAGGAAATGTATCATCCCATTAGCGAGCTTTCAGGGGGCCAAAGAGCGAAACTCTTCTTTTCAAAAATGGTGTTAGACCGGGATGAGGTTCTTGTCTTGGATGAACCCACTCGCAATCTCTCGCCCTTATCGGGACCCGAAGTTCGTGATGCATTAAAATCATTTGGTGGATGCATCATAGCAGTATCCCATGACCGTAAGTTCATTTCTGAAGTCTTCGATGCAATACTCCGCCTTGATGAGCAGGGGTTACATGAGCTCCACCCAGGTGCACTAGCTACCCTATAGGATAAATCGCTACAATTTAGCGGATAATAGTGGCGAGTTCATCGATGGATGGAGGGGTTCCCCTGATTATATCAAGTGTAGTCTCCCTAGAAGACGTTCAAAGGAGACTGGACCAAGTGCTGAGTTCCACTGATCAGTCACAAAAAGTTCTGAACTACGTGGCGATGACAACGGGCAAAATGTTGCGTCCCACACTCGTGTTGCTCAGCTTTGATCTCTGCCGTGGAAGTCGTTATGCAGAAGCTATAAACGTTGCCACAGGAGTAGAATTGGTTCATCTAGCCTCTCTTATACATGATGATATTGTGGACAATGGGGAACTGAGGCGGGGGCAACTTACAGTACATCGCAGATTCGGAACTCAAGTGGCGGTTTTGGCAGGTGATCACCTCTTCGCCGGTGCATTCAAACTCTTTTCGTTGTCAGACAGCAAAGTAACTCAGCTTATGACAACTATCATCCAGGACATGTGTAGTGGAGAGATCAATCAACTCTTGGCTCCGATTACAGTCGAACAACAGTATTGGAACTATATTTACTTAAAAACTGCACGCTTAATCGGAGGATGTTGCCGTTTAGGGGCGATTCTTTCAGATCAGGAACATTTGTTAGGTGACACACTCCAAAAACTTGGTGAAAGCATTGGATTCGCCTTTCAAGTGACCGATGATGTTCTGGATTATCGCGGCTCAGATTCTAGTATGGGAAAAAGACGGGGGCGAGATTTCCAGGAACAGATCTGGACCTTGCCCATTATTAGGGCGTACAATCGCGGACTGATTCCGTACGATTGGGCTAGTATGGACTTTGAGACGGTTTATGGAATTCTTGAAGCAGGGGGAATCTTCGAAGAAGTTTGGAGTGTGGCTGCTAGCTACGTGCAAAATGCCATTCGGATATTGGACGATTTCCCGGCTACCATATCTAAGGAGGAGATGTTCCGCCTGGTCACCAAACTTACTCGCCGTGATACTTGACTAAATCATACCGATGCGACGTAGTAGTCTACAGAGATTGAGCAGGATTGGCATCCCTGCTACTTCTACCATTTGCTCAATTACTAGCTCTTGCTTTTGGAGGTGCACTTTAGGATCAGAGCCGTATAGAGCAATAAGTCCAGCTACCACTGTGGTATGAAACTGCGGTGCAGGTAACTGTTGACTTAAGCGTTTGCTTCTTTGGGAGAATTTAAGTAAAGAAGTGTTCCTTTCGTCGGTTGAGGGATAGAAGGTAATGAAGTTCAAATCTCCGGCCCGATCATCTTCATCTAGGTCGATAAAATAGTCGAGGAGAATATGCAGTCCCTGAATCCAAGGAAAGTAGGCATCAAGTATCTCGCTATGGTAACTTGTTGAACTATGGAATCCCAAGGCCATGAGCAGGAAGATTCCTAAGGTAGATCCGCAGGCTGCAGCCCATTCATTCCACCCCACGTCGTCCCGATTTGAGTTACTTTCCACCCAGTTCCTAAGGAGTTTTTCTCCGCCAGGTGATACATGCTTTAACACCTGCAGTTCACAGTATAACTCAGCCAGGCGAAGGGCAAATGGTTGGCTCTGTCCATAATGGGGTATGTCGCTTAAGAACTTTTGGCAGGTTGAAACCAAGCGTGGTAAGTAAACATCTTCTGAGTAGGGGTAGAGCTCATAGTAATCGATCAAAGAAGCACCTGGACTCAGCGCGTGAATAATGCTCTTGTGTAGAAGACGAAAAGAGCTGGGGTCACTGATGCTCATACGATCACAAAGGTTATCTAGATAATCGCTTATCGTTTGAAAAGCGACAACTAATGGAAGCATAGTCCTTGGGTTAACGCCTGGATAATGGGCATAAACGGACCCGCCTATACAGTGAAACGACTTGTGTTTAATGCTAAGTAAGGCTTGACTTCGCAATGGTTCAGGTACCTGATGAGCTAGAGTTGCCCATTGGCGCAACTCTTTTTTTACGGCGGGAATAGAGGCAATAAACTTACTCAACAACGAGCTGCGAGATAGAGCTTTCATAGAACATCCCCTGTGCTCTATTGTTTCCTTTAGCTACACAGTTTACGCAATAGGGGAGCCGTAATCTTATTTGAACAATAATAAAACTCCAGGTGTGTTTACCTGGAGCCAAGTTTCATAGTAAAATAGTGGCAGGGGAGACAGGAATCGAACCCGCAGCACCCGGTTTTGGAGACCGGTGCTCTACCAATTGAGCTACTCCCCTGCGAACAATTAATATCTTAGCACAGGAACCCAGTCAGGTCAATAGTTTTCGGAAGGAATTCCCCTGTTCCTGTCAAAGTACTAGCAGGGAAGAAAAATAAAGGAGAGTGGGACATTTGTCAAAAGAAATTTTAGGAAAGGTGCCCGTAGGCATCTCTAACCGACATATTCACCTATCCCAAGAGGATTTAGAGGCGCTGTTTGGCCCAGGTTACGAGCTCACAATTAGAAATGATCTGTCACAAACCGGGCAATACGCAGCGGAAGAGACCTTAACCATTGAAGGTCCGAAGTCAGCGATACATAAAGTGAGAATTCTTGGTCCCACCAGGAAAGAAACTCAGATAGAAGTGTCCCGGACGGATGCCTTCGCTTTAGGTCTAAAACCGCCAGTGAGGGATTCAGGTAGTCTAGAAGAGTCTCCTGGTATTACATTGATTGGACCTAAAGGGCAAGTTGAGTTAAAACAGGGTGTCATTATTGCCCAAAGACATATTCATATGAACGAAGCAGACGCTGAGAAATTCGGTGTTAAAGATAAGGAGCTTGTTTCGGTCAAGACTGGTGGCGATAGGGGAGTAACCTTTGAAAACGTCTTAGTTAGGGTTAGGAATGACTTCGTACTCGAAATGCACATTGATACGGATGAGGCCAATGCGGCTATGTTGGCAAATGGCCAGTTAGTAGAAGTGTTTCGCAATTAATTAAGCGAGGTGGCATTTATGGATCTACAAAGAATAGCTAATGTAGTACGTGGTTTAGCGGCTGATGGTGTTCAAAAAGCAGGTTCTGGTCATCCTGGTGCACCTTTAGGTCTGGCTGATATTGGTTCTGTGCTGTACTTTGACTACCTAAAGCACAACCCAGCGAATCCAAAATGGCCCAATCGGGATCGCTTTGTTTTGTCTGGTGGGCATGGTTCAATACTTCTTTATTCTCTCTTACACCTTTCAGGTTATCAGGTTTCTTTAGACGATCTAAAGAACTTTAGACAGCTAGGCTCGAACACACCAGGTCATCCAGAGTACGGAGATACTGACGGTGTGGAGACCACTACTGGCCCTCTCGGTCAAGGTATCGCTAATGCAGTCGGAATGGCCATTGGCGAGAGGATGGCCGCCGCCCGTTTTAATAAACCTGGTCTAGAGGTTGTAGACCATTATACCTATGTTTTGGCTGGAGACGGCGACTTTATGGAAGGTGTGAGTGCTGAGGCATCTTCACTTGCAGGTCACCTTCAATTAGGCAAATTGATCGTGATTTATGACTCTAACCAAATCACCATTGAAGGATCTACGGAAATTACATTTACCGAATCTGTTAAAGACCGTTACATAGCTTACGGTTGGCAAGTTCTCGAGGTTGATGGTCACAATATTCCAGAAGTGCAAAGGGCCATTGCTGAGGCACAGAAAAACAGTACACAACCATCCCTGATCATTGCGCACACACAAATCGCGAAGGGTGCACCTACTAAAGTAGGTCTCGCTGAAACCCATGGATCTCCCTTAGGTGCAGAAGAGATTGCGGGAATGAAGAAGGCACTTGGCTTACCGGCTGATCAAGAGTTCTATGTTCCCGATGACTTGAAGGACCTTCCCCAATTAATGACTCAACGTGGTCAAGGATTGGAAGCAGAGTGGACTGAACTCTTCCAGAAATGGGCCCAAGAGAATTCCCAATTAGCAGAGCAATGGAACACTTGGTTGAGCGGAACACTACCTGATCTAAGTGAAATCTTATCTATGTTTGCACCTGACACGAATATTGCCACGAGGGCTTCCAGCGGGCAAGTATTGAATGCGATTGCCCGCAAGGTTCAGAACTTGGTAGGGGGTTCAGCGGATCTAGCACCCTCTAATAACAGTTTCTTGCATGGGGAAGGAACGATTACGCCCCAGGACTTTACTGGCCGAAACTTTAATTTTGGCGTTCGGGAACACGGAATGGCTGCCATTTTAAATGGCTTGGCTCTTTATGGGCATTTCAGAGTATTTGGTGCAACATTCTTGGTCTTCTCCGATTATATGAGACCAAGCATTCGTTTGTCTGCTTTGATGAAGCTGCCTGTCGTGTACATTCTAACCCACGACTCTGTATATGTTGGGGAAGATGGACCTACTCATCAGCCAATTGAAACAACTGAATCATTGAGACTCATCCCTAACCTCCGTGTGTATCGCCCTGCAGATGCTGAAGAAACTGCTTGGAGTTGGGTTGAGGCTATGAAACGCAAAGATGGACCAAGTGCTCTGGTTTTGACCAGGCAAAATCTCCCTATGCTGCAAAAACCAAAAGGCTGGGACTTTACCAAGGGAGGATACATTGTCAGACCTGAACAGGAAGATCTGGCCATTGTCTTGGTTGCAGCTGGTAGCGAAGTAAGTTTGGCCATGAAAGTTGCCGAACAAGTTGAAGAACCAGGACGCGGAGTAAGGGTTGTCTCGGTTCCGAATCGTGAGATCTTCCTGAAACAGGATCAGGCTTACAGGAATAAAGTAGTACCTCAAGATGTGCCCACCTTAGTCATTGAACTGGGGATCGCAACTGGTTGGTATGCAATCAATCCTGGTGCCAGGATTGAGGTGTTTGGTCTTGACCGGTTTGGTACCAGTGGTCCAGGGCAGAAAGTCGTTGAACATCTTGGCTTTACTGCAGAGGCGATCAAGGATCGTATAGAAGCCATGCTTAAATAACTGTTGATTTGAAAAAGAGGCTACTCGTTGGAGTAACCTCTTTTTCCTTTAATAATCACGGGGGTTATAGTACATGCTTCCCATCTGACTTCCTTGACCTTGATTGGGGAGTTGACTCTCATAACCTTGGAATTTCTGATGTTCCTTAGCGATTTGGTTGGGTTGCTCTGGATGGAGCGAATACCAACCTTTTTCAAACATTAAGTTGAACACGTCCCTTGCTGCATGGTGAGTCTCATTGAGAATGTGAAGTATGTCGTTAAAGAGAGTCTGATGACTAGTTTCTCTAACAAAGACATTAAATCCGTCTGTAAGCCATTTTTCTGTGGCAAGCATGTCGTTAAGACGATCTCGGTCGTTGAACTCGGTTCCTTTTTTCACTTGGGTGGGTGGGTTCTTTATAGTTGGGTTTGTACCTCCATAACCTTGTTGGTAACTTCCATAAGAAGTGCCTTGATTATTCATGCTAAACCTCCTTTATGAATGATTAAACTACTGGAATCCATAGTGTTCATGATCGTGTTGACTAGTGTTGAGATGATTGAGCAGAATGTCATAGTGAGTCTGGTGGAGTTGGCTGATTTGCTCCAGTTGATGTTTGACCTGTTGATCCGTACACTGACTTGCGAAGTTATATGCCTTTTTTGCTGCTAGAAGTTCCCAAGACAACGCATCCGTAAGGTAAGCACAATCCTTGGTGGACAGTACCTTTGGAGGCTGATTCATACGGTATTGCTGGGAGTATTGATTTCTATACATTATGAACCTCCTTTATTGTGTTTCAATAGTAGATTGCCCGTCTTTTAGCAAATAAACTCAAATATTTACCAAAAGGGGGGAGGAAAATCCTAGAAAGCATGGTATAATAACTAAGTCAGCAACTTATAAATAGACGACTATAAGATTGGTCATGCTAATTTTGAGGGGGTAAGGTATTTTGAGTGAACTAATCGATAATCGAAAACATCGTCAAGAAACCTTGAAGGGGATCATTCGGGATCTCCATGCTGGTGCTACCGTGGATGATCTCAAGGAACGGTTTGCAGATCTCCTTGATCAAGTGGGCGCTTCAGAAATTGCAGAAATTGAGCAAAGTCTGATCAATGAAGGTCTACCAGTCGAAGAAGTGCAGAGACTCTGTGACGTGCATGTTGCCGTATTTAAGGACTCGTTGGATAAGCAAATGGCTGCACAATTGCAAGATGAACAGGGCGTCAAAACGGATCCGCTCCAAGACTTGATCGACTTTAACACGGAGACGACAAGCCGCGTAGAGATCATCCGGGGCCTAATTGACAAAATTAGCGAAGCAGAGGTTGGATCGGACATTAAGTCACATCTTACTGCTTGGGAAGTTCAACACGAAAGACTCTTAGAGGTTGATCAACACTACTCCAAAAAAGAGAATATTCTTTTCCCATACTTAGAGCGTTATGGTATTAGTGGACCCTCTTCTGTAATGTGGGCAACCCATGATGAGATAAGGGCCGCACTTAATAACGTTACTGCCATAATCGGCACAAGAATTCAAGAAGGTTTAGCTTCTCCTCAATTAGCCGCAGAAATCGGAAATGTGGTCTTACCAGCACTAAACTCAGTGTCTGAAATGATCTATAAGGAAGAAAACATTCTCTTTCCACTCTGTAGAGATACATTTACCCAAGATGAATGGAAAGAAATCTCGGCGCAATTCAAGGATCCTTTGGCAAGTGTCTACAAGGCCAAAGATGGGGAAGAGGTTAAGAGGAGTTCTAGCTCTGGTGCAATCGATTTGGACGTTGGACTATTAACGCCTGAGCAGATCAACCTGGTATTTAAACACTTACCTATTGACGTTACCTATGTAGATGAAAAGGACGAAGTTGCCTACTTTTCCCTTGGAGCTGAACGTATTTTCGAGCGCACCCGGGCGGTTATTGGGCGCAAGGTACAGTTCTGCCATCCTCCCGCAAGTATGGGCGTAGTTGAACGGATTCTGGATGACTTTAAAAATGGTCGCAGAGACAGTGCAGATTTTTGGATTAACATGAAAGATATGGTAGTTTATATTCGTTACTTTGCAGTCCGCGATAGTGCAGGTAACTATAGAGGCACATTGGAAGTAACGCAGAACATTGCAGAAATCCAAAAACTCACTGGTGAAAAGCGTATCTACGATTACCAAGACTAATCATCTAACCCTCCAGGCTGATACAGGCTAAACTTGGAGGGTTTTTCATTTTTAGGGAGAAAGGATCAAGGAGCGTGTTGAGGAAGGGCTGATCGAAATTCTAGAACAATTGGTTTTCTTAGATGTGGAAACAACAGGTTTAGATGGCGAGAGGGATCGCATTATCGAGATTTTTTTGCTTGCCCTAAAAAAAACAGGGGAAGTTCGCCATTTTGAAACACTAATTAATCCTGAACGTCCTCTTCCGCCCAAGATAACGGAGATTACGGGCTTAACTGATAGTGATCTTGTGGGAGCGCCTAGCGAAGCAATGGTGGCTGCGGAAATACGCGAGTTCATTGGTGTTGGCACTCCTGTGGGGCATAACCTTCCCTTTGATCTTCGTTTTGTTAATGCCATGTTTAGAAGGAATGGTCTGTTAGAACTAGGCGGATCTGGTATAGATACCCTAACGATAAGTAGAGAACTCTTTCCCAAACTTGCAGTTTATCCAGGGGGCGGAGGGAGCCACCGTCTGAGTAATCTCATGTATCATTTTGGCCTGGAAAACTCTTATGCTAATTCGCATAGAGCCAAAGATGACGTGATGCTACTAGTTGAAGTTTTTCGGAATCTACAAGACTACGCGACAGGGAAAGGCAAGCGATACCCCGATGCCCTGATCTACGGGTGTCCCACTTGTGGCTCGGCCATGTATCTGGAAAATGAGAATGGGCAAAATATACTGGTCTGCAAAAAGAAGCCTGCGTGTTCCGTCAAATTAGTTGTCTAGGGTTGACATATACCCCGTGGGGGTATATACTGTATTTGAGAATAAAAATAAAGGAGGCTATTAATATGCCAATGACCGTAACGGATCAGGACTTCCAGAGTAAAATATTAGACCATAAAGGTGTTTCGTTTGTTGATTTTTGGGCAGGTTGGTGTGCACCATGTCGCATGCTTGCTCCTATTATTGACGAGTTGGCAACGGACTACGCGGGGCGCGTTCAAATTGCTAAGTTAGATGTAGATGCCAATCAAAACTCTGCACGCCAATATGGAGTAATGAGTATTCCCACCATGATCATCTTCAAAGATGGGGAAGAAGTGGATCGCTTGGTTGGTGTAATGCCCAAAGCGGCGATTGCCGAAAAGCTAGATAAGTGGATTGCTTGACAAAGAGGCGAAAATAGGTTAAAGTATAAAGTGGTGACGCGGGGTGGAGCAGTCTGGTAGCTCGTCGGGCTCATAACCCGAAGGTTGTCGGTTCAAATCCGGCCCCCGCAACCAGAATTTTGCCAAACTGACGACCGGTTGTCCAACCGGTCTTTTCTATGCGATACAAGTTCGGCTTGGAGGTCTGAAAAATGCCATTGCCTGTTATTGCAGCTATTATTAGGCAAGGCAATGAGGTATTGCTTTGCCAGCGTAAAGAGGGCGCCTTGGCCGGTAAATGGGAGTTTCCTGGCGGTAAAATTGAGAATGGGGAAACGCCTGAAGAGTGCTTGATTAGGGAAATCGAAGAGGAATTGGGGATCACTATTGAAGTGGATGACATCTACCAAGCAGTTCATAGTCATTATGAACACGGAGACTTTTTGATCATCGCCTACCTGGCTACTCATGTAGCAGGGGAGATTAGCCTCCGAGTTCATTCAGATTGTGCATGGGTTGATGTAGACAAAATCGAGGATTATGATCTTGCCGATGCCAACATTCCCATTGCCAAAAGCCTAAAAGAAGAGAGCGAGTCCGCCCGGTCCAGCATGGGTTCCAACAGTAGGCCCGATGAGGCTCACTAGGATTTCTTGAGGTCTAAGTTCTTGAACAACTAAGTCCTTTAGTTCCTGAACGAATTCTGCGCCATAGCTATGGACAATCGCTACTCGTTTCTTGGAAAAATCAATTTTGTGTTCTTGAGCCTTTGCAACCATAGTTTGCAGGGCTTTTTTTGTTGAACGAATTTTGTCTTCCACTTCAATAGTACCTTCTGGAGTGACCTTCAGAATGGGCTTGATCTTTAACATTGAACCAACTAGGCCCTGAGTTTTCGTTAGACGTCCGCCTTTAACGAGGTGGGTGAGGGAATCAATGGTGAAATAGGCGCCAGATTCTTCTCGCTCCCGTTCCAGTTGTTGCCAAATGGCATCCAGGCTGTGGCCTTGTCTAAGCATCTCTCCAGCTGCAACAAGGAGTAAAGTCTCACCTATGGAAGCAGTTTTGGAGTCGAAAATGTGAATTTGGTCAGTGTTCAAAAGTTCTTTGGCAAGATGGGCACTTTGTAAAGTACCACTCAGTTTACTAGAAACTCCAATATAGAGGATAGTATAACCTTCTTTTATGAATGGCTCAAAGGCCGTCACGAAGTCATGAGGATTGGCCTGGTTAGTGGCGGGCAACTCCTCACTAGCCAGCAACTTTTCCCAGAACTCGACGATGGAAAGATCGACACCATCTTTGAATTCTCTGTCTCCGAAGATGACGCTTAAGGGGACCACCCCAATGTCATAGCGCTCCTGTAAACTGTGTGGTAAATCTGCTGCACTATCGGCAAACAGCTTTATTTTTTTGTCCATTGTTTGTCATCCTTCCTTGAAACTCTAGGATTCTATTCGTTAGATTTAGTTCGTTCCCTTCGCACCACAACTATGACCTGGTACTAAGTCCTTGACTTTAGTCTAACCCGCCAGGTATAATGGGCTTGATAGTAAAGACTGGGAAAAGGAATAGTACCTTCATCACTCTGGTCTAGAGAGTCGATAATGTGGTGGAATATCGAACCAGATATGAAGGGAATGGACCTTGGAGTCGCTAAGCTGAAATTTAGTAGGCCTAGTCGGGTGTCCTCCGTTATCAGGATGGAGCGGATCGCAAGCGCGATCAAGCAGGGTGGTACCGCGGTATTTATCGTCCCTTTTTTGGGGGCGTTTTTTTATTTTATGCAAAAAAATCCCCAATCAGGACCAGCCTGATTGGGAGCCTTTTAGTTTGGAATGTCACCGACACCACGCAGAATGTGGTTAGGTCTGTAGGGAAATAGGTTGGGAGTGTTCTCGTTGGAGACCCCGCTTAATACAAGTACCGTTTCGATTTCCGATTCGATTCCGGCAATAATATCAGTATCCATGCGGTCACCAATAATCACTGTTTCAGCTGCCGTGCACCCCAGCTTTTTCTGGGCATGTCGCATCATCAACGGATTAGGCTTGCCCACGAAGTAAGCTTCCCTAAAGGTAGCCAACTCAATTGGGGCAATCAAAGCACGACAAGCGGGCCCGATTCCACTTTCGGTGGGACCAGTGAGGTCGGGGTTGGTACCAACTAATTTGGCACCCTTAGATACCAAACGGATCGCCTTTTCAATTTGCCGATAGTTATAGTCCCGTGTTTCGCCTACTACAACATAGTCCGGGTTTACATCGTTCATTGAAAAACCCACGTCATACAGGGCTTTGTGGAGGCCAGCTTCACCTATCACATAAGCACTGCCGTTCGGCTTTTGTCTAGCCAGGAAAGCGGCCGTGGCCAATGCACTAGTATAAAAGTGATCTTCTGTAACATAAAGTCCCATCCGGGCCAGTTTTTCCTGTAGCTCCCGGGGACTTCGTTCACTGCTGTTAGTTAGGAAGAGGAACTTTTTCTCGTTATCATGGAGCCATTGGACAAACTCCCTAGCCCCGTCTAAAAGACGGTTGCCATGATAAATCACACCATCCATATCACAAATGTAACCTACTTTATCTCGAATTGAACTCATTTTAATCCTCCTAGACAATCGTGGTTAAGGAATATATCCTTATTCGCCTACTACGGTAAGAATACCTGCCCTCATATGAGAGAGCATTTGATGAAAAGACTTCTTGGATTGAATTTAGAAAGGATGAATGTAAATGACTACAGAACACGTTGATTATGGTACATTTGAAGCAGCACTGGCGAAGAGCAAGTTGTTGGAACAGGATCTACAGAAGAACCCAACTAAACATAAGATCCTCACAGGTGATCGACCCACAGGGCGCTTGCATATCGGCCATTTCTTCGGCTCCTTGCAGAACAGGGTACGTCTGCATAAATTGGGTGTTCCGACCTATATTGTTATTGCTGACTATCAAGTGCTTACTGACCGAGATACATTTGATGCTATTGCCGAAAACGTACATCAGTTAACCATTGACTACTTGGCTGCAGGCATTGATCCCACAGACGGAAAAACATTTATCTTTCCCCATAGTCATGTGCCTGAGTTGAATCAATTATTACTGCCCTTTTTGACCTTGGTAACCAACGCTGAGTTGGATCGTAACCCAACAGTGAAAGAAGAGATTATTGCCTCGGGACAAAGCCGGATCAATGCTGGAATGTACACATACCCAGTACATCAGGCCGCTGACATTCTTTTCTGCAAGGGAACGGTTGTTCCGGTCGGTAAAGACCAATTGCCACACTTAGAACTCACCAGAACGATTGCAAGACGGTTTAACCATCGCTTTGCCAACGATAAGCCGGTGTTTCCTGAACCCCAGCCTCTCTTAAGTGAGGCTCCCATTATTCTAGGTCTAGATGGTGGACAAAAAATGAGTAAAAGCAGGAACAACGCGATTATGCTCAGCGCGAGCGAAGACGAAACCGCTCAACTCATTAAGAGGGCTAAGACGGACTCTGATCGGGTGATCACGTACGATCCTGAAAACCGTCCAGAAGTGTCAAACCTGCTCATGCTGATCTCGCTCACCACCGGTAGGCAGCCTGAAGAAATTGCTGCCGAAATAGGGGATGGAGGGGGAGGACAACTGAAGAAGATGCTCACCGAATCCCTTAACGAGTATTTCAGGCCGCTCAGAGAGAGACGAAAAGAACTAGAACAGGATCCTGGCTATATCCGCCAAGTTCTAAAAGATGGAATCAAGGCAGCTCGAGAAGAAGCGATCAAAACCCTAGAAGAAGTTAGAGAAGTTATGAACATGGGTCTTTAAAAAAACACCCGCGAGGTCGCTCATCTCTTGAAGCATTTAGAGCGATTTTAAGGGAGGGTTTTAGTACGACCAGAGGCTTTATATGCTTAGCACATACAAGCCCAACAGACTGCACTAGTGCCCGGCAGTTCTACCTGAGACGAGGGAGACTTGTTTCCTTCGTCTCTAAAAAAACTGTTTGGTTTACATAATATCCGTTATGCGAAGTTCTATAGTTACTTGAAATAGAGGCTGGTAGATAAAACGCTCAACAGCAGAATCTCTGTTGGGCAAAATTACATCATTCGCATGAGACTCACATTTTTTCACATCTCGTCTTTGACCGCGAATTGTGTTGTTCACATTATTGTGCCACTTCAGCCAGGTCAGATGTATATCCTTCATGATTGTAATGACTATCGTAATAATAGAAAAACCACCCAACTGTAGCAAATACCGCTGGGTGGAACTATAAAAAGATGTGTGTTTATGAGATGGGTCCGCTGGCCAATCGAACTGGCTCAACAAGCTTAATCTCTATAGTCAATACTTGACCAGGAAAAATATCGGCAGATCGTAGCTCATTTAACTGCCTAATGGTGCCAACTACATCCCGAGGATCCTCATGAGGCATCTGTTCAACCGCGATAGACCACAACGTGTCACCTGGTTGAACAACAACTTGCGTATAGGCAACTTGGTCTTGTAAAATCATGATTTCTTCCTTAGAGATTATCTTACCAGCGATGGTCATTGCACTCACCGCCAAGACTATTAAAAGACAGAATGCTGAAATAGTGTTGATGATATCTAAAGCTTTGCCGTTCATAGAAACACCTCCGGGGGAACAAATGTTCTTCTTGGTTTCAGTTTATAGGGGAACACCTGTTTTGTCAAGGGGTTTCAGAACAATTGTTTGACCGATCTTTGCTGCCTATGTTATAATGAACGAAAAAGTAAGCGAAAACCAGCCTCAGGAGGTCATCATATATGCGCAAAATTTCTGAACGTCAGCGAAAAATCTTGGAGTTTATCAGAAGTGAAGTGTCAACCAAAGGGTATCCCCCATCCGTTCGAGAAATTGGGGACGCGGTTGGGCTGAGAAGTAGCTCTACAGTTCATGGCCACCTTACTAAGTTGGAAGAAGCGGGCTATATCAGACGTGATCTTTCGAAGCCCCGGGCGATTGAACTGCTAGATGATGCAAACACTCCTAGAATTCGGGCCATTGACGTTCCTGTTGTTGGTAAGGTGACTGCGGGCAATCCCATTTTGGCGGTGGAGAATATTGAAGAATACTACCCTATTCCCCACAATTTCGTTGACCATGAGGACGTTTTTATCTTGCGGATCAAGGGTGATAGTATGATTGAGGCAGGTATTCTCGATGGTGACTTCGTGCTTGTAGGCCGGCAAGAGACCGCTTCTAATGGGGAGATAGTTGTGGCATTAGTGAATGGCGAAGAAGCCACTGTGAAGCGTTTCTACCACGAGGGAACTCACGTTCGGTTGCAGCCGGAAAACCCAACCATGGAACCATTGGTTGTTGATGATGTTCTCATCCTGGGAAAAGTCATTGGAGTGTTTCGGCGGGTTCACTAACTGTGGAAAGTACATAAGTTAAATAGAAAAGACGAGCTCTCAGTGATGCTCGTCTTTTGATTCATATTCCTTAAAGGTAATCAGTTTTCCGTTGGTGACTTTGCTGTCTACAACGTTGTACTTTGCGTCAAAGTCCACAGTGGCATCAATCCGTTGATAGCACTTTGAGCCCACCACTGTCTTCTGGACAAAATATTGACCGGGCCCTAAATCTGCATCAGGTCCTTCCCGCCTTTGTAACTCACTTGTGGTACGTAAACGGACGGGGATCTTCTCTCCACATTTATTGCATTGCAGATAGATCCAAATCCCGTGTTGCCCATCAGTGGTAGTGTAACCCTGTTGTCCCCTGGTCTGGACTTTTCCCAAATTGGGAAAAAACCGTGAAAGAAAGCCCATGTTATTATGCCTCCAACTCTAAATAGATCTAGGCATTTATTTTGGCGTGCATGGGCCTATCTCCTGCAATAAACTGAAAAAACACCTCTAATGCTTCCTGTTCACCTTTCTGTTCACTTCCTGAAACAAATAAAGGTAAACCCGCATACCTCTTCGTAGCCAAGAGATAAGTCTGGTTTACCCCACATTCTATGATCTTTTTTTGTAACCAATTGTAGATTTCATACCTTGCTAAGGCATAACTTCTCCAGTCCATTGAGTTGTCAAGATAATCGCAGAAAACAAGATCCTGTTTCGCTAAACATAGGCAGCGTTTTAGAGCCCTAAGTACATCGGATTGGGCCAGAGTTATCATTAGCTGATCTCCTTTCACCCTGACTTATCTGGTTTCTGGTCAGAACCGACAGGCACATAAATATAGCGGATATTTCCATCCACTACAACTTCGTAGAAGTCACATAACTGATTGTCCTTCTCCAGTGATCCGATATAGCGCCCTTGAGAGGCAAAATCAAGCGGAACGTTTTTCACTATCGGTTCCCCCCTTTTTGTCTTTTTCAATGCTAGTATCACTCCTTACTTAAGCCTTTATACAAAAAAGATGGGGTCTCCCCCATCTTATTACTTAGCTATTGATTTAGTTCACGTTTCAAACGAGAAATCTCCTGGTAAAATGTGAGATCAAACTGGAGCGGTGTGACAGATATATAGCCTTGTTCCACTGCGACTAGATCTATATCCAGATCCTCAGACTCAAGGGGAATAGGTTTGCCGCCCATCCAATAGTAATGGCCACCCCTAGGATCCTCTCTTTTTTCCATGAGGCCAGAATATTTTCTGACACCAAGTCTAGTAATGCGTACTCCTTTGATCTCCTCCAATGGTAAAGCAGGAATATTAATATTCAAAATTCCTGTTGTGGGAATGAGATCTGGTCGAAGTAAGAACCCCGGGTCCTCAAAAAGGAGTCTACGGACAATTATTGAAGCTGTGGGCATGAAATGGACGGATCCGCACAGAGATATGGCCAAACTGGGGATACCACCCAGTAACCCTTCGAAGGCAGCAGCCACTGTCCCGGAGTATAGGACGTCAGTGCCTAAGTTGGATCCGTTGTTGATGCCAGATAGTATAAAGTCGGGTTTTAGATTTAGAGCTTCCAGAGCCATCTTTACGCAGTCTGCAGGGGTACCATCAAGCATGTAGCCCCTTTCCACTCTTGTGAGGCGTAAAGGCTGATGTACCGAAATGGCATGGCTCATGCCGCTTCGTTCCAGGTGAGGCGCGATTACTTCTATTTTTCCTCTGTCCTGGACACTCTCAAGTAGGGCTGACAGACCTGGCGCCCGGATTCCATCATCATTGACCAATAAGATCTTTTTCATCCCTTCACCTGCTTCTACTTATAGCTGGCTCGTTTAATACCTGGTGTAGAGACGAGCTCTTCGATAATCTGCACTTTACTATACTTTGGAGCAATGTCAACTTCCAAGTCTAGTTTTGCCTCGCCGGTATCATCGCCGGATAATTCCACATGGAGCACATCTATGTCGAACTTGGCTAACACGGCAAAGACGCGAGCTAGTTGGCCCGGAGTATCCTGAATAACCAGTGTTAGAATTTCGTGGCGATTGCTGATAAAATTCCATTCCAGCTGGTTCAGCAGAACCAAGGTCAAAACTACTAAGACTGTACCTAAGATGGCGGCAAAGTAAAACCCGGTTCCAACTGTGAGACCAATTCCGGCAACTGTCCAGAGACTAGCTGCGGTGGTTAATCCCCGAACGCTGGCTCCTTCACGCATAATAGTACCCGCGCCTAGAAAACCAATTCCACTGACCACCTGAGCTGCTAATCGTGCGGGATCGCTGGTTCTGCCAGCAAAGCCATAGGCAGACACGATCATGATTAGAGCTGATCCCATGCTAACTAGAATATGGGTCCGAAACCCAGCGGGGCGTCCCATACTCTCCCGTTCAATGCCGATTAAACCTCCAAGAATCAAGGCTAAGATGAGTCTTCCTGCGATTTCGCCATTAGTAATTGTCAAACTTCCACCTCCTCTTCACCTGATATGATTTCCATGTTATTCGCCATAAAGCACCCTGTTCCTTTCTGATTAAGCAATGCTTTCGTCAATTCCCAATTCCTTAATGGCGAATTTCAATCCAATTTCCACATGTTGCCTAGAAATTCCGCCCTGTAAATAACCGATATATGGTTCGCGGAGGGGACCGTCAGCGCTAAGCTCTATAGATGATCCTTGAATAAAAGTACCACCTGCCATAACTACTTCATCATCATAACCGGGCATCGGACTTGGGACCGGCATGTAATGGGCATCCACTGGTGCAGCCATCTGGATTCCATGGCAGAATCGCAAGAGCTCATCCCTGGATTTAAACTTAATGGCTTGTACAATATCTGTGCGATGTGCATCAGGTAAGGGCGACACTTCATAACCCAAGGATTGGAACACTTCTGCAGCCAGGATCGCTCCGTATACAGCTTCGCCCACCACATGGGGAGCAAAAAACAATCCTTGAAGCAAGGAACGCGTTAGACCAAAGGTAGATCCGATTTTGTTACCAAGACTAGGAGCTGTAAGGATTTCTGCACAAAGATCCACCAGGTCCTTACGACCTGCGATGTATCCTCCACTAATAGCTAATGCTCCACCTGGGTTTTTTATTAAGGAACCTGCTATGAGGTCAGCACCAGCTTCCAATGGCTCATAGTATTCAACAAACTCGCCGTAACAGTTATCAACAAAAATTATACAACTTGGATTGCTCTCCCGAACTGCACTGATTCCCGCTGCCAACTCGCTGATCGTGAGGGACGGGCGCCAACTATAACCGCGAGAACGTTGAAAAATGGCCATTTTCGTGGTTGGACTTACTTGCTCACGAATGGCCTCCAGATTCAAACGACCGTTATCCAAAAGGGGGACCTCATCGTAGATAATACCCCTCTTAATAAGACTGCGGGGCGAATCACCACGAACTCCAATTACTGATTGCAAGGTATCGTAGGGAGCACCACTTGCCGAAACTAGCTCGTCACCTGGCTCTAAAATGGACAAACATAGGGAGATCGCATGGGTACCCGAGGCTATCTGAGGGCGTACTAAAGCTGCCTCAGCACGAAACACATGGGCGTAGACCTCCTCCAGGGCCTCCCGCCCCTGGTCAGAATAGGCGTACCCTGTAGAATCACCAAAGGAGTGACTGGCTACCTTAGCAGCATGAAATGCCCTCAAAACCTTTTCTTGATTGGCCAGTACCACGTCTTCCATTGGAGCGTAGTATGGCTTGATCCTATTTTTAGCGGCCTTAATCATCTTCACTTGGGGCCTCTTTCAGAGAAGCAGAGCCAAAGCTTCCCCTCACTTGTACTTTCTTCCCAGGTATTTTTTCAATTACACTATCTTTTATTGGTTTCTCCGAAAAGACGTGGAGGCGAAAAGAACCGGTATTTGTCTGAAACATTTCGAACTCGCCGGTAATTCCATGTTTGTTCCAAAGTTTATCTGCTACACTCTGCATCTGTTCTTCAGTCTCGAATTCAAAGGCAATTGAGTACACTCCGACTAAAACCTCCTACTTATTTATAACCTTAATTTCTGTAATGATATCTGTAAATCCTCCTGTTAAAGGGCGTCTCCACGAAAATCAATAGGGGTTATCACGGTCAGCTCACCCTTTGTTAACTCCGGTTTTTTGACTAGACGCACTGCTTGACGGCGGACTACTTTCTCCACCATATTTCGTATCGCACGTGCGTTGCCGAAAGTTGCAGGATCACCCTGACGTAGCCGGCGAATTTCTCTTACCAGCTCCTGTTGGGCGTAGGCTGTTAGAGTATATTCACGCTTCTCTAACATGCCCAATGCAATCTTATAGAGTTCGATATCCGTATAGTCGGGAAAATTGATGGTTATGGGGAATCTAGAACGTAAACCTGGATTAGCTGCTAGGAATTGCTCCATTGGTGCGGGATATCCTGCAAGCACAACCACCAGACTGTCCCGCTTGTCTTCCATGGCCTTAACCAGCGTATCAATGGCTTCTTTCCCGAAGTCACGCTCTCCGCCCCTCGCTAAAGAATAAGCTTCATCGATAAAGAGTAGCCCTCCCGACGCCTGTTTTAATACTTCCCTGGTCTTCTGCGCAGTTTGCCCAATGTACTGAGCTACCAAGTCTGCCCTTTCCACTTCCACTGTATGCCCTTTCTGCAGAATCCCTATTTCCTTTAGCATTTTACTAAACAAGCGGGCCACTGTAGTCTTGCCCGTACCTGGGTTTCCGGTAAAGATGGTATGTAATACGATTGGTTCACAAGCAAGTTGCAGTGTTTCCCTGTACTTCTGAATCAGGGCAAATGCCTGTATCTCGCTTATAACCTTCTTCACCGATTGCAACCCCACCAAGGAATCAAGTTCCTTTTGCAGTTCCTGCAAGCGCTGTCTTTGGCTCGCTTCTAGTCCCTGTAATATGGCTGATGATTGTGCCAAGACGATCCCTCCTAGCCCTCCACGATTATCTATACGCGAATCGGGCTCGGCTGGTGTCTATCCAAAGGTGTCCCACAGAGAGTAGATCTGCTCTTTAATTCCCTCAGAACTAAGCTCCGAACGATTAAGCCAATGGATACGCTGATTGCGCTTAAACCACGAAAGCTGGCGCTTAGCGTAGCGTCGTGTGTCGCGCTTCAAAAGCTCCACAGCTTCTGGGAGAGTCAGCTCGCCCCGTAGATATAAAGCGATTTCTTTGTACCCCAAAGCCTGCAAGGCAGTTGGTTGCTCTGGATACTTTTGCAGTAATCCTTCAACTTCCGCGACCAATCCCTCCTTGATCATTTGGTCAACACGTTCGTTCACCCGTTGATAAATTTCAGAACGATCGCGAGTAAGACCAATATAGAGAGGATTGTAGGGGCGTTCAGTAGCTTGCTTCTTCTTTTGCAGTTCGCTAATGGGTTCCCCAGTACGCCGATACACCTCCAGGGCACGGATGATTCTGCGCAGATCATTGGGGTGGAGTCTCTTGGCGCTAATCGGATCAACTTTCTGCAACTCTATATGCAGACTAGTTGGATCCTGCTTCGCAACTTCCTCTAACTCCTGGCGAATTTCTGGGTCGGCAGAAGTGTCTGGAAAGAGGAAGCCATCCAGCAAAGCATCAACATATAACCCTGTTCCCCCAGCCACTATGGGCACTGTTGCTTTGCGTTGCAGATCCTGCAGAACTTGCTCCGCCAACCCTATATAGTCCGCAACATTAAAGGTTTCATCAGGATTAACCACATCCAGTAGGTGGTGAACCACCCTCTGCCTTTCTGCTTGACTAGGTTTGGCCGTACCGATATCCATACCTCGGTAAACTTGCATCGAATCTGCCGAGATAATCTCTGCTCCGAAGTGCTCAGCAATCTCTAAGCTCAACTCGGTTTTTCCCACTGCAGTGGGACCAATAATAACTAAGACCTTTTGCCGAATCACTAAATTCACTCCTAAATGCGACCGAATCTCCGCAACAGTTCCTCATTCTCCAGACGAATAATAATAGGACGCCCATGGGGGCACGTGAAGGGGTTTTTAGTGTCAGCAAGGCGATTCACTAGAGCCCGCATAATCTGTTCGTCAAGATAATCGCCTGCTTTCACTGCTCCTTTACAAGCGAGAGTAATTAGAGCGGCTTCCTTTTGCCTGGTAGTTTTTTTGGCTGTCTCAGCAATCTCTATGATTTCATTTTTCCAATTGCCGCCACTTTCCGCTAAAGAACTGGGCACAGCCCGAAGTAAGAAGCTATTATTTCCGAAGTATTCCAAATCCAATCCGAAGCTAGCTAGGTGACCTAATGACGCTTCAACTAAAGCCGCTTCACTGGGAGAGAACTCCAGGTGCTGGGGGAGAATCTCTTGGACGTGGATCTTGGATTCTTCCCACTCTTTCTCTAACTCCTCAAGCAAGATCCGTTCATGGACAATATGTTGATCTAAAACCCATAGTCCTTGAGGAACCTCGAGTAAAATGTAGGTTTGATGTAATTGACCTATTATCCGTCCACCGCGTAGCGCGTTCCTTACTTCTGATAGTCCGTGCGTTTCTTGCGTGTCTGCTTCGTAGGGAACCGTCGCTGGCTCATCGCGTACCAAAATCCGGTCATGATGGGCTTCCTGGACAATCGCGGCTTGCGACTCATCCCGTCTTTTCGGGCTATACTGCCTCAAGATTCGATCCATATGTTCCCAAGTTTCTGGTTCCCAGGTGAGCTGCGCTTGAACTGCCGACATGGGCCGCGAAGGTTTGTTTAATTGGAGCTCTTTGCTTTCCAACTTAGGTGCTAGATTCTTCCTGGTTAGACCTGACCGCACCGCTTGAAAGACATCTGTGAATAGTGTTTGCTCATCGGCAAAACGAACTTCAGCCTTTGCCGGATGCACATTGCAGTCCACAAGTTCTGGATTAATCTCTAACACCAAGATCGCCCATGGAAACTGCCTGCTGGGCAATAATCCTTCATAGGCTTTCTCTAGGGCTGCTCGGACCGTGTGGTTTTGGATCACGCGCCCATTGATAATAAATACCTGGCCACTGCGATTGCCTTTGGCTAGACGCGGAGAGCCTAAGTATCCTTGGATCTGCCCCCAAGAAAACTCAGAGTGGAACTTAATTAACTCAGGACCAATGTTCGTTCCTTCGACTGTCAAGATAGTATCAAGCAAGCGACCATTACCTGGTGTGGTCAAGACTGGCTTCCCATCTGCTATAACGCGAAAGGCTATATGGGGATGGGCTAAGGCAAGTTTGGTACTCAACTCAACAACCCTTCTACGCTCAGTAGACGGGGACTTCAGGAACTTTAAGCGGGCAGGAACATTATGAAAGAGATCGTGTACTTCGACTGTAGTGCCAGGTGGCGTGCCCACAGGCTCAATTATAGATTCCCCTTTTTCTTGCCAAATCTTGTAACCACTATTTTGCTCGCCTGGTCTAGTGTATAGAGCCAATTTTGCAACACTGGCAATACTGGGCAATGCTTCGCCTCGAAAACCTAAAGTATAAAGGGCAAACAGCTCATCAGCTGTAGAAATCTTACTAGTCGCATGCGTCTGGAAGGCTAGCTTTAGGTCTTCTTTTGCTATTCCAACGCCATTATCCTGTACACGAATGCTCTCTAAGCCACCGTTTCTAATCTCGATGGTGATCTGGGTGGCCCTAGCATCGATTGAGTTCTCTACCAATTCTTTTACGACAGAGGCAGGACGCTCAATTACCTCCCCAGCAGCTATTTTATGCGCTACTTCAGGAGGCAGTACCTTAATTCGAGCCATTTTGGTCACCATCCCCTCGTTCTCGCAGTTCTCTTTGCCAAAGTACCATCTTTTCAAATGCCTCCAAGGGAGTGAGACTGTTGAGATCTAGGTTTAGAAGCTCAGCTTCAACCTTACTTGGAACAAGTTCATTGCTGGCAGCTACCCCTAGGCTAGTTGGATCGTAATCCAGAGTCTTGAACAAATCCAATTGCTTGGGCCCTTGTCCGCTTGTTTCCAGCTCTTGAAGTAGCTCTAGTGCCCTTTTTAGTACTGGGCTTGGAACTCCTGCCATCCGTGCCACGTTAATCCCATAACTGCGATCTGTGCTTCCCCTCGAGACGCGGTGCAGGAAGTAAATCTGCCCGTTCTTTTCTTCCACCTCCACTCGATAACTTGCGAGTCTTTTCAGAGTGGACTCTAGTTTGGTTAGTTCGTGGAAATGCGTGGAAAAGAGTGTTCGCGCTTTGACCTTACTATGGATATGTTCAATCACTGCTTGAGCGATAGCCATACCATCAAACGTACTTGTTCCCCGTCCTAGTTCATCAAGGATAATCAGGGAACGTTCGGTAGCATTGAGCAGAAGCTGGGCAGTCTCAGACATTTCTACCATGAACGTGCTTTGTCCGGTACTTAAATCATCGCTAGCTCCAATACGAGTAAAAATGCGATCAACAAGGCCGATTTTCGCCGATTGTGCCGGAACAAAACTGCCCATTTGAGCCATGATCACAATTAACGCTACCTGTCGTAAGTAGGTACTCTTCCCGGCCATATTGGGACCGGTCAACAGAATGATTTGTTGTTTATCGTTGAAGCACAAATCATTGGGCACAAACTGACCTTCAATTGCTTCGATGACCGGATGGCGTCCTTGGTTTATCTCCATGATCAGATCTGTGGACATCTGGGGACGGACCAAATGGTGTTTCATAGCAGCAGTAGCCAGACTCTGAAACACATCTAGGTTGGCAATGATATGCGCATTTTTTTGGATAACTTCCACATAACTCTGTACTTGTCTACGGATATCAAGGAAGAGCTCGTATTCCAGTTCCTTAATGCGTTCATCTGCTCCTAGCACTAAGGCTTCCTGTTCCTTCAGTTCTGGAGTGATGTAGCGTTCAGCGTTGGCTAAAGTCTGTTTACGCTGATAATCGTCGGGAACCAAATGGGAGTTGACATTAGTAACCTCGATGTAATATCCAAAAACTCGATTGAATCCGACTTTCAGTGATTTGATACCAGTTCTTTCCCTCTCTGAACGTTCCAGATCCCGGATCCAGTCTTTCCCCCCGCTCCTAGCTTTCCGTAACCGATCCAACTCAACATTGTAGCCATCTCTAATGAGATTGCCGTCCCGTAGTGTAATAGCTGGCTCGTCCACAATGGCATCTTCCACAAGTTGTACGAAATCACCGAGGGGATTTAGACCCTCTACAAGATTGGTCAGTAACGGAGTTGTTACTTCGCTAAAAAGCTCCTGAATAGCTGGGATCTTAGCAAGGGAAGCTGCTAAAGCCTTAAGATCCCGGGCGTTGCCTCTTCCCGTTACTAGGCGACCTAGCAAACGCTCCAAGTCATAGACTTCGTTTAGCAGTGTAGCAAGATCTAGACGCAGACCCGTTTCTTCCACGAGCGTTTCGACCGCATCATGTCGCCCCCGAATCATCTCGATATCTAGCAAAGGTTTATCCAAGTAAGTCCTGAGCATTCTGGCCCCCATACTTGTAGCCGTATAGTCTAGGGTACCTAGAAGCGAACCGGTCTTTTTTCCCTCGCGAATAGTCTTGGTCAGCTCCAGGTTATGACTACTATGACCATCGATTTGCAAGAACTCTTCTAGTTTGTATGGCTTAATTGAGCGAATATGAGCCAAAACACCGCGCTGTGTTTCTTGTACATAACGCAATGCTAGACTTGCCGCTGTGATTTGGACTGAGTTGGTCAGTTGGAATACGCTAAGCGAAGATATTCCAAAATGCTGAAGTAAACTCTCAGTTGCACTGGCCAAGCCTTCTTGGGTAGTCCTTAGCTCAGTCACGGCCGCGCCTAAATGTTCAGCTAAAGATACCACTTCAACCTTCTGGGGCAAATCAGTGGTCAGCAGTATTTCTGCTGGTTGAAGCCTTCTTAACTCGTCTTCCAAGTTGGCTTGGCTGGTCAGGGATACGGTACTAAACTCTCCCGTAGACATATCCAACGATGCCATCCCCCAACACCTTTCCTCCCAGCTGAGGGCCACTAAGAATTGGTTTTCGGATCCATCAATGTTACCCTCAATAAAAGTTCCAGGGGTGATTACCCGAACCACATCCCGCTGAACAACGCCTTTAGCTTCCTTGGGGTCTTCTAATTGCTCGCAAAGCGCTACCCTGTAACCACTGCGAACTAGCTTTTCGAGATAACCTTCGGCAGCATGATGGGGCACACCGCACATTGGAATCCTACCTTGAGGTCCCGCTTCCCTGGAAGTCAATGCGATTTCTAACACTTTGGATGCAACTTTGGCGTCTTCACCAAACATCTCATAAAAGTCGCCTAGTCTAAAGAAGAGAATACTGTCGGAATACTGCTCTTTAATTTCGTAATATTGCTTCATCATTGGGGTTAGTTTCAGGATCGCTCACCTCCTGCTTAGAAATACTGCTGCTAAATGATCCGTCCTTGGAGACTCC
>JAAZLQ010000073.1 GCA_012799255.1 Bacillota bacterium
GACGGAATCAATATCAAAGATGCTGACGAAATACTGGGAGTGCCACGCTCGCGGTTCTATCCTCGTAATCGTAAGAGTAACAAAACGGTTCAAACCCCTAATTTTAGAGTTTAGTCCCTTATTCTCTTGTTTCCATAGAATTACCGTTAACCCTAATTCCCTTAGCGGTTGTTACCTTATTACCCCGACCTGGCCAGCAAGCCTTGACTCGCCGTGGATTAGGCTGCATAAGGGGACGGGCGAGGGTGACGGTAGACGGTATCAATGGTTTTCTTGCCCGTCCCTTCCTTGGAATTTTACCACGGCGGTCAAGGCCAAGCCGCTTACGCGGTTGCCGGCCATGTCTTCGGCCAAGTGGCTAACCTAACCCTCCTATAGGGTGAACAAGCTCAGATTCTGGTTCCGGTATCTTTATGAATAAAGCTAAACCTTTACGATGAAGGGTTTTAGTTGACCTATAGCCAGCATCTGACGGAATTCGCAAGGCGCAAAGTCATATAGGCTGCCATGAATACGTCGTTCATTATAAAACCTAATGTAGTCATTAACGAACTGATAAGCTTCTTGGTATGATAAAAACTCATGCCGACTCAAGCATTCCGCCTCCAGCAAAGCGTGAAAAGACTCAATATGGGCGTTTTTATTCGGTGTTTTAGGAGGAATCCGTTCATGCTCAACGCCAAATTGTTCGCAGGTTTCCTCAAACACTTTGCTGATAAACTGTGGGCCGTTATCACTTCGGATAATAGGGCGGCTATTGGATTCAAAGAGCTGCCGTTTCCACAAGGCCCGCTGAATGATCTGGGAGGCATGTTTGCTTTTGCAAGACAGTCCCAGGTGGTAATCCACAATCATCCGGTCATAAACGTCAATAATGCTCATCAGGTAGAAAAAACGGTCTTCTTTTGCAATGTAGGCATATTTAATGTCCACTTCCCAAAGTTGATCTGGGGCGGTAATCTGGCGGTTAGCTGCCAAGCGCCGGGGGTGCTTAACCTTGATGCGCCGCTGTGGCGCCAGTATATCTAATTCCTTACAGAGCCGGTAGACTTTTTTATGGTTAATTACCAGGTTATGCTGGCGACGCAGGCAAATGGCCAATTTCCGGTATCCGTACGCACTTTCTTCCCCGGCAGCAAACTCCATTAACCATTCCTTGATTTGTTCGTCACTTACCCGATGACAGTCCTTTGTCCAGGAATATAAAGTAATGGGCCGTCCACTTCTTTGTTGGTGTTTTTTGGGAGGCGGCGACTCTTGTTGCTTCTTCCAATGATAATATGTTGCTTCATGAACGCCAACAATTCTTAGTACCAGTGAACATGCATATCCCCGAGCAATCCACTTGTTTGCTATTTCTATTCTGTCGGATAGCCCGGGCGAGACTTTTTTACTAGATCACGCAATATGGAAATCTCTAGATCTTTTTCACCAAGCAGCTTTTTTAGTGTATTGTTTTCCTTTTCCACTTGCCGAAATTCCTGGGGCGATGGAATGTAGGCAGTTACCTTCTTAGCATTTGCATCGGTTTGCTCCCAGGCTTTATGTTTGGAGTCTTGGATCCAGCGGTATAGAGTCTTGACATTAATGTCATGCCGTTTGGCAACTGAAATAGCATTACCGACTTCCTGGACTTCTTTGATAAGTTGTTCCTTGAAATTTTTAGGATACCTCTTGCGTTTCATCCATATCCCTCCGTTAAAATTAGTTTATATCAATAAGGGATATGGCTCAAATCTAATTAGGGGGCTAAATAGAAAACATGAAAACAATATGGCTAAGTATTCAACTTGGCATAACCGCTATAGGTGGTTGGCTGGGCTGGTTTTTAGGTGGCCTTGATGGTTTTTTATATGCCCTA
>JAAZLQ010000283.1 GCA_012799255.1 Bacillota bacterium
AAGAGCAAGAAATATCGTGTAGCAAAACAGGCTGTTATGAAGTCTGGCAATTATGCCTACCGTGATCGCAAAGCAAAGAAACGCGATTTTCGCAAGTTATGGATTACACGGATTAATGCAGCTGCACGCATGAACGGTATGTCTTATAGTACATTTATTTCTGGTCTAAAGAAGAATGGTGTAGAAGTGAACCGCAAGGTTCTGGCAGATATCGCTGTTCATGACCAAGATGCTTTTGCTGACTTGGTAGCCATTGCTAAGCAGTAACTTTGTGTTCTAATGATTCCGGGGGGAGGTGACTTTCCTCCCGGTCTTTCTATTTAGGGGGCCGTGATGAATAGGGATGGAATGATTGTCAGCAAGCAAAACGAGCGGATCCGAGAGGTGAAACGTCTAACTCAGAAAAAGTACCGCGACCAGATGTCCATGTTTGGCATCGAGGGGATACGCCTGGTGGAAGAAGGATTGGCGACTTCCTTGGTAGAACAGGTGTTTTTTTCGGAACGGCTACTAGGCTCGGCTAGAGGAGTAGCACTCTTGGAGCAGGCACAGATTCAAGGGTTACCTGTTTTGCAGTGTAGTGAGAGTGTTCTGTCTGAGCTAACTGATACAGTGAACTCCCAAGGAGTTGTAGCTACAGTTCGGAAGCCCGTCTGGCAACACATTTCTCGCGGATTTTTGCTTATAGCCGACGAAATACAGAATCCCGGAAACATGGGGACACTTCTGCGTACAGGGCTAGGAGCTGGAGTGAGTGGAGTACTTGTGGTGGAGGGCTCGGTGGATCTTTACAATCCCAAGGTGATACGCTCGAGCATGGGTGCCATTTTCCACCTTCCCCATTGGCTCGTTACAAGAGACCAAGTTTTGGAAATGCTTCAAAAAAATGACAGTACCTTAGTTGTGGCAGACCTTGAAAAAGCCCAGGATTATTGGGATGTTAGTTATCCTCGAAATTTGGCAGTAGTTATCGGAAACGAAGCGAGGGGAGTGCACCCCGACTTTCGCGCAAAATCCAATTTGCGAGTTAAGATTCCACTAATAGGCCAAGCAGAATCGCTAAATGCTTCTGTTGCCGCGGGTGTTTTACTTTACGAAATCCTACGGCAACACCGTTGTTACAATTCAGATTCTGTGCTATAATGTCGGTATTAGACTAAACACTTGGGAGGTTAAGTTGTGACACTAACACCACAGGTTGTTTGGCGGATTTTCGTATCTACTGGCTCCATAAGTGCCTATCTTCTCTATCGGCAACTCTTGGAGCTAAACAATGGTCTGTTACACTAATATATACAAGCGATGAAGGAGACTAGTAGACTTATTATGGACTCCCCAGAGAGAGAAGATCACTGGCTGAAAGTCTTCTTGGATGAAAAGTGAGTCGAATTCACTCCTAAGCTACAGGCTGAAAGACAAGTAGGCCTCGTCGGATTCCTCCGTTACAGGATTTAAAGTGGGCGAACTTAAAAGAACTTTAAGTATCGTCAACTAGGGTGGTACCGCGTACTTCTTACGTCCCTAACATGAGTTAGGATGTGAGAAGTTTTTTTATTTGGATGGGATGTAAATGAGCGACGATTGTAAGGAGGTTTTTTTGTGCAAAGTAAAGTGCAAGAGATTAGGAAGAATGCATTAGAGGCCTGTTTGCAGGCCAAAAGTGTCCAGGAGTTAGCAGACGCCCGAGTCAGGTTCTTAGGCAAAAAGGGAGAACTAACCCTTATTTTACGTAGTACTGGTCAGCTTCCACCTGAGGAACGTCCCCTCTTCGGAAAGTTAGTAAACGAGGTCCGTGACGAGTTAGAGGAGGTTTGGGAACGCCGAGACCAAGAACTCAGTCGAGCAGAAGAAGAACAGCGCCTTTTGGCAGAGAGTCTAGACATTTCATTACCTGGACGCACCATCTCCAGGGGGACAATTCATCCGATCACCCGGATTATCAATGAGACCAAGGCAATCTTTATGCAGATGGGTTATGAGATTGTGGAGGGACCTGAGATTGAGTGGGATTACTACAACTTTGAGGCCCTAAATATTCCGCCAGATCATCCCGCAAGGGATATGCAGGATACGTTTTTCTTTAATGAGCAGCTTTTGCTGAGAAGTCAGACATCGACGGTGCAGATCCATACGATGGAGAGAAAAAAGCCACCTATTCGCATTTTGGCGCCTGGCAAGGTATATCGGGCCGATTCAGATATTACCCATTCTCCTATGTTCCATCAAATTGAAGGATTGGTCGTTGATCGGGGAATTACATTTGCAGACTTAAAGGGCACACTCCAGTTATTTGTGGAGCGTATGTTTGGTGCAGACACTAAGATTCGTTTACGCCCAAGCTATTTCCCCTTTACAGAACCGAGCGCAGAAGTTGATGTATCGTGCATTATCTGCTCTGGATCAGGCTGCCGAGTGTGCAAGGAGACGGGGTGGTTAGAAATCTTAGGTTCTGGTATGGTAGACCCCCGTGTTCTGGAGAAGGTTGGTTACGATCCACAAGAAATAACTGGCTTTGCTTTCGGGATGGGGATTGAACGGATAGCGATGCTCAAATACGGCATTAATGATATCCGTCTGTTGTTCGATAATGATGTGCGCTTCTTACAGCAATTCACCAGTTAGGGGGTATCGTTGTGTTAGTTAGTTATAGATGGTTACAGGATTATGTTGATATTCCCTGGGGACCAGAGGCGTTGGCCCACAGGCTTACTATGGCAGGGCTAGAGGTGGAGGGAATTACGCCATTAGCTCCGGATCTTCCCCAGGTTTACGTCGGCAAAGTGGTGGAACTCGAGAAACATCCTGATGCTGACAGTCTCAAAGTGTGTGTGGTTGACGTTGGCGATCAGGGAAGATTTAACATAGTTTGCGGCGCCCCCAATGTTCAGGTTGGTCAAACCGTGGCAGTGGCGTTAGCTGGAGCTAATTTACCTGGCGGATTAGAGATCAAGGAGACGGGAATCAGAGGTGTAACCTCCCAAGGAATGATTTGCTCACAAGTGGAGTTGGGCATAGGTGAGGATCATGAGGGGATATGGGTACTACCAGCTGACTTAAGGCCTGGTGATACACTCGTAGATGCGTTAGGGCTAGATGATGTTGTTTTGGATGTATCTGTCTATGCTAATCGCCCAGACTGTATGAGTATGATTGGTATCGCCAGGGAAGTGGCAGCCTTGACAGGTGGCGAGATGCGTCTTCCCGCGGTTGACTATGTGGAGCTGGACACTCCGATCACTGAACGGACCAGTGTCACCGTGGAGGATCAAGAGCGTTGTCCCCGTTATACTGCTGCTTTAGCTGAGGGAATTGAAATTCGTGAATCGCCTCTCTGGATGCAACTTAGGTTAAAGGGTGCCGGAATGCGTCCCATCAATAATGTGGTAGACGTTACAAACTATGTAATGTTAGAAACGGGTCAGCCTTTACATGCATTTGACTTTGAGAAGTTGACTGAAGGCCGTTTAGTGGTTCGTACCGCGCAACCTGGTGAGAGTATTGTCACACTTGATGGTGAAGCACGCGAGCTTACGCCAGAGATGCTCATGATTTGTGATGCCAAGGAGCCTAAGTGTATTGCAGGAGTGATGGGTGGACTGGATAGCGAGGTTACTAGTGAGACTTCCACGATCCTTCTGGAAACCGCCAACTTTTCGGCCCTCAGCACCAGGAGAACTAGTCGGCAGTTAGGTCTGAGTTCGGAATCATCTAGCCGCTTTGAAAAGGGTGTTGATGTTAGTGCTACTGTCTTTGCTAGCAAAAGGGCTCTCCATCTCTTGCAGAACTTAGCGGGAGCAAAGGTGTATGCAGGCCATATTGATCACAATTCAGTTACTAGCAAACAAACCGAAATAGAACTCAACCTTAATGAGGTTGAAAGGCTTTTAGGTGTTTCGATTCGGTTAGATACCATCCGGGCCATTTTGGAGCGCTTGGAGTTTAGCGTGGAAATGATCACCACTGATTTGCTCAAGGTTAGAGTGCCTTCCCATCGTGGCGATGTGGAAGTCTCCGCGGACCTAATTGAAGAGGTCGTTCGTATTTGGGGACTGGAAAACCTGCCTAGCACTTTGCCAGCAGACACATCTGGTTCTGGTGGGCAGGGTAAACGCTTGATAGTGGCCGACCAACTCCGGGAGATCCTCGTTGGTGCAGGTCTTCAAGAAGCTTTAAGCTATACCTTTGGTCGTTCTGATAATAACGACCGTCTCTTGCGCTTTAACCAACCCATGATTACTGTGCAAAACCCCATTTCCGAAGATCTATCCGCTATGCGGCATAGTCTGTTACCAGGACTATTAAATGCCACGAGCCTCAATGCGAGCCGTCAACAGGATCGGGTGGCATTATTCGAGATTGGCGCAATTTATGTTGGAGACTTGTCTTTAACGGAGCAACCTGTGGAAGAGTTTCAGTTAGGCATGGTTCTCTGGGGGCGTCGCAATCCAGTTAACTGGGGGCTTGGAGAAGCCAATTATGACTTTTATGACATAAAGGGAATCCTAGAACTAGTGCTTCCTTCTCTCCATTTACAGTGGGAAAAGGGGACTAACCCGACTTTCCACCCTGGTCGCCAAGGAAGTGTCACTTACCAAGGACAAGAAATAGCGGTATACGGAGAAGTACACCCTGCAGTCCTGCGTAACTTTAAGATCCCTGGAAGGGTTTATGCAGCAGAGGTTTACTTTGAGAGAATTCTGGATCTGTTTAACCAAGTACCAGAGTTTCGCAGTTTACCCAAGTATCCTGCAGTTGATCGGGATCTGGCCATGGTTGTTGATGCGAACCAAGCAGTGGGAGAACTCATCGCTCACCTTCAGGAACTTGCTGGTGAGCTTTTACAGAAGGTCACTGTGTTTGACGTCTATGTTGGTAAACCGATTCCGGAAGGAAAGAAGAGTGTTGCATTTTCCCTAAGGTTCCAAGGGGATCGCACTCTGACTGACGATGAGATCAACGAGATTCTGGATAGGTGCATCACCGGTCTGCATGCGCAGTTTGGAGCAGAGATCCGCTAGAAGGAAATAACTTGCTGAAGTAGAATTGACAAGGGGAGGGAGGGATGCGCAGTGAGTGCTGAGCAAGAAATCAGGTCAGTGCGGGTTCAGATTCTAGGCGAGGAGCATGTTGTGAAGGGGCAAGCTTCGGTAGATTATATTACCAACCTGGCCTCGCAAGTTAACGATCGTTTGGAAGAAGTTCAAAAAAGCAACCCTCTGCTTCCCCGTCATCGGGTGGCCATTTTGGTGGCCCTAAATTTAGTCAATGAGCTTGAAAAGCTTAGGGCTGAATATGAGGAACTCATGGCGTTGTTGGAGGAAGCCAATTGAGTGGAGGGTTGGCATGATTGGAAAGTGGATAGACCTAGTTATTCTCGTCTTTCTAGCCCTAGGTCTACTCAAGGGATTCAAGAAGGGTTTGATTAGGGAACTGTTTAGCTTGATGGGAGCTGTTTTAGCTATTATCATTGCCTACCATAGCTATCAGAATTTGGCACTGATTCTACTGGAAAACTACAATTTATCCACGTGGCAGGCCCAGACCATTTCTTTTGTAACTCTGCTTATGGGTATTAGTCTTCTTGGGGCTTTCTTTGGTTGGGTTTGGTCTCGGGCGATTAGTTTTACACCCTTCTCTGTGCTTGATCACATAGGAGGAGCTATTTTTGGGGTTGTTAAGGTGGTTGCCGTAGTACTACTTGTGCTGATTATCCTCAGTGCCACTGATCTTACGTTTTTCGATACGATGCTTGCTGAATCGGTAGTTGTTCAGCAAATCGGAGTACTGTTACCCTATGTATACGACTATTTAGATTACTACTGGCCGGCTGAACTGCCAAGGCCTCAATGGCTTTTTCCCATCCAAAACCAAGTGGAATTTGGGTTTAATTGGGCGGGATAACAGTCGATGGAAGCCGCTCCTAGACTTGCTTAAAGGGATTGTTCCCCTTGGCTAGAAGAACTTAACCTATCTAGCAAAGGGGGATCACTTGTGCGTAAAAGCTTTACCCTATACTCAAGTTTATGGGCAACAGTGCTTATGTTTGTCCTTTTCATTTTTTCGAGCGTAACAGGCTCTCGCACTCCTATTTCTGGAAGTAATATGGTTAGTAGGGGCTTCCCTTATGTCAAGGGAAAGGTGATTGTACTTGACCCCGGTCATGGCGGTGGAGATCCCGGCACAGTAGGTGTTGGTGCTACTACGGAGGCGGAGAATGTTTTAGCTATTGCTTGGGAACTAAAGACCATGCTGGAGAAGGCGGGAGCCAATGTCATTATGACTAGACAAAGTGATCGGAATCCCGCCCAAGGAACCTCATTTTCAGGACAGCAGAATGGGCAATTGGCGGCTCGGGTGGCTACAGCTAATCGCAGCTCGGGTCAGATTTTTATCTCATTACACAATGATTGGAACGATAACCGTAACATTCAAGGGACATCTGTCCACTTCTATAAGAGTCAGGATCTTGCCCTGGCTGAAGCCTTACAAAACTCCCTTGTTCGCCAGATTAATTCGGTTGATCTGGGAATCATGCGGAGTAATTTCTACGTTCTGCGTAATACGAATATGCCGGCTGCTCTTGTTGAAATTGGGTTTCTCAGCAATCCAAGTGAGGCAGCACTCCTTGCCCAACACACTTACAGACTGGCTGTGGCACGGGGGTTATTGGCCGGTATTAATGAGTACTTTAAGGCAGTACAATAAGGGGGAAAGTCTGTGGAATTATTGGCGCCAGCAGGGTCTTACGATGCCTTGCGGGCTGCAGTTGAAAATGGAGCAGATGCGGTTTATTTAGGGGGTCAGTCTTATAGTGCTAGAGCCTCAGCGGCCAACTTTTCCCCTGATGAACTGCGTTCTGCTTTAGATTATTGTCATATCCGCGGAGTAAAGGTGTATGTTACCGTCAATACTTTGCTCCGTTCAGACGAACTGGATGGTGCCGTCTCTTACCTGGCTGATCTATATCGTTGGGGAGCAGATGCAGTAATTGTGCAAGACCTGGGCTTGGCTCAGAGGGCTCGGCTCGAATTGCCCGATCTAGAAATACACGGGAGTACCCAACTGACTCTACACAATAGCTTAGATCTGAGAGTGATGGAAAGACTGGGCATGACCAGGGTGGTGTTGGCCCGGGAACTTGGCGTGGCCGCAATCAAGGAAATCAAAGAGCAGAGTAGCTTGGATCTAGAAGTCTTTGTCCATGGTGCTCTGTGTATTTGCTATTCTGGTCAATGTCTCATGAGCAGCCTTATCGGAGGACGTAGTGGAAATCGGGGACAATGCGCCCAACCCTGTAGGAAACCCTATAGTATAAGCGGTATGAAAGTGCCTGGTGAGTATGTGATTTCACCGAGAGACCTTTGCCTGATCTCGCACTTGGATGAATTGCGGGATGCTGGCGTGGCGTCTTTGAAAGTCGAGGGTAGAATGAAAGGACCGGACTACGTCGGGATTGTGGTCCGCACTTACCGTGCAGCTTTAGATGGAGATGTATTTGATCCTGAGGACTTGAAGACTGTCTTTAACCGAGGCTTTACCAGTGCCTACATTCAGGGCCGTCCTCCGTCTGATCTGATTACTTACGCACCACCAGCAAAGGAAGAACTGCTAGGTAGTGCTAAAGAAACCTATACATCAAGCAGGGCCTTTCGAAAAGTAAAGGCCCAGCTGTGGGTCAGGCTAAGACTAGGTGAGTGCCTAGAACTGAATCTTTTAGACGAGGATGGAGTTCAGGTAGAGACGACAGGTGCAGTGCAGACCCAGCCTGCAATTGGAGATGGCCTTTTGGAGAATACAATCAAGGAGAAGTTATTGCGTTTGGGTAACGACCCCTTGGAGATCGTTCAGTTTAATCTGGATCTAGACGCAGGTCTTCACCTTCCCATTAGTGAGTTGAACAGGGTTCGGCGTGAGTTAGTTGCCCTTTGGGAAAAGGCCCGATTAGCACCGTACCGAAAGCGGAAGGTCCCGCCAGCTAAGCACAAAGTGCACTTCTCGCGGCAAATGCGACAAGCAGAGATGCCTCAGATCGCAGTGACTGTATCTGACTTCAAGTCGGCACAAGTAGCCATAGATAGTGGTGCCCAGTTGATCTACTTTTCTGGTCAAGTCTATCGTAGAACACCCCAGGATTGGCTTGCAGAACTGAGTAATACTTGGTCCTTAGGGCAAAAGTCTGGAGTTCCAGTGTTCATGCATTTGGAGCGGATCACAGAGAACCATGTCTTACCTGAACTAAGGCGGGCTTTCCTGGAACATCAGTATGACGGTGTTTTATTGGGCAATTTCGGTAGCTGGGAGTTGGCGAAGGAGCTAGCTGAAGGACGACCGGTTCACACAGATTGGTCCTTCAACGTATTTAACCCCTGGGCTGCAGACTTCTTGGCTGAACAGGGGGCTGGGCTGGTAACCGCCTCATTAGAACTCCAATTGAGTCAAATTCGAAAACTGGTTCAAGATGTGAATGTTCAAGTTGCCATTGTGGCGCACGGCCCCTTGGAATCAATGGTGACTAAACACTGTATTTATCGAGATCAAGGTTGTAGGTTTCAATGTCAACAGGGGCAACCATTAGAGCTTAAAGACCAAAGGGGATTTGCTTTTCCGGTGTATTGTGATCGTTGGTGTCAGATGCATATCTTTAATTCTCGGGAGTTGTCCCTCTTGGAACACCTGGATCAGGTAAGACAAAGTGGCGTTGACTTGATCAGAATTGAAGGTCGCACGAAAAGTCCTGCTTGGGTCAGTCAGATCGTTGATTTGTACAAACGTGGGCTGAGAGGTGAACAGGTCCAGTTGCCCGGAGAGTTCACTAAAGGCCACTATTTTCGCGGTGTTTTATAGTGGGTGGTGTAGGTTATGAATGAGAAAAGTCTCAGAGTTCTGGAATGGCCTAAAGTGCGTGAACTTGTGGCAGAAAGAACAAGTTTTTCACTAAGTAGAGAACGAATCAACGAACTCGTTCCCCACACGGATCTTAGTGACGTGGTTCGGTCGCTAGCTTTGACCTCAGAAGGAGTACGCCTGCTCTGGAAGCATGGTGATGCTCCTTTTGGTGGAGCAAGCGATATCAGACAAGTGGTAGCTAGGGCTCGTTTGGGAGGGATCTTAGATCCAAGTCAGCTGCTTTCCATAGGGGATTTTCTCTATTGTGTAAGTCAGCTCAAACGATATCTAGGAGAAGAGGAAGGATCGCTGGCAGAGTTTGCTCAGTCGCTCGTTTCCATACCCAATTTGCGAGAAGATATTGAGCGGTGTATTGAGCACGACGGTTCTGTGAGAGATTGGGCCTCACCTGAGTTGGGGAGAATTCGCAGTAAAATGCGGACCCTGGCCAATCGAATTCGCGAACGTCTAGATAGCCTGGTTCATTCGGCGACCATGCAGAAAATTCTCCAAGAACCAATTGTCACTGTTAGAAACGGCCGCTACGTGGTGCCGGTTAAGAGCGAATACCGTAGTAAGTTTCAGGGGATTGTTCATGACCAATCGGGAAGTGGGGCCACGTTGTTTATGGAACCAGCCTTTGCGGTAGAGTTGAATAACGATCTTAATGTGGCGGAACAGCAAGAACAGGCGGAAATTGATAGGATCTTGCGGCGTCTAAGTAACCTAGTGGCAGAAGACAGCCAAACACTTCTAGATAATCTTGAAACTGTGACCGAGCTGGACTGCATTTTCGCCAAAGCTCGGTACAGTCGTGCCATTGATGGTGTGGAGCCTATTGTCAATGCCGAAGGGCGACTTCATATTAAGCAGGGAAGGCACCCACTCCTAAAGGGTGATGTGGTGCCCATTGATGTCTGGTTAGGTCAAGACTTCCACGTTCTTGTAATTACTGGTCCCAATACGGGTGGTAAGACGGTAACACTAAAGACGGTGGGACTTTTTTCTGTGATGGCGCAGGCTGGCTTACACATTCCGGCAGCTCCTGGTTCTACCCTATCAGTATTTAAAGGAATTTATGCGGACATAGGCGATGAGCAGAGTATTGAACAGAGTCTCAGTACCTTCTCGTCGCACATGACTACCATTGTGGAGATTCTTAAGCAAGTGGGGGAAAACTCCCTAGTGCTCCTTGACGAGTTGGGGGCTGGCACAGATCCTACGGAAGGTGCTGCTCTAGCTACAGCTATTTTGGAACATCTGCGAACCTCCAATGTTCATACAATAGCCACAACCCACTACTCCGATCTTAAAAGCTATGCTTACACCCATGATGGAGTGGAGAATGCCAGTGTAGAGTTTGACCTCAAGACGCTGCGACCAACATATCGACTAGCCATTGGCATCCCTGGAAAGAGTAACGCTTTTGCCATATCTCAGCGCCTCGGTTTGGGTACTGAGATTATCGAAATGGGTAAGGCTTTACTGTCCTCAGATCATACTCAGGTTGAGGACATTATCGGGGAGATGGAAAGTAGCCGAAGACAAGCTGAACAGGATAGGGTCACAGCTGAGCAACTGCGGAAGGAGTACCAGGAACTTAGGACCAAATATGAGCGAGAACTTCAGGCTCTCGAAGAAAAGCGGGCTGAAATTCTAGATGAAGCAAGGGAAGAAGCCAGGATGCTTTTGGAACAGACTCAAAGCGAAATAAGTAATGTCCTAGGTGTTGTACGCAGGATGGGCAAAGAGGAGCTAGAGGAGAGCGTAAAAGACTATCGTAAGCACATTGCCGATAAAGCTCAAGAGTTGGGTCAGTTGCGGAAAGATAGACCTAAAGCCCAGGGGCCCAAAAACTTGAAGCCTGGTGAAGAGGTGCGTATAAAGAGTCTTCGGCAGACAGGCTATGTTCTAGAGCCTCCCACCTCTAGTGGCGATGTTCAAATCCAGGCGGGTATTATGAAGGTCACCGTTAAGCTAGAAGACCTGGAGCGGATTGAGGTCCAAAAATCCGTACAGGATCGCAAGCGCTCAAGTGTGTCCCGCAGTCATCTTGCGAAGAGTAGCAGTATTCGAAGCGAAATCGACTTGAGGGGAAAGACAGTTGAAGAGGGCTTAGCGGTTGTGGATAAATACTTGGATGATGCCTTTTTATCTTCCTTAGCACGGGTGCGGATCATTCACGGCAAAGGAACCGGTGCATTAGGTGATGCCATCCATCAATACTTGGCAACTCATCCCCATGTTCAAGGTTTTCAATATGCTCCAGCTAATGAAGGGGGACATGGTGCTACGGTAGTGGATCTCCATCAATCCAACTAGGTGGCAATTGTAACCAATGCACCCTAGTTGGGAGAAGCCGGAGCGAATAGTATGGTGGCTAAGAGAAAGGGGAGGAAGGCTTATCAACTGGAATTGGTTATGGAACGAGTGGATCCGTCCTTTAGGAGGCGCACTAGTCTTTGCTCTTCTGATTATTATCTTCATTGGGCAGTCCTTTAGGGTGGATGGTGCTTCGATGGAAAACACTTTGTTTGATGGCGAACGTCTCTGGGTGGATAAGGTGGCCTATCGTTTTCGGGATCCCCGTCGTGGAGAGATTATTGTTCTAAATGTTCCCGGGAACCGATTCATAAAAAGGGTGATCGCGTTAGCAGGGGACACCATTGAAGAACGGGGTGGTGTGGTTTATGTTAATGGCCAGCCCATTGAAGAGCCCTATGTTGATAACAAAACTCGTATGAATTGGGGACCGATAAGGGTGCCTGAAGGTCACCTCTGGGTTATGGGTGATAACCGCCCGAGAAGTGATGATAGCAGGGGGTCGGTTGGCTTTTTGGCTATTGAGAAAGTAGTAGGAAGGGCAGTGTTTAGGTACTGGCCCCTAAACCGAATAGGAGTACCGAAATAGAAAAAGGAAGCTGCAGCTTCCTTTTTTGTTAGTTATTCAAGAACGGTATGTTTCGCCACCAGGGCTGTGAACAACGTGGTGAATACTCAGTGGGTTCTGTACCTGCAATAAAGATTTCCCGTCTGGTTTCTTCTGGCGGCAGATTGCAGTTGTCCCGGACAAGAAGGCCAGTCTTGGTGTCAATTAACACTCCCTCTACCAGGCCGGCCGGTTTCGGAAAGTCACGGACAGGGGTGTTCTTAAGAGCTTCCCGCATGAAGTTGGCCCACATTGTAGCTGCGTTCCAAGAACCGTAACGTACTCCTTGATAAACCATGCGTTTTGGAGTGTCCTCTCCAAACCAGACAACGGATACTAGGTCAGGCGTGTAACCTACGAACCAACCATCTTGATAGTCGGAGTGGGTACCTGTCTTGCCTGCTGCTGGCCGTCCGATATTGGCGTTTTTACCTGTACCCCTTTCAATTACGCCTCTCAGCAAGTCAGTCATTAAGTAACTTGTTTGCTCGCTAAGTACGACCTCGCGGCGGGGTGAATGTTCTTCCAAGATATTGCCTTGTGAATCAGTGACACGAACAATCGCATAAGGCTCTGCCTTAATACCCTGATTAGCTAGGATTCCATAGGCAGTTGCTAGTTCCATGAGGGTTACACCCTTTGTCATTCCACCTAAAGCTAAGGGAGCCAGTCCCACATCGTTTGCCCGCCCCTGCTCAACGAAGGTGGTAATTCCCATTTTCTTACCGTATTCTATTACCGTTTCGGGACCCAGTTCATCTACAATCTGAGCAGCAATAACGTTTAACGAATCTTCAAGCGCTTCCCTTACTGTGACTGGCCCAGAGAATGTTTCATAGTAGTTTTGAGGACTCCAGACTTCCCCGGTCACTAAGGTAAACTCGGTCGGTTCATCTATATATATGTCAGCAGCAGTGATTCCTCGATCAATGGCTGCCGTATAAGGGAAAATTTTGATGGCGGAACCTGGCGAACGATATGCTTGAACTGTACGGTTAAAACTATCTTCTCCGCGACCCCCCACCATAACCCTAATCTCGCCGGTTTGGGGAACTAAAGCCAAGACTGCCCCCTGTGGTTGAGTTAATGGGCCCTGATGGGATTTGTTTACCGGTAACCCTTCTGCTAAAGCCTTCTCGGCGGCCCGTTGCATATCCAAATCCAAGGTTGTATAGACGTGGAGCCCGCCACTAAATACGGCGGCTTCACCATATTTTTCAATGAGCTGTCCGGTAACGTAATCCACAAAGTAGCGAGCTTGCACCACCCGTTTCTGCCGTTCGGCCAGAACCAATGGTTCTGCTTTAGCTGCTGCGGCTTCTGCAGGTGTAATAAATCCAACTTCTTGCATACGATTCAGTACAAAGTTGCGACGATCCACGGCTATGTCCGGATTGACGAATGGGGAATAACGAGTTGGCCATCTAATTACGCCCGCTATCAGTGCAGCTTCACTGAGAGTTAGGTCTTTAGCCGCCTTTCCGAAGAATGTACGTGCGCCAGCTTCGATTCCGTAGGCACCGTGGTTGAGATAAAACACGTTGAGATAGGCCTCAAGAATCTCATCCTTGGAGTATTTCCGTTCGAGTTGTACCGCCCACAAAAATTCTTCCAGTTTGCGCATGACGGTCTTCTTTTGAGTTAAAAACTCGTTTCGGGCCAATTGCATGGTAATGGTTCCACCGCCTTGGCTGAAACTCCAGTCTCTGAGATTGACTAAAATGGCACGACCAAAGGCAATGAAGTTAATGCCATGGTGGTTATAAAACTGATCATCTTCGATGGCTAAAACGGCATTAATCACATGATCCGGTAGTTCATTAATATCGGCGGGAATTCGGTTCTCTTTGTATAGGTCGGTGATTAATCTACCATTTATATCATAGATGTAAGTAGTGAAGTTCTGGTGAATGTTAACCTGGTCTAAACTTGGTGCACTCCGGAGATAGGCAGAAATAACCCCAACTGAGGCCCCAAGAAAGGTGGCACCTAGTATCACTAGTAGATAGATTGCTATAGTCTTTTTTCTCACAACGACACCCCCGCGGGATAATTCCAGATCTATTATAACATATAAATTCGCCAAATAGTCCCAAGCGCCTAGGGGTAGTACCTGTGAAAGTTAAAGATCTTGAGCGAGGTGAGGCTCCATGATAAACTGGCATCAAAGGTCACAACCGAGTTGGCGGATCTATGGCGGGCTAGTGCTTTTTATTGTTGCCTTATTTTTGGCTGTAGCTCTTATGTTGGTAGAAGGGAGGTTAGCCCCGGTTTTGCATACTTGGGCTGAAACCAGGGCCATGAACTTGGCCACTTCTGCTATCAACACTGCAGTAGAAGAGTTCATGGCAGAAACGTTGAGCAATACTACACTGGCGCATTTGATTCGTGATGGTAATGGTAATCTACAAGGTGTGCAGTATGACATGGGTGAGATTAACCGATTGAGAAGTCAAGCGACGCAGGAAATATTGCTTACTCTTGACAACATGGAGGCCCAGGCGTTCGGTATACCCTTAGGTCAACTAACTGGTCTGGATTTTCTAGCCACTCGGGGACCTAGTCTCCCGGTACGGATGATTCCCGTGGCTGGGCTCACTATAAAGCCTCTAGCCAGTTTCGAAAGTGCCGGAATCAACCAGACCTGGCATCGGGTTCTTTTAGATGTTCAGGTTCGCATGCGCGTTGCAGTTCCGCTGTTGTCCGAAGAGATTTTAGTTTCAACACAGATTCCCCTTGTCGAAGAGGTGTTTATGGGTACTGTACCTAGCTGGTATTTTGCAGGTCAAGAGAACCTGACCATCACCGAAGGTCGCTTGGAGTTTCCATTGAAGTGAGGGTATTCTATGTTACGTTATAATCATCGTATCCTTGAACGCAAGTGGCGCATCATCTATCGAGAGCACCACAACTCCCTAGAAAATCCCAAACGAGCTTGCGCGTTTTTGATCCCGAAAGAACAAGTGAATCTGGAAAATGCAAGGTTATTAGTACTCACAGATGTTTTCGCGGCCTCGTTTTGGAAAGACAATTACCGTGTTATTCTGATGGACGGTAATTATAGTTGTCGTGGTGATTTAGAGCGGTTGGGCGTTTTTGCCACTACTGTTTCACCGCAGGACAATGTCCATTTTGATTTCGCAGTGGTATCGCGTGATTTTCGTCAGCACCTCCAACACCAATCTGAGGCAGAAGTGTTTTCTTGCGGTCGTTTCTTGCAGGGTATGGGGGTTGAAGAGCTTGTGCCTGACTTTGGCGGTGATGCTCTGAGGGTTTACTTCTTGTTTATGGGACCTCCTGAACGTGATTATACCTTCGATTGGCAGGCATTGGTAGGTGCATATCGTTTTGTAGAGAAGGTATGGCGATTAGGTCAGGAGTTTAATGGAGAGACACCACCCGAACAAGGAACAATGGAACGTCTTTCCGATTTAACTAACGTGGTTAGAAACCGGCTACTGAGCAAAAACCCCCACACGGCATTAGCAGCCATCATGGGGTTTTTGAAAGACAAGAAATCGCTTAACATTTGGGAACTCACAGCCCTGGTAGATATATTGCGCCCGTTCACACCATTTCTTAGTGCAGAACTAGCGGATCTTGTGGCGACGATCAAGGATGATAATGGCAGGGAGTGTGACCAGACAGATTCCTAGGGCAATGATTTGGCTTAACACGAAGGGACCGTAAAGTTCACTGTGCTGACGGATAAAGTCAAGGAAGAAGCGCACGAATGAGTGGGCGAATAGTACCCGAAAAAAGGCATATCCCGGGTATTTCGGATCTTTTGCCCACCGCCAAGCAAAGGGCAGGATTACGATTGACGTTAGCACTTCATAGAGCTGACTTGGGTGAACTGGACCAAGGCTGGTAGGGAACTCCACGCCCCAAGGAAGATTAGTGGGAGGCCCATATAGCTCGCCGCTAAGGAAGTTTCCTAAACGGATGAAGATATGTCCCACTGGCAGGATTGGTGCAGTTAAATCAGCAATTTGCCAATAGTTTAGTCGATGTTTACGTACGTAGAAATAACCTACAACCATAACCGTAAAAATCGCGCCCTGGGAGGCCATACCGCCTCGGGAGAAAATTTCTAGTGGATTTTCAAGAAAGTAGCGCCAATACGGCAAAATAGCCCCCAATCTGCTCCCTATTAAGCCAGAAAATGCCCCCAAATAAAACAGATTTTCAATTAACCGTAGATCAAGCCTATGTAGCTTGGCAAGATAACTTACGATCCAGAATGCTGAAAGAAAAGTCAGGGCCATTAATATTCCATACCAATAAATATCTAAAGAACCAATACTAAATGCTATGGGAGCCATCAAATCACCTCGCAAGCAATAAAAGACAATAGGGTTCTATTCCACTTTGAGAGATAAATACCTGCTCCCGATAGGAGGATTGTTTATGAAGAGGATTGTTTTAACAGGCGGCGGAACTGCAGGTCACGTCACACCCCACTTCGCCCTGGTCCCCCATTTGCACAATAAGGGATACGAGATTCATTATATTGGAACACATGATGGGATTGAGCGCGAGTTA
>JAAZLQ010000377.1 GCA_012799255.1 Bacillota bacterium
ATCGGCATCCAAACGCATTTGCCAACGTACCAGATCCAAAATATAGTTCCGAGGATAGATTGCATGGGCATCAATGCGGATAATCAGATCTCCAATCGCTTGCTCAATGCCATAATTGAGCGCATAAGGAACAATTTTTTCGGGGTTCTCCACGATTTTGATCCAGGGATAACGTTCAGTATAGGAGCCAATGATTTCCCTGGTGCGATCCTTGCTCCCCCCCTCAATTAAAAAAAACTCCATCAAAGAATGCGGATAATCGGAAGCAATGACAGACTCAATACACTGTTTCACATAATTTTCCTCATTATACACCGGACAGATGATGGAAATAAAAGGAAGTTCCTCGTTTTCAGCAATTTGCTGATGACGATAAAAATAAGGCGAAAGAAAAGAAATATAGCTATTTGCAATATTTTCCCAATCAAATAAAGATAAATCCAGATTAGCAACCTCAGCACAATACTCATCATAATGATCAAAAAGAGTGAGCATGGCATTCGTTACTCCAGCCGGATCTTTCAAAGTAGCAGCAATACCAACTTTCTGATTTTCAAACAATTGATCTATCGCTTCCCCTTTAGTGTAAATCACAGGAAGCCCTTGAGAAAGTGCCTCCAGATAAACCAACCCAAAAGTTTCCGATTTGGAAACCATAATGAACGCATCAGCCTCCCGATAATATTGTTGCAATCGTTCCTTATCATATTCCACACCATGGTAGACAATGGCTTCCGGATTTTGCTCAATCAATTGAAGCACAGCTTGTTCTCTGTCACCGCCACCCCCTACAAGATGCAACTCCCAGTCAGACCTCTCTACTCTGGCTTTCAAAAACGACTCAATCAAAAACTCCACATTCTTATTCCGATCAAACTTCCCGACATACAACCACTTAGAGGGCTTCCTCACCTCTCGTTTTGCTCTGTGAAGATGCCAGTACGGATCCAATCCATTGGGAATTACTATTGATTTTTCTTCTAATATTTTTTGAATTTTAAAAAAGGGGGGAGCCAAGTACGCGCTCTTCTGTTGTGCGGGCGAAATAAAAATCACTTTTTTCGCATTCCTGACAATCTCCCTTCCCAGATGCCACAGATGGGGCATCTTCTTGAGGTAAAAGTTAATATCTGTCCCTCGGATCGTGACACTGTAGGGTATGCCATAATACTTCCAGCATCGGTAAGCCATAATACCTTCCGAAAAAAGAGTGGCTGCATGAACATAGTTTATCTGAAACAGATCCACACTATTTAGCAACAAACGCCACTTGGTTCTGATCTTATAAGGAAACCAATATTTGTAAAAAAAGTGCGAATTAGTCAACGGAACTACCTTTTCATCGTAAAGCGGATCCTCGTATAATGATCTGATATCTTGAAAACCAATGCCGGTTCTGGCTACAGAAAAGAGGGTAATATTAAGTTGTTCTTCGCTATTCATCAAGGCATTACACAACTGATGATGCACCTTCGAATTCAAATGATCTTCCGAAATATAGAGTAGATTCATTCCTGGTTCTAATTAAAAAACAAAAATAACATTTTATTTGTACTTTTGTCCCCTAAAATTTCATAAATTTTTATGGACCCTATTCTAAAAATTGAAAAGGATCGCTTTACAAACTCTTTGGCCAGATCTTTTTTGATCACTTTGATCCCAATCCTGGCCTTTATTCTCAATGATGTTTTTGTTTTACAATGGAATGATTGGGGCATCCATCCACGTGAATTTGATCATGTGTGGAGTATACTGTTGATCCCCTTTTTGCACGCAGATTACGAACATCTCTTTTCCAATATGATTCCTCTTTTTGTACTCTCATTTGGATTACTATACTTTTTTAAGAAAAAAGCCTATCTGATTATGCTGTTTAATCTGCTTGTGAGTGGTGTTTTAATCTGGAGTTTTGGAAGAACCGGAAATCACATTGGAGCCAGCGGCTTGGTCTATGCCTTTATCTTCTTTATGGTAACTATTTCCTTAATTAAAAGAGAAAAATCGCTAATGGGCTTCTCTTTGGTTGTAATTTTCCTATATGGCAGTGTGGTTTGGGGCTTTTTTCCTCAACTTTTTCCGGGTAAAAACATCTCTTGGGAGGGACATGTATCCGGAGCGGTAAGCGGAATTGTCCTGGCTTGGATCTTCAGAGATGAGGTTCCGCAAAGGAAAATTTTCTTTGAAGATGAAATCGATGAGGAAGAGGAAGAAGGTGAAAATGATGAAGAAAATGAGTTTGATGAAAATATTTAAAAATGCTTGCTTTTTTAAGAAAAATGTTGTAATATTGCATTGTTATAAGAAAGTGATCTAACTCTTATTAACACCTTATTTATCAAAAGAATACTCTATGGTTGAAATGATTAAATCGAAAGCGTTGGAAGTAAACCTCTCACGTACTCAAAATATTCCATACACAATCCCTGAAAAACATCTTTGGTTTATCAGTCTTTCTGAACAATATTGGGGAATTCATAAAAGAGCTGATGAATTCTTTAATGAGTTTCATCACCCCTTTTCCAATCGTAAAGATGTAATCCAACTGATCGTCAATGTCGTTAATAGCGACTTTTGGATCTATAAAGAGATGGAAGAGTTGGAAAAAGTGATTGAGATTATTCTGGAACTTTTTGAACAATTAATGAAAGAGAACCTTCCCGATGAACTTTACAAACAACTCCTCTTTGTTTATCTCAATTTTATTGATGCCCATTATGACTCACTTGCCCGCTTTGACCGATTCCCAAACCAGATTCTGGAACAGTTTGACCACTATTTCAATCAACGTCCCTTCAGTTTCTTTATCAATATTGGCTACTTCAAGAAAAAACTGGAAAAATTAGCCACAAATCCTGCTACTGCTGACTCTTGTTTTAAGTTGATGCATAAAATGATCAATCACCATATCACTTTTTGGAAAGAAACCACCCGAATTAAAGAATGGTATCGTGAAAATCAGGACAAAATGAGTGAAGATTATCTTCCTGCTATTACTGAAATGGGAAACAAAATCTTTGACTATTATGAAGAAAAATCCAATAAAGCGCAATCCTGGCAAGATTTGAATGATATCACCTTCACGGTAACTGATGTCATTGATTCGTTGATGGAAAAAATATACTCCTTTAAAAAAGCACCGGAACAGTTTATCTATATTTTCTACTTACTCCATTTGCCCGGAACCATTTATCATCGTGAGTATATTTTGATTGAACTCAATAAAATTATCAAAAAAATCAGTACTGAACTAAATGAAGATGAAACTATTGAGTCAATTGATGCACTTTTTCTACAGTTTAGAGAGTTTAAAAAGAACTACATGAACATGATTCTGGACTCTATCCTAACCCTTGGGAAAGAGATCCTGAATACTGAAAATTTAAATCTGATTCATCACCTGGAAAATCACTTGATCAACTTTGGATTTGTAAATCCGG
>JAAZLQ010000285.1 GCA_012799255.1 Bacillota bacterium
AAAGAAAATCTAAGCTACGTACACGCAATGGTGTCCAGAAAACTGAGAATGGCTCAAAAAGGGTTTTAAAGGATGGGTTTACCGATCTGTTTTGCCTGTCTCCACTGCGGAGCGGGTCCATCTTCTCCCCAATATTCATCAAGACAAAGGATTTTCCCACCACTAAGTTGGAAAAACGAAACTGCATGATGCGATTCGTTTTGCCTTCCGACAGGCCAAACGCGGGTCACAGAGATAACTAAGTCCTCAGCCACTACCTCTATCCGTTCGACTTTACCTTCCCAGCAATCAGGATACTCACAGTTAGCAACAATGAACTCTTCAACAGAAAACTGCTCATTCGTGTTATGCCATCTGATTGTAACATCGGGCAAAAAAAAGGATCTGATACTATCAGCTTTTTGGGCAATAACGACATCCCAAAATCCTAAGATTAACTGCTTTCTGTTCATTTTCTTCTCCTCTCTCCAATACTCTTACTCTATTTCATCCAATTCGGGGGTAAAATAGATAAACCTTGTCCTATTGGAGGGGAACTCTCCCCCAATAGTGAATACCAGGATATACCAAAACAAAAGGAGGATGACCATGAGTTTCCATGGATCGCACGCCACCTTTGTCACTAGCCTTCAGCTAAAAGTCGAAAATCTTACGAAGTCAATCCAGTTCTACCGTGATACATTGGGTTTTAAGATACTTGAGCAAGATGAAAGAACTGCTAAACTCACTGCTGATGGCAAGACAACGATCCTGACGTTAGTGCAACCTGCTAATGTGATCCCCAAGCAAGGCAGAACCACTGGGCTCTTTCACTTTGCCCTACTCTTACCTGATCGTTCAGATCTGGCACTTCTAGTAATTCACTTAGCTAAGAAGGATATCAAGTTCGGCGCATCGGATCACCTGGTTAGCGAAGCAATCTACTTTGACGATCCGGACGGTAACGGCATCGAAATCTACGCGGATACAGCACCCTCTACCTGGCAGTGGACGGAAAAGTATGTAGCCATGGACACGATCCCCTTGGACTTCGATGATTTACTGGCATCTGTTAGCCATCTCCAAGATACTTGGAGTGGAATGCCTCGGTCCACCATCATTGGTCATATCCATTTACATGTTTCTGAACTCCAAGCAGCAGAGACGTTCTACACGAAAGGATTGGGATTTGAGATAGTTTCTAGGTTCAGAGATAGCGCTATCTTCTTATCAACAGACAAATACCACCACCATATTGCTCTCAACACATGGAATGGAGTCGGTGCACCTAAACCACCAAGGAACAGTGCTGGTCTTGACTTCTTCACTCTTGTTTTTCCGAACAGGGAAAGGCTGGAACAAGCTATAGCAGACTTAGAAAAGATTGGTGCTACAGTGGGAAAGGCGAATGGCAAAATTGCTATAGAGGATCCCGCTGGTAATGCTATCCTGCTGATAGTTGAGGGTGAGAATCTATAAAAGAAGATACTTTACGGTCACCCAACATGCAATCGTTAGGTGACCATTCTTGTCTTCGTGGTACACTACTAGAAATCAAATGTTCTAAGTTTCAGTCTAGGAGCCATCTGGATAAAGTCTGTGATCAAGTAAGCCTCCTCTGCTTTTAATCCCGAATGAATAGTACCGATTTTTGTTTGCCCGTTGGTTTTCTCACTGATATCGTTCAAAATTGCACTGACTGCTTCAGGATCAAAAGAGCTGGTAATCTCCTGCACACCAACGCCATTCCATGAGCTAAAGTTGACCCAGCCATTCTTCAAAGCAAAAGAAATGAGGACATTGCCGTCCCTGGAAAAAAGGCGTGGATCGTAGAGACCATTGAAAACTGCCCAGCCGCCATTTTCCATAGTCCCAAAATCGGATCCCCTAAAGACGACCGTATAAGCATGACCTCCAGCCATTTTTTCGTATGTCATGCCAGCTAGGATTATCTCCGTCCCCTCAATGTTTGCCAAATCTAGCATTGCCGCAGTGTTGGCTGCGGAGTAGAAGCAGTTTGCGGCCTTGCTGAGTAAGTTGTCATCTAAGTTGAGAAAATGCAGTTCCGGATGGAACCACAAACGTAAGCCAGTGCGTCCATCGCGAGTAGCCACATGTTTCAAGTACTCGCTGATCATTGGGGTTATAATCTCGTCCAGCGTACCTTTATCCATGTTTGCTCAGGCAATAGCTGCCAACTCCGCAGTTATGGGTGAGACCAGATTGCTCAACCAGCCTACATAGGCATTCCTGGTGACAACAAATTGGGGGGCATGACTGCGATTCAAACCATACTTGCTTGCATCACCTGAATAGAGCTGCTTAAACAGATCTGGATAATAGCTCCAAGAAACCGCATGTAGTTTCGCTGCATAGGCAAGGGCAAAGCGCTCATCTTGCTTTGAGTTTAAACCTGTGGTAACCCTGAGCAAATCCACAATCTGCCGTTCTTTCGCAGTGAGCTTAGGCAGAGAACCCTCCTCAGCATATGCTTCAACAAGGCGTCTCAGAGTCTTGTTCTTAGTACGATCATCCCTATCCATCAAGGGATACCACACGTACTTTTGGTTAAATATCAAAATAACCCGTTCTTCGATCTCTTCCGTTTCTTCCCCGTTGTACTTCAAAAGTCTCGCGTTGGTTCGAAGTCCCCCAGGGATGTACACATACGCGGTTCCTGATTCCGTTATGAGCAAAAAAGAGTCTTTCGCGGCTCCATTTTGGAAATACAAAAACTCAGCCATTGAAAGTGGGGTGGCCTGCCAATTGGTTCCTTTCAGGGCTACTGCCATGAGATGAAGCCTAATGTCTACAAATGGTAAGAATGCTTCTGTGTGATAAATATCTTTGTAGCCAACTGCATTGTGATTTTCGATGGAAAATTCCGACCAAATAAATTTACCTCCTGATTTGTTTCTAATTTCTTGATATTCACTCTCTTGTTGGGGGGAGTTTTGCGTTCTGTTCAAGTAATATCTACCCATATTGTCTTCCGAGAGTAAGATCTGGTTAAAGAGCGCATCAGCTTGCAGATAAAGTTCCGGATGCTTAACTGCGAGCGTCCTAGCTTGGTAAATGGCATACTTATAGGCTGGGTCATCCTGCGCCTTTGTTGCCACATCTATCCAGGCATTTTCATGAAGCATGATAGCTGTCTGTGTTACCTGCGTGGCTGAAGCATGCACCAATCCAACAGGCACAAAACATAATAGGCATAAAAACAAGGTAATCAATGTAGGTCTACTCAACAGTATTCCCCCTTTATCTCCACAACTGAGAATTAGTCATTTGAACCCCTACAGTGTCGCAAGCAAGTTCCTTGTGAGCGAATCCACGAGCCTGCCTACGTTCTGAATCATCACATTTTATCTCCCTATTTTTGCACAACTTGGCTACCACTGCCACAAAGTGCAAAAAAGTGCCAGCTAAGAATCAGCTGACACTTCTTCCTTTTAGACTTTTTGGACTTTCAAACTTGTAACCCGTTTACTTCTTCCAGTTTTTTTCGCACGATTTGCAGGACCTCATTTCGATCCTCAGGATTTCCTACAATATCATACTTAGCAGCATCAATAACTAGCAATGGAGACAAATTGTATTCTTCAAAATACGCTTCATATTCTCGGTTAAGATTCTCCCAATACTCCCTTTCAACTATCTGCTCGTAGTCACGACCTCTTTTCCTAATCCGCCCGATTGCTGAGTCAGTGTCGATTTTCAGATAGATCATTAGTTTAGGAGCTTCCACATGATCAAGCATGTTAGTGAGAAGGTCTCGATAGAGCAAAAACTCATCTCTTTCCATATTACCTTCTTCATGAAGTAGTTTAGCGAAGATCATGTCACCATAGATACTGCGGTCCATAATTGTTGGCTTCCCCAGTGCTGCCGCCTGTTTGAGCATCTCAAATCGTCTGTTTAAGAAGTAGACTTGTAGCGGAAACGCATATCTCTTGCGATCATGATAGAACTTGTCTAGTAAAGGATTATCTTCTACTGGTTCCAAAAAACTCGGTATCTCCAGTTCCTGCGACAACATCTCCATATAGACTGTCTTTCCTGCACCCACAGTAGCATCTATGATAATTGTTTCATTTGGCTGATTCTTTTTCACCATTTCAAAAAACTCCTTGTACATAAATATCCTCCTTAGGAACCAGTGTAACTCTAATTAAACACAATATATAGTGGTATGTCAATGATCTGGCACAATATATCCAGCACGATTCCTTCAAGGCTGTGAAATAATCGCCGGATAACAATGCTACTAAACTCTACCTAGCAAATAACCCAAAATCTCCTCAGACTTCTCGTATATCAGTGTACTAGATCTGTTTCGTTCCTCATCCGGCATATCAACCACTATTTCCCGCTGGATCTTAGTTGGCTTGTCGGAAAGCACAACGACCCGATCAGCCAGCATCACAGCTTCTTCTGGATCATGAGTAATAAAGAGCACTGCAAACTTGTCCTTGACCTGTTCAGCCATGATTAGCTTCTGTAACTGGAGCTTTAATGCAAGGTCCAGGGACTTAAAAGGTTCATCCATTAACAATAGCCTTGGCTTAATTGATAAGGCCCGAACAATTTCTAACCTTTGCTTCATTCCACCGCTTAGCTGAGCTGGATAAACATCCTTATATTCGTTCAGACCAGTTTTTTGCAACAAGCTCTCCCGTGTTTTTTTCGCCTCAACTACTGACAAGAAGTTGTCCTGAACAAAACTAATGTTTTCTTCCACCGTCTTCCAGGGTAAAAGACGAGGTTCTTGAAAAACGTATGCTAATCGCAGGTCAACATCCCTTGCTAGTGCCCCCCGATCTGGTTCAATAAGTCCAGCTACCATGTTCAACAGGGTCGTCTTCCCGCACCCAGATGGCCCCACCAAAGCAATAATCTCGCCGGCACGAACTGTTAGAGAAATATCGTAGAGTACCTTCAGTTCACCGCTATTGTTCCTAAACCCCTTATGGATACGTTTGACTTCTAAAATATTCTTACCTTTATCCATTGCGCTTCCACCTTGTCACCCTGTTGTTTACAGGAACTAAGATCCCATACTCAAACACCAACATTAGCAAGATCAAAATGATTGCCCAGGCAAACAACTTCTCAGTTTCCAAATTAGCATTGGCCATACTCAAGGCGAAACCGATACCACTGGAACTTCCGATAAACTCAGCAAAAATCGTGGATTTCCAAGCAAAGGACAAACCTAGGCTAACTGCAGAAACCAAGTGAGGAACCAATGCTGGCAGGTAAATATCTCTGATGATTTTACCCTTCGGACAACGATAAACTGCAGCCATCTCCACTAGTTTCAAGTCGATACTTTCCAAACCTGAGAAAAGGTTAATAAAGACCACGGGAAAGGTGACAATAAAGATTAGGAAAATGGGAGTAAGATCATCTGCGATACCAAACCAGAGTACAGCCAGTACGATCCAAATCACCGGTGGGATAATCTGAATAACGGTAATCACAGGTCGAAGCAGACTTTGGAACAGACGACTTGCCTTAAAGAGTAGAGCAGTTAAGAGCCCGCACATCAGCGCGGCAAAATAACCCACCACAGTCCTGCGGAAGGTAATCATCGTGTTTGTCCATAACTGACCTGATTGCCACAGTTTCTGTAGCGCTTCTAGCGTCTCTTGAGGAGAAGGTAGGATTAGCGAATTATAGTTTGGCGCTAGCATCTGCCACAAAATAAGCACTACTAAGATACCAGTAGTGCTTATTAAGCCGTTTTTGAATAGAGCTTTGATTCTAAAAGTAGAATTCTTCATCTGGAAACTGCCCGCCTATCATTTCAGGATAGATTCCACGGATAGCATCAAAATACCTTCCAAGCAAGTCTTGCTCCTCATCCTTTGGATATAGATTAAGGTTTACTCTGGCAAAAGATGCTTCCACAACTGCCGCAGGCTGATTGAAATACTTTTCAGCATATGAAGCAGCTTCCTTTGGGTTCGCCTTAACCCACTCAACCCCCTGTACGTAAAGGGATTTTAGAGTCTCAATTAGCTGCAAATTGTCTTGGGCAAAATCCCCCCGGACAAATAGACCGACAAAGGGAATCCGGTTATCACCATCGTACAGTTTTGCCCACTCTTCCTGGAGATCAAGGGATAAAACAGCCTGCTCATAGTTATTTAGAGTAATCGTCACCATAGGCTCGGGCAAGACAATAGCGTCAACTTGACCTAGTTGAAAACTTCTGGCGCCGTTGTTGGACGGTGTATAGACGAAATCTACCTCGGAAGGATCCACACCGTTTTCCAACAGAAAGTAGCGAACTAAAAAGTCCACGGGGCCTCCCAACAAGGGCAAACTCAAGGTTTTACCCCTTAGATCAGACCAGCTACCTGCCTCAAAACCGTTGGTTAAAAGGTAATCTACGCCCCAAATGTTGGTGTTCACTAATCTTAAATCGATTCCCCGATTATAAGCTTTTACACCCACATTCACCCCAGTTACCAGCATTTCAATGTCCTTTTGCGCAATCAAAGCCAAGCCCCGTTGATGATCAGGTGAGACTCTAATCTCTAGTTCAGCCTGTTCTGCAAGCATTCCTTGTTCCTTAATCCATATCAAGGGTAGGGCCCCGACCGTGGGCGGAGTTTGGACGACAATTTTCGCCAGCTCAGCACCTACAGCCAAGTTGGTACTTGTAAAAACCACAAGGATTGTAAGCATAACAGTGAGCAAACTGCGTTTTGCTTTCATAATTGTACCGACCTCCATTCGGCTGTGGAGTTTAGCGAACTCGGTAGCTCGTGTGCAAGAGATGATGGGATTTTCCGCCTAAAGGCTCTCCCAGATACTCTTCGTAAAGTTTGATAACATCAGGGTTTTCATGGGATTTGCGAATTGAATTTGTCTGGTCAATGTTGGCCAAGCCTGCAGCCCGTTTTCTTTTGTCCTCAAGGCTACTTGGAATAGGCTGCCCACCGCCTCCTACACAGCCATGGGGGCAAGCCATAACCTCAATCCAATCGAACTCAGAGGTCCCGGCCCTAACCTCGTCAAGAACCTTAGCAGCATTGGCTAACCCACTTACAATAGCAACTTTATAAACACGGTCAGCGATCTCAACCTCTGCTTCCCTTACGCCCATGATTCCCAAGCTTAGTTTCTCCAATGGTTCGCCGGTTAAGACTTCCTTCACCGTTCTGAGGGCTGCTTCAGTTACACCACCGGTGGTACCAAAAATGGTGGCGGCACCAGTTGCTTGCCCCATGATTTGATCATAGGTGTCATCCTTTAAATTCACAAAATCAATTCCAGCCTCTTTAATCATCCGGGCTAGTTCTCGGGTTGTTAAGACCGCGTCAGTGTCTTTAAAACCACTATTTCGGTGTTCTTCCCGTGCTCCCTCGAATTTCTTAGCTGTACAGGGCATAATTGAGACGGTGTAAATACTCTCCGGATCGATCTTAACCTGTTCAGCATAATAGGTCTTGGTAATTGTAGAGAACATCTGTTGAGGCGATTTGGCCGTTGACAAATGATTGAGTAAATCCGCATAGTTTTGCTCCGCATATTTCACCCAACCTGGACAACAGGATGTAATATGGGGTAGATTCTTATTACCTTGTATGCGACTAATAAACTCATTGCCTTCTTCCAAAATAGTCAGGTCAGCACTGAATTCAGTGGAAAACACTTTGTTAAAGCCAAGCCGCCTGAGGGCTGCAACCAGTTTCCCAGTTACAACCGTACCTGGCTCTAATCCAAACTCTTCACCAATGCTAACTTGGATGGTAGGGGCAGTTTGGACAACCACATGTTTATTTGGATCTTCCAGGGCAGCCCAGACTTGACTAAGCGAGCTAACCTCTGTAATGGCTCCAACTGGACAGACCGCCGCACACTGGCCGCATTTGGAGCAGTTTACTTCACTCTGGGGCAAATCAAAGGCAGTTGTTACAATCGAGTCGAAACCACGTCCAGAAAACTCCAAAGTGCCAAGTCCCTGGATTTCTTCGCAAACCCGCACACAACGTCCACACAGAATACACTTGTTTGGATCACGTTGCAATGCTACACCACTGGTATCCAGAGGTAACTCCCGTTTTTCTCCGAAAAATCTATTCACAGACTCCCGAGAGATACCTAGATTGTAGGTGAGATCCTGCAGTTCACAAGTACCGCTTCGATCACAACCGAGGCAGTCATTGGGGTGGTTCGCGAGTAAGAGTTCAACATTCATCTTTCGGGCCTTACGTGCCTTGGCACTGCGGGTGCTGATGTTCATTCCATCTCCAGCAGGAACCACGCAGGAGGCAAGTAGCCGTTTAGTGTTTAGGTCTTCCACCACACAGACACGGCAGGAGCCATGCAAGGACAAATCCGGGTGGTAACATAAAGTTGGAATCTCAACCCCGGCTTGTCGAGCCGCTTCCAAAATGGTAGTACCCGAACTCACTTCTACCACTTGACCATCTATTGTTAAGGTGATCTTGCTCATCACTCCACACTCCTTTCCTAACCCTGTGTAATAGCACTGACCGGACATTTGCTGGCGCAAATTCCACAGCTGATACATACATGGGGATGGATCACATGGGGCTTTTTCCGCTCACCGCTGATTGCCCCAGTTGGACAAACTCTTACGCAAGCTGTACATCCGATACAAGTATCTTCGTTAATTACATAAGCGGCACTCATACCTGCACAGACATTTGCCGGGCAGCGTTTTTCTTTAATATGGGCCTCATACTCAGCTCGGAAATACTGTAAAGTACTGAGCACTGGATTGGGAGCAGAACCTCCTAATTGGCAAAGGGAAGTACTAATAATGTGTTCACCCAACTCTTCTAAGAGTTCTATATCGCCTTCCTTGCCTTCTCCAGAGCAGATTCGATCTAATATCTCCAACATCCGCTTCGTCCCTTCCCGGCAAGGAGTACATTTACCGCACGATTCGCTTTGTGTAAACTTCAAGAAGAAACGGGCCACATCTACCATACAAGTGCTATCATCCATGACCACCATACCGCCAGAACCCATCATAGCTCCCGCTTCTTGCAGAGATTCATAATCGATGGGGAGATCTAGTAAGTCAGCAGGAATGCATCCGCCGGATGGACCGCCGATTTGAACCGCCTTCAGGTTCCGTCCATCACTGACACCACCGCCGATGTCATAAATGATTTCCCTTAGGCTCATTCCCATGGGCACTTCTACTAATCCGGTATTATTGATCTTGCCGGTTAAAGCAAAGACCTTAGTACCTGTAGATTTTTCAGTTCCAATCAACTTGTAAACATCAGAACCTTTGCGAATAATATCTGGGACGTTTCCAAAGGTTTCCACGTTGTTGATGTTGGTGGGCTTGCCCCATAGTCCTGATACTGATGGGAAAGGCGGTTTAGGCCGTGGCATACCACGTTTACCCTCAATGGAAGCCATCAACGCAGTCTCTTCTCCGCAAACGAACGCGCCTGCTCCCTTCTTGATTTTTAACTCAAAGTTAAAGCCGCTATCGAAAATATTCTCGCCTAAGAATCCATATTCTTTTGCCTGTTCAAGGGCAATTTCTAGACGCCTAATGGCCAGTGGATACTCAGCACGCACATACACATAACCTTCATCGGCACCAATTGCGTAGGCAGCAATAATCATTCCTTCGATTATTCTATGGGGATCACCCTCCAATAGACTGCGGTCCATAAAGGCACCTGGATCTCCCTCGTCAGCGTTGCAGATTAGATACTTTTTGTCGCTTGGGGTTTGCCTGGTAAACTCCCATTTAAGCCCAGTTGGAAACCCGGCACCACCGCGCCCGCGCAGACCAGCCGCCTTAACCTCGGCAATGACCTGTTCAGGAGTCATTTCAGTTAGTGCCTTACCACAAGCTTCATAGCCCCCAACAGCAATATACTCTTTGATGCTTTCAGGATCTATTCGACCGCAGTTTGCAAGTACAACCCGGTGCTGCTTCTTATAAAAGTCAATATCCCGGTAAGCAGGTACCTTTGTTTCCGTTCCTTGCTCGGTATAAAGCAGTCTTTCCACAACTCTACCCTTCAGGAGGTGTTCTTCGAAAATGTCATCGATGTCATCAATAGTAACCTGGCAATAAAAAACCCCTTCTGGATAGACAATTACTATCGGACCTTTCTCGCAAAAACCGTGACAACCAGTATCCACAACCTTGATCTCGTCCTCTAAACCAGCTTCTTTTAGTCTTGCGATTAAGCCATCCTTAATACTGTTCGAGCCGGAGGAAACACAGCCTGTTCCAGTACAAATTAATACATGAGAGCGGTAAAATGATGGATTCATGACTAGATTCCTCCTTCCTCGAGGCGTGCGATAGCGAGTTGCTCCACGACATTGCCGTTAATGACATGCTCAACAATAATACGCTCCACATCTTTGGTAGTCAACTTTCCATAAGTGATTCGGTCCTTACCTGGTAACTGGACATCCATCAGGGGTTCTTGTTCACACATGCCGATACATCCAGTCTGAGTTACGATTACGTCTAGATTGCGCTTTCTCAGTTCTTGAAGAACAGTTTGCAGGATCTCCCTGGCGCCAGCAGCAATTCCACACGTACCCATGCCAATAATAATCTTGGGCTTTCCTTCACTATTTCTTGCAGCGATCTCTTTTTCCAGTTCTACCCGTAGTTTTCTCAACTCGTCAAGTGATTTCAAGATCACTCACCTCCGTATAGGTCGTCCAAACCTTCTTGAATAAACCCTCTCAGCCAGTTGGTAACTGCTGGGTGGCTAATTACTATCCCTCCCAGTTCGCTTTTGATCCTCCTGGTATCGATCAACAGAGTCTTATCATTGTAGTTATGCTGGTAAACTACATCTATCTCGGGATTGAGTACTATCAGCCCCAGCAAAGTACCTACTAGATCCCCTAAGGGAGCCCGGTCTAGATGACTGTGGGAAAAGGTAGCTAAAACTCTCGTACCTTCGCCGACAGTCGAATCGACCTTAAGGCTTCCATTAGCCCTTGCAGCTGCCTGAGCAAAGAGCGCAAGTCCAAGCCCAACTTCACGAGTGGTCCTTGACGTAAAGAATGGATCCGTAATCTGTGCCAACTGCTTTTCAGCAATTCCCTGACCATTGTCGTAAATCTCGATGATTAAAAGGTCCCGTGCCGGGTCTTCGTTAATTCTAATCTCAACGAGAGAAGCTGAAGCGGCAATGGAATTTTGTGCGATATCCAGGATGTGTAGTGATAACTCACGCATACGTTCCTCAATAAAGCCTTTACTGGGCGAGGGCAACTTCAGGCACGGTAGTCCTACTCTTGCCCTTATAACACTCGAGGATGGTAGCAACATTATCGGGTCGGAGCCGGCCATGCGTATCATCGTTAATCATTATTACTGGAGCAAGTCCACAAGCGCCAATACAAGCTACCGTTTCTAAAGTGAACTCCAAGTCTTCTGTAGTGCCTCCAGGAGCAATACCCAGCTCTGTCTGAATCGCTTCCAGCACGTCAGCGGCCCCCCTCACGTGGCAAGCAGTTCCTGTGCATACTCGGATCACATTCTTACCCCGCGGCTGTAGATGAAACTGGGTATAGAACGTAACCACCCCATAGACTTTAGCTAAGGACAAACCGAGCTTGGCAGCAATTTCCTTCAAAACATCTTGAGGAAGATAGCCATAGCGATCTTGAGCTTCCTGCAGAATCGGAATTAAATTGTGCTGTTCTTCCGTGTATCTACCCAGGATCTCATTTAAAGGTGCAAGATACTTCTCAAAACTTTCCTGACCATGACCACAAACACAACCCATACTTAGCCACCCTTTCTTTTACTTGTCATTTTCTTAACCATATTGTTATTTTTTTCACATGTCCCTACATAAAATCACCCCGCTGGTAGGCAGGGATTGTTAATGTCTTCACATACTTTCCGTATTCATAATACATGGCCTTGATGAATAAATCAAGAGTTTTTTAAAGGGTTTTTTCCTAAAATAGCTGGGACATTATACTGAACAGTTTTTCATTAAGCACAAAGCCCTTTTCAGCACCCCATCTACCTATCTCAGGTAGCTGGTGACTGTCTGAGCTTTGGAGAAGTGGATAATGGCTTAACTCGGGATGATCATGCAAAAATTCTTCAGGTGAAGTGTTGCGAGAAATCTCGATTATCCTGATGCCTGTACCGTCAGGGATAAATCCTAGCTGCCTGAGAATGCTGTTCCTCGGACGATCAACATGCGCCGGAACGGCAAAACCACCAAGATTCGTAACACCTGTCACCGTTTCGGCAAGGGAAAGTTCCGTCGCTACTGCTAACAGCCGTTCCTCTTTAGCAATATACTGATCACTCAAGTCAGTTAGCAGTTGATAGCCAAAGATCTCTTCATTGTTGAGTAGTTTGGGCAGATGCTTGCTTACGATATTTTCCCATTCTAAGAGAGCATCCAACTCTGGGAAGTAGCAAAGCAGGTGCACTTCTTCCCGCGTTTCAACTTCCATAGCGGGTACCAGCTTTATCCCCCTCTGGCTTGCCAGTTCGTAGGCGACTTGAACATTCCCAGCACTATTATGATCCGTTATGGCGATGCAACTCAAACCAAGTTCTGCCGCAGTTTTGATGATGTTGCCAGGGGTCATCAGTAAATCCGCACAGGGCGATAAACAACTATGGATATGTAAATCACACCTAAAGCCCTCTTTCCAGTTCATGAATAGCCTCCGCTTTTGGCTACAGCCCTAGTTCGATTAGCTTACGCATCAGTTCAGAGGCAGTCAGTGGCGTGCGAAGGATATTTACTTCCTTTTCTTCCGCCCTTTTAACAGCCTCTGGCTCGAGTTCAAAATCTTCCACCACGACTATTGCTGCGACCTCCGTTAAACTGGCTACAGCCACAACATTTAAATGCCCCTGGACTGTGATCCAGAGATCGCCTGCTTTGGCCTTCGCCATCACATTGCTAAGCAAGTCTCCCACATAGACGCCTGTTACTTCTCTATTAAATGGACCTGCCATTACTTCAAGTCCAAGTTGGTCGATGAGTTCTTTCACTTTCATTGATCGATCACCTATCCTTAGCGACCTTTTTCTCCTGCTTCATCACTGGCGGTAATTCATAGATTAAGGCTGACAGTTTTTCTGCTAAATCCCCCATTTGCTTTCTTAACAGAAAAACACAATCGCTCCGACTCGCTAACCCGGTTACGATATCTTCAGCTAGGGTCTTGCAATCTGGAGCACCGCAGGCAGCGCAATCTAAGCCAGGCAAAACAGCGATTTCTCGCTCCAACTGGGTTAGTTTTTCCATGGCTTTCTCCAAATCGCTGTCTAGTTGGCCAATCTGGAGAGGTTCAAACCCTGCAGGCAAGCTAAACTCATAAGAATCGGGCTGCTGCCTGATTAGCCTTTCCCCCTTAGCCCTTAAACGACGCAGATCATATCTAGCCTGAAATGGATTGACCACATTGAAGACACCACCAACACACCCGTATTCGCATGCGGAGAGCTCAAAATACCTTACCCCTTTAATATTGTCCCGGGAGAGTTCGTTGAGCAACGCTTTAACACGATGAATACCCGAGACGGATAAACTGTGGGTCTGGATTTTTTCCTGTAGGAGCTTCACTTCGCCACCACTTTGACCCCAACCCAAGCCTAGGTAAGGTGTGGCGGAATCCTGTTCGTTTTGTTCTTCCGCTCTACCAAGAACGGATAACACAGCCTGATAAGCCTGGGATGCCGCTATCGTCTTGTCAATGGGGCTCTTTTCAAAACCAATTGGGTCAAAAGTTGTGGTGTTTTTTCCTGGACAAGGCGTAATCAAAAACACTCCAATTTCTTCTGGCTTAATGCCTTTAGCTATAGCATCCCGTCTTCCTTTTTCCGCCATGGCATCTGTGGGGGCCTTAAACGGAATCAACTGCTCAGTCAACTCGGGGTACAGATTCCGAATCAACCTTACTACCACGGGACAAGAAGATGAAATGTAGATGCCTGGATTATTGGCTAAAAACTCGGAAGTCTTACTGCTTAAAGCCTCTGCAGCCAGAGAAACATCTAACACCTCTTGGAACCCCAGTTTGAACAGGGATTGCTTGATGTGAACTGGCCTAACTCCCTTAAACTGGCCATAAAAGCTAGGGGGAATTAGTGCGATCGGATATTTGTAGTTCGGGACATCTGCCAGGCTCGCGGTTAGAGAATGCTTGGCATGGTAAGCACAAATACGAATGCATTCAGCGCAATCAATACAGAGTTCATCGATAATCCTAGCCTTACCATTGTGAATCCTAATTGCCCTAGTGGGACAGTTTTTGACACAGTTTGTACATCCTTCGCATAACTCCTCTTTGAGCAACACCGAGTGTTTCTTCACGCCTTTCACTCCTATCCCCTTGGCCGTCAGGCAAAAGCTATAAATTAACAATAGCAGTCAGCTTCGTGCTTTTACCCTTTCCAGTCTCGATCATCAGTTGGTCTGAATAATGCTTGACATTATTTAACCCCATACCGGCACCAAAACCCATGTTCCTGACATAATCATCTGCGGTTGAATAGCCGGGTTGAAAGGCTTGCTCAACGTCTGCAATACCAGGGCCTTGGTCTTCCGCCACCACTTTAACCTGCTCAGAAGAAACAAAGACCGTGATTTCTCCTCCCAGTGAGTGGATGATAATATTCATCTCTAGTTCATAGGCGACAATTGTTACCCGCCGGTTAATCTCGGACCTTATCCCCAGCTTTCTTAAGGCATCTTTCAGATTACTAGAAGTTTCACCGCCGCGAGCAAAGTCACCCTGTGCGATTTTGCTCTGTAAAAGAATCCGCTCCTGCATTTAATCCCTCCGCGCCTAATGAATGCTGCGCATGGTTTCCGAACCCAATCCTGCCTGATACAATCGGCCGCAACATTCAAACATGGATCTTGGTGACAGATACAGATTGATCCCCTTTTCTCGTGCCAAGTCAATGGTTTCCTGTGGTGGTCTCTTGCCCCGGACGAAGATAATAAATCTGATGTCTGTCATTTCTGCTGTGCGAACAACATGGGGATTGGTCAAGCCAGTTAAGAGCAGAGTCTTTTCCTGAGAAAAGGCCAAGACATCGCTCATCAGATCGCAACCACAGACAGTCTCAATTTCGTAATCTGGGTCATCGATTACAACCAATGGTTCTAACTCAATTAGTGGAATAATCTCAGCAAGTTTCAACTAGATTCTCCCTTCACGTACAACCTGTCTGCCCGAAGCAAACATTAACTCTACAACTCCATTATACACTATTTGATCTTTTTTTCACAAACAATAGTTTTATTATGTGTGATATTCCGGAGTCCTTTGATGATGTCTTTCTCCCCGAGCTATGGCAAGTTACCCTTTATTGGCTTTGCAAGTGCTTGTGATGCCCTTTCTGCTTCTTTCAACATCTGAAAATACTCCATGTATTTACTGGCGTAGACACTGTCCTTGAGAAAGACGAAGTTAAATTCCCTCGTCACATCAAATCCACTGATATCGATCATTGCAAGCTGTCCGTTACTTAACTCCGCTTCAACCACGATCTCATAGAGAAAAGTGATCCCCAGGTTACTGGCAACCAACTTCTTGATGGCAGCCATGTTGCCTATTTCAATAATGTTGTCAAAACTAGTTAAGGAATAGTTGTATTGCTTTAGGATGTTTTCGAAGATCTCCCTGGTACCTGAACCTTCTTCCCGAAGAACTAAAGACGATTGCAGTATTGCGCTAAAATCAACCATTCCGCGGGCAAGCACGGACTGGGGGGAGCAAACCGGTATGAACTTTTCCAAGCTAAACAACAATGAATGATAACGCGACTTATCAATCACACCCTCAATCAGAGCAAAGTCCAGATCACCCTTTTGGAGTTTTTCTAACAAGACTTGGCTGTTTCCCACCTCCATATGGATGTTAAGCCTGGAGTTTTTCCTCAGGATCTCCGTGATTACTCTCGGCATCAAATACTCCCCGATGGAAAGTGTTGCCCCAAAAACGATATCCTCCCTCTGATTACCCTTACTTTCCAAATTACGTTTAAAATGATTAGTGTCGGCCACGATCCGGACAAGTAGTTCTTGAAGTTTTTCCCCTTCTGGCGTAAGGGTTAGCTTTTTGCTCTCATAACTGAACAACTTGCAGTTATACTTCTGTTCCAAGTATTGAATGTGCTGCGTTACTGCAGGCTGAGTGATGTGCAGATGTTCAGCTGTTTTTGTGTAGTTTTTGAAGGCGCAGAGTTCCAAGAAGGTTTTGTGTCTCAAATCGATCATAGCCAACAGCCTCCATAAGTTGAAATTATCAATTTATAAGAAACTATAATTTTAGTTTATACTTGTCGCGTGGTACAATCAAGACAGATAGGAGAGATATGTCTATGGCAAAATATCAAGAAACTTTTATCGGAGTATTGCTCTGTATCACGATTGCGTTCGTGGCTATGATCGTTAACAACCTACTTCCAGTTGACCTATTTGGTATAGCTCTAATCTCATTATTGTTAGGAATGGCGCTAAATCCCGTCATTTCTAAACAAGAGATTTTCACCGCAGGCGTAAACTGGACCTCAAAACGCATTCTACGTGTTGGAATTATACTTACAGGTATTACTTTAAGTTTTGCCCAGGTTTTTCAGGCAGGTAAGTATGCCTTATTGCTGATGCTTTTTACCCTCACTACTGCCTTTGGCGTAGGCTATATCTGCCGCCACGTATTCCAAATGAACTGGAAGTTATCAAGTCTATTGTCCGTCAGCACCGCAATATGTGGTGGCACGGCGGTAGCCACAGTCGGTCCCGTAATCAAAGCTGATGACAAGGAAATCGCCTACGCACTTTCTGCCACCTTTATTTTTGATCTTTTGACCGTAATCGCTTTCCCTTGGATTGGCACGCTACTCGGTCTTAGTGATACATCGTACGGGCTGTGGATCGGAACATCAGTGAACGATACCTCCTCAGTTGTAGCGGCAGGATATGCTTTTTCGGAAGCAGCGGGTTCATTGGCAACAATCGTTAAGTTGACCCGAACACTGTTCATCGTGCCCATTGTTCTTGCTTTTTCTTGGATTTATACAAAAAAGGAAATGCAAAACTACAACCGCCAAGAGCGGGCCAAGGTTAACGTAGCGAAAATATTTCCGTGGTTTATTCTTGGCTTTTTGGCGGTTGTGGGAATTAGAAGTATTGGAATCCTCCCGGAATCTGCCATAAATGTGATTGCCTTTTTAGCAAAGTTCTTTTTGGCATCAGCCCTGGGAGCAATTGGACTTAAGACCAGCTTTAGAGAGGTTGCTGGAGTTGGGGTAAAACCGATGATTGCAGCAGTTATAATCGATGTTTCTGTGGTTATTGTCGCTTTGTTTGCCCAAGCCCTGATTTTGAATTTTGCCAGCTAGTAAACCATTTCAGAATGGCCCTTGTGATAGCTAGACTTTAAAAAGTCTGTTATCCCTGGGCCTTTTGTTCACCATTGACCCGTTGCCAGTAATTGACCGCACCGATTCCCGCAGCTACAAGAAGTAAAGCCGCCAAGATGGACAGGGTTAAACGCTCATTAGGCAACAAGATTGCAGACAGAACGGCACCTGAAATTGGAATAACAAAGCGATAGATGGTTACCTCCCCTGCTTTGTTGTACTTTAGCAGAGTATACCAGATGGAAAAAGCTGCGGCAGACAAAAACGCCGAATATACAAAAAGAATCCAAAACAGTGGCGTCGGATTTAAACTACCTTCCAGAAGTGTTGGAACTCCCAGTGCCAGTAACAACAAGGACCCAAATGTGAGCTGGTAAGCATTCACCGTAACCGGGCTCATGGTCTTACCCATTTTTTTGGCCCAAAACGTTCCTATTGCACTGGTTAATCCCGCTAAAACAAGAAAACCCTCGCCGCGCAGGCTAAACTCCCAACCTATAGAAGTACCGGGTTGCCAGTTCACTAGCACAATCCCACCAAATCCCGCAATAAGTCCTATGAACTTACCAAAATTAAGGCGATCATTCGTATAAATGAAATGGGCTAAAATCACAACCAAAAAGTTCCCTACAGAGTTAAGAATGGCACTTTTGATACCACTTACCACAGCTACTCCATTATAAAAGAAATAGTACTGCAAACCAGTTTGGGCTAATCCTAAGATTACTAAAGGCAAAAGGCTTGTCCTTTCCGTCTTAATAGGTTGGCGTAAAAGAAGCCCTTGCACTGTAAAGACCATCAAGCCAGCGAGTAAGAACCTGGCGCCGGCAATCAACATACGTGCGGAAACATCCGCGGTTCCGATTTGAAGTTCGGCATAGGTAATTTTCAAGACTGGAAAAGCACTACCCCATAAGATACACGCGATCACTGCCATAAGAGCGACGAAGTATTTGTTGGTCCAAATGTTGTTCTGTGTCACCTAATTCATCCTTTTTTATGTTATTTTCCTCAATTATTATAGCATAGTCCTGCGAAATTCCCAGATAGTTTAGAATCCCGAACGAAGAAACGGTATGATTCTCCCCCCCAAAGGGACAAAATGAAAAAGAAACCAAAATAGAAAAAGGAATGACGCACATGGCACAAATCGGTATTGTTGTTGGCAGTGTACGTAAAGAGTCCTTTTCGAGGAAAATTGCCCACAACGTGGCTTCCCTGTTTCCGGCTAGCTGCAAGACGGAATTTATTGAGATAGGAAATCTCCCCCTCTATAACGAGGAATATGACGACAACCCTCCAGCGGAATACGGTACATTCCGCAATAGCGTTAAAGGTGTTGATGCGATTCTCTTCGTCACCCCAGAATATAACCGTTCTGTTCCTGGTGTGTTGAAAAACGCATTAGATGTTGGCTCAAGGCCTTATGGCCAAAGCGTCTGGGGCGGTAAACCGGCCGCGATTATCAGCCAATCCATCAGCAACTTAAGCGGATTTGGTGCCAACCACCATTTGCGCCAAGCACTCACGTTTTTAGATATGCCAATTCTGCAACAGCCTGAAGCGTATCTGGCTAACTCTCCTAGCCTCTTGGATGATAACGGAAAGATAAACAACGAAGGGACCCTTAAGTTCCTCCAATCCTTTGTAGATGCCTTTGTTGAACTGATTAAGAAATATCAGGTATAAAGAAAGAAGCTGGGCCAAAACCCAGCTTCTCAATTTACTCTCCCCATATGCTGAACGAGATTACCCTGCACCGGTTCTCCACGTTGAAGGAACGTTCCATCAACCGAATAAAACATAAACTGGGCGGGCAAACCCTCCCCCTCCAAGAAAAGCGGGGTATTCTGCAAATGGTAATGAAGATGTGCCTCACTTGAGTTGCCACTGTTACCACAGAGTCCTAAAAGGTCACCCTGGCTGACATAATCCCCTTGACTGACAATGACACTACCCTGCTGAAAATGGGCCAAAAAAGAGTACTCGCCGTTTTGATGATCAATGATGACGTAATTGCCTAATGGTTGGTCTGGGTTCATGGTCCCCGGATTGTTATCTGGTATGTCATCACAAACCTCTAGCACAATTCCGGCACCGGGAGCCAAGATGGGTAGACCAAAGGCATAATAATCCTGATTCTGTACCCCATCATTTCGATAAGTCCTACCACCCTCAAGCACCACGAAATCATAGGCAAAACGTTGCGAAACATTTGCCGCATGATAGTTTTGTGCTAGCGTCCTCCCGCCCCAGAAAACGTACCATTCCTGGTCAAATGGTAAGCGCAAGTCAGTTTTGGTTTGGTAATCTACGAACTTCGTGGGTGCCTCCTGTGGAAGTTCGAATACCTGGAGGCCAACGATTAGCCCATCTGCGTTATATGCCCACTCGAATACCACATGGACTTGAGCCCTAGGAAAATAGCGAACTCCTTGGTAAACCAGCCAGTTATCGTACACCATTTCTTCTTCCTGAACTAGTTCTGATTCTGCCTCCCAAGTGATCACTATCTGAGTATAAAACTCTTTGAATCCTGCAAAGGAGCCGAATACTTGCTGCAAAGCTGGAGAAAAACTATTCCAAAGCGGATCTAGAGCTCCGCTTAGAAACCCTTCTGTGTACCTCTTGCCCAGAACAGATTCGCCTTCCTCCGCATGTAGCGATACGGAAAATGAACCAGTTAACAGGATGAACAAGAGAAGGACAGCTAGTTTTTTCATATCATGCCTCCTAAGCTTTACGGGATTTGCGTTTGCGTTTACGACTACGCTGAGCTCTCTGACCTACCTTTTTTACCTTTGGGCGCGCTTCCTCCTCGCTGAGTTGCACAGGGGAAGTGTTGGGCTCCTTTGTAAGGAGCTTCAATGCGGTTGCCAGTAAAGTGACTGAATCATGGTCCTTTAGTAAGTCTTCAGCAATGTTCTTGTAGTCAGAAAGACCCGGTTCAATCGAAGCTTTTAGCAGTCGCTCTACAGCGATTCTCTGTTGCCCTGCTAAGGCTTCAGTCAGAGTTGGGATGGGATGTCTTACTATTTGACGCTTGGTTAATGTTTCGATGATCTGAAGATGGTCCCGTTCCCGGGGAGTGATAAACGTAAACGCCACACCTTTGCGTCCGGCCCGTCCAGTGCGTCCAATGCGGTGCACATAACTCTCGGGATCCTGAGGAACATCATAGTTGTACACATGGCTCACGTTCTCAATATCTAAACCACGGGCGGCCACGTCGGTTGCCACAAGGAGATCAATATATCCAGATCGGAACTGATTCATCACTGAGTTGCGCTGGCTCTGATTCAGATCGCCGTGGATAGCCCCAGCAGAATATCCTCGATGGGCCAAGGCTTCGTTTAACTCATCGACGCGCTTTTTTGTACGGGCAAAGATAATAGCGGCATCTGGTGAATGAAGGTCCAAGAGGTTACACAGGACATCAAACTTCTTCCGCTCAGCCAGCTCAATGTAATGCTGTTCTGTACTAGACACTGTGATGTTTTTGGGCGTAGCCTTAATCAAAACTGGATCCTGCATGAACTGATGGGAGATACCTTCTACCCCTTTGGTAATCGATGCAGAGAAGAGCAACGTTTGTCTGATCTCCAGAAGATCACCAAAAATCAAGCGAATGTCGTCAATAAAGCCCATGTTAAGCATTTCGTCGGCTTCATCTAGCACCACGATGGAGATGTTGCCTAGCCTAATTGTCCTGCGCCGCATATGATCCATCAGCCTACCTGGTGTACCTACCACGATTTGTGGTCGCCTTTTCAGTAGCTTAATCTGGCGGATAATATCTTGACCACCATAAATGGGCAGACTACGCACCCTTTTGTACTCACCGATTTTGTTCAATTCTTCCGCAACCTGAATTGCTAATTCTCGGGTTGGAACCATAACCAACCCCTGAATCTGATCGTTGTCAATTTCTATTTTCTCTATAATTGGTAGCCCGAAAGCTGCAGTTTTTCCCGTCCCAGTTGGTGCTTGGCCGATCACATCGCGACCAGCCAGGGCAGCCGGTATGGCCTTTTCCTGGATGGGAGTGGGCTCTTCAAAACCCAAAGCGTTGACTGCTTGGAGTGTTTCTGGGCTTAATCCCAGTAGTTCAAATGTAGACATAGACGATTCCTCTTCTCTTAACAGAATTTGTGCCGTAGGTAATGCTCGTTGAGCTTTTACCTTATTACTGCCCGAAGTACCATCCATCCATACTTTGAGGAAAGGTTGAATCGTCCATCGTTCATAATGATACGGAATACCCCAACTCTACCACAAATGAGAGTTTGTGGCAAATTCCGTTAGTGTTGGATCAGTAGCGAAATCAGCACATCGCTTTTCCAGTATAAGAAAGGACGGTACTCGTTCACCAGTACCGTCCTTACGTGTATCTAAAGGAGATGTAATTTACTTAAGAAGGTAGTCCTCTGCGGATAAATCCGCTTCTCCCCTTCCAGACTCACTACTTCTTCCAGTGGCAGATCCTCTGAAGAACGCCCTACCGCAACTTTAAACTCTCCCGGTTCTGTAACCCATTCTCCCTGCAAATCGAGGAAGGATAGGAGTTCCAGGGGTACCTCAAAGGAGATTCGTTGGCTCATTCCAGGGGCAAGCAAGATGGAGCAAAAACCCTTCAACTCCATAGTCGGTCTCACCCGAGATGCTACCAAATCAGAGACATAGAGTTGGGGCACCTCAAAAGCTCGGCGGCTACCAGTGTTGGTAACGGTGAAGGATACTATCAGTTTTTCTCCAGCAAAGGCTGCCTTAAGGTCTGAATAGTCAAACGTGGTATAAGTTAACCCATAACCAAAGGGATAGAGTGGTTTACTATCCATGGTTAGATAGTTTCTGTTTTTAGAAATGTGGCGACGATTATAGTTTACCGGCATTTGCCCCGCATCCTTGGGAATCGACACGGGCAGACGCCCACTCGGCGAATAATCTCCAAAGAGAATGTCCGCCACTGCATGGCCTCCCTCTTCACCTGGGAGCCATGCTTCTAAAATGGCATCTGCATTTTGCTCAAGCCACGGCAGTGCTAGTGGACGGCCGTTTACTAAGACGACTATGGTAGGCTTGCCTACCGCTATGACTTTTTCCACCAACTCCTGCTGAACCCCTGGCAAGCCGAGATCGGTGCGATCCTGAAACTCGCCATCGGAGTCTAGCTGCAGGGAGTCTAACTCTCCCCTCAAATACCGTTCGTCCTCGCTCAAGGTGTTCACACCTGAAAGCCCAGATTTTCCACCAACAACCAAAATAACGTAGTCCGCTTCTTCAGCAACCTGCACAGCCTTTGGTATACCGGAGCGGTCCTGCCCTAGAATGCTACAGCCCTCCGCATAAGTAATTCTGGTTGTCTTGTCAACTGCAGCTTCTATACCCTCCAGGATACTGACGATCTCAACCGCATCTTCAGCCCGATTCACATGGGCACTATAGGCATAGTCACCCAAGAGATTACGCGTCGAGGCAGCATTGGGACCGATCACCGCAAGCGAACCGATGTTTTTCTGCAAGGGCAAGATATCGTTTGCGTTCTTTAACAATACCATTGACCTGCGGGCAGCCTTCCTGGCCAAACTGCGCTGGTCGGGAGTTTCAAACTGCTCCTCTTCTCGCACCTCAGGTATGATTGGAGTCTTAAAAAGCCCAAGAGCGAATTTCAGAGCCAGGTGCCGTTCGACGGAAAGGTCAATTACCTGCTCCTCAATTAAACCTTCCCGTACCGCGGCGACCAGTTTATCACCATAACACTGGGTTTCGGGTAGTTCAATATCTAAACCGGCCTGCAGTGCCATTACCCCCGACACCTGCTCATTAGGCGATACTCTATGATCAGTATTTAACATGGGAATACTCCAATAGTCGGCGACCACCACTCCTTGAAAACCCCACTGTTCCCGGAGAATTTCGGTTAAGAGCTTATGCGAAGCGGCACAAGGTACCCCATCCCAATCATGATAAGCATTCATCACAGACAGCGCGCCCTCTTGTTTCACTACCGCTTCAAAAGGAAGAAGATGCTGTTCCCGCATCTCAAACTCCGAGAGATTAACCGGGGCATGATTGCGTCCGCCCTCGCACACACCATGACCGGCAAAGTGCTTTAGTGTGGCGGCAATCCCTGTTTCCAAATTATCACCATGAAGCCCCCGTACATAGGCTGCTGCCATGGCTGTTACCAAATATGGATCCTCTCCAAAGGTCTCCTCAACACGGCCCCAGCGAAAATCGCGAGCCAAGTCCAAGACGGGTGACAACCCTAAATGGGCACCGACGGCCCGCATCTGGCTGCGCGTAACAGCCATGGTTTCCTCTAGTAGCTCAGGTTCAAAGGAGGCTGCCATTCCTATACTTTGGGGGAAAGTAGTCCCTCCCTTGGCCATATAACCAGAAAGGCACTCCTCATGGAAAAGGGCCGGAATACCAAGACGGGTATGGTTGAGTAGATAGTCTTGAATTTCATTGGCAATTTGCCCCGCTTCTTTGGGACCTAAGTCGCTAGCTCCAGCTATCCGCGTAATTTGACCAATACCATTGCGGAGAAGCTCCTTACCCTTCTCGCTCAACTTCCCATTTTCCATAAGCTTATCTGGTCCAAAAGAACCCAATTGTGCTACCTTCTCCTCCAGCGTCATCTGTTTGAGCAACTCTCGCGCTTTACTGAGATGCTCTTCCGTAATCCACTGCTTCATCACATCGTTCCTCCTTATCCAGACGTGTTATCCCTTCAACGCGCCTGCTGTCATCCCCTTAATTACCTGCTCCTGCAGGAAGATATAGACAATAATCAATGGCAGCGCTGCCAGGGTTAGAGTCGCCATAATCAATGGAATATCGATACTGTATTGTCCTTGGAAGTTCCATAAACCCATGGTCAAGTTCCAGTTTCTTGGGCTAGATAGCAACACCAGGGCATAAATAAACTCGTTCCATAACATTATGAAGTTGTAAATGGTTACAGTTGATAGGGCAGGCTTAGAGAGTGGCATGATTACCGTCCTGTATATTTGCCAGTGAGAAGCCCCATCAATTAGCGCAGCCTCTTCAAGTTCCAAAGGAATCTCACGCATAAAGCCAGTGAGCACAAAGATGGAAATAGGGAGACTAAATGATACATAAGGTCCGACCAGCCCAGCCAAACTATCGTAGAGTCCCATTTGTCGTGTTAAGTTGTAAACTGGAATTAGGGTGATGTGAATTGGAATCATCATGCCAGCCACAAACATGGTGTAAACAAATCCGCTTAAACGAAAACTGATCCGACTAATGACGTAGCTGGCTAAAGACGAGACCAGAATAATCAAAACTACCGAAACCGCGGAAACAACCACACTGTTAGTGAAAAACCTCAGAAAGCCCCCTTGAATGACACGTATGTAGTTGGTATACAAAAACTCTTTCGGAAGTGCCCATTTAGGCTGAATAACAAACTCCATCCGCGCTTTGAAACTAGAGATTACCATAAAGATAAAGGGATAAAAGCTGATCACTAGCCATACAAAGCAAAACACACTAACGACAAGGTTTTTTAGTAGTCTCTTCATAGCCCGGCTCCCCCTTGATAATCGCGTTTGCGCGAGAATTGAATAAAGATCATGGAGAGCATAAAGCCAATGGTAAACAAGGCCACAGCAACTGTACTTCCATAGCCCATCCTAAAGTGGTGGAAAGAGCGTTTATACATATATGTCGCCAATAACTCCGAAGCATGATTGGGACCGCCTCCACTTAAGACATGGATTAGATCGAAATACTTCAAAGAGCCAGTAAGGGACAAAATGGCTGCATTAGCCACAGTAGGCCAGAGCAAGGGCAAGGTGATGCGCCAGAAAGCACTCCAACCAGAAGCCCCATCGATTTTGGCAGCTTCGTAGAGTTCCTCTGGAATACCAACCAATGCTGCCATAAATAAAATCATATAAAAAGGAATAAACTGCCAATTAACCGCGTTGATTACAGAATAGAGAACTACCTTAGGATCACCTAGCCAATCCTGGATCCAATGGTACTTACCTATTTTTTCCAACAGCATATTAAGCAGTCCAAAATTGGGCTCATAAATGTAACGCCATAACATCCCGATTGCAACTGATGACATAAGGTAGGGTAGAAAATACACCGTCTTCAGCAAACGGATGAAACGTTTTCCATTGCTTAAAATTACAGCCAGAATAATCCCCATGGGTAGCTGTACCGCAATTGAAATCACTACTAGAGTAATGTTATTACGTAATGCGCGCCAAAAGATCGGGTCTTTTAGGAGCTCCCCCCAGTTACGGAGCCCAATAAATGTGCGTCCTCCGATTCCATCCCAGTTATGGAGTGAATATGAGAATGAGACGGGAATAGGGGCGATGATGTACAAAGTGAAGAAGATCAATGCTGGCGCTAGAAATAAGAAGACAATAAAACCTGGACGACGATACCACATGGAATCACCTACTTAATTAGAGTAGCGAAAAGTGCGGATAAAGGGGGGGTGGGTCCCCCCCTCCTCAAGATTCTTATTTCTCCCCGTGATAACGCTGTGCAGCTGCTTCCATGGTTTGGGCTGCCTCTAAAGGAGTCATCTCCAAACCAAAGAGTGCCTGAGTCGTATCAAGGTGTACAGCGGCAAGTTCTGGTGGCAAGAACTGGTCATACCAGAGTTGGACCCGATCTGCAGAACTAATTGTTTCGTACATTTTCCTCATCAGAGGATCGTCGATGCGTTCTGCAATATTCTGGCCAAAGGGTGGAATATGACCATTGTCCAAGAGCATTTGTGCAGCTGTATCGTCTGATAGGTAACTCAAGAATTTGATTGCATAATCCTTGTGCTTACTCTTTTCAGCGATTGAGAAATAGTTGTCACCAGGTGTGCCCACCATGTTGGAGGGATCTCCCTTACCACCTTCAATGCCTGGGAAGACAAAGAAGTCTAGTTTTTCAAGGAGTTCTGGGTTTTCGGCCATGATTGTGCCATAAGCCCACGACCCCATGAGATACATGGCAGCCCGGTCAGTATAGAGGAGATTCCGGGATTGAGCTAAATCCTCATCCATGCTTTGGAATCCTCTGGGGAATGCGCCCTTACGAACGAGATCTTGCAGCATCTCCCCGGCCTTAACAAAGGCTTCGGACGCCCAAGAACCGCCATTAACACGCATGGCTGCATTATAGAATGCCTCTGGCCCACCAATCCGATCCACCAAGTACATGAAGTACATGGAACCCGTACACTTATTGGCATTAGCTAAAGTGAACGGTGTAATGTTATTTGCCAACAGAACATCCATTACTTCTAAGAGTTCTCCATAAGTTTGAGGTACGTCAAGACCATATTTCTCAAAGATGTCTGTCCTGTACCATACCAATGCGGTAACCATATTAACGATAGGCACACCATATACTCTTCCGTCAACAGTGGCCAAGTTCAATGCTACTGGCAGGAAGTTGTCATAGATACCTTCAGCGTGAAGGGCATCTGTCATATCCCATACCTTACCAGCATTGATGTAAGTTTCAAGCGGGCCACCCCCCCAAGACATAAAGATGTCTGGTTCATCATTAGCCCCCATGGCAATCATGAGTTTCGTCTTATATTCGTCATTGATAATTGGAACTTCATCAATCTTTACATTGGGATGATCCGCTTCAAAACGGCGAATAGCATCCCTAATAGTGTATTGGGCAGCACCTTCATTGGTATGAATGTGCCAAAGAGTTAACGTCACATTTTGAGCTAGAACACCGGCTGTAGCCCCGAAAACGAGGCAAATAACAAACAAAAGAACTGCTGCTTTCCTCAACATGATTCCCTCCTATTTGGAAAATGTTTTTCGGACATGGTTTTTCAGCAAACTTGTTCGTCTGTGTTCAGGCCAAGACCACCCCCTTTATCGTTACATTACGGCACCACATGATCTGCGGACAACTAACTCCCCTTCTAGCCTGACCTTAGCGGTCTTGCGCATAGGGTATTCGATTTGTGCCACTAACTCCTCTGTCGCTACCCGGGCTAAATCATCAAATGGAACCCGAATGGTAGTGAGACTTGGCTCGACATAAGAAGCAAGCACAATATCGTCAAAACCAACAATTCTAACGTCTTTCGGTACATTGACCCCGCCATGCTGGAGCGTTCGCATACAGCCGATGGCCATCATATCATTGGCTGCAAAGATCCCGTGGGGTAATTCATTTTGTCGCAATAAATACTCAGCGCAGCGTTCCCCCGCCGGTTCATGAAAGTCTCCTTGAAAGATGATAATTCCATCATCCTTTATCCCATGGTCTCTGCAGGCTTGTAAGAAACCTTTCCTGCGTTCTAGTGCGTCGCGAGAATCCTTGGGCCCAGCCAGGTGAAGGACTTTCTGGCAACCCAACTTAGCTAAATGTTCGCCTGCCCGATAACCACCAGCATAGTCATCTACTGCCACATAGCTTTGGGGTCCATTGAAGTCAGCAGGAGGTTTGGACAAACGGAAAAATGGGATACCGGCTGCTTGCAGATGCTTAACATAAGCCCTCTCCATGGCATGATAGCTCCCGACAATTATCGCCCCTTCAAACTGCTTCGTGGCGATTTCCCATCTCAAGAACGAAGACAATTTGCCTTCTTCCGTACCAAAGTGAAACACTAGATGGTAACCAAGCCGTTCTGCCGCCACATAAATCGGATGAAGAAACATCATGGCATATTGACTGTCGCGTTGTGTTTGCGAGGGAGACGTACTTGGCCATGTAACTAATACGGCTATTGTTTGTTTCAATTTGTTTCCCGTACTTTTCTCATAACCGAGCTCAGTAGCGACTTCTAAAACTCGTGCAGCCACTACTGCATTAACTGTTTGGTGTCCATTCAAAACGCGGCTTACTGTCGCTAAAGACGTCCCA
>JAAZLQ010000007.1 GCA_012799255.1 Bacillota bacterium
GTGCGAAATGGGCAATCATAGTCTGCCATAAAAACTCGACCGATCAAGTTAATTACGGCCACCACTATACCTTCGGTACGGTGAATAAAAACAGAAGACCCAGGAACCGAAGGAGGATAATTTGCTGGTCGCAAAATCCGTGGTTCCTCATTAATATATGTATACATTTCCTTTTGGTCCCAAATATGATTGCCACTAGTAAGTACGTGAATACCCAAACCAAACAACTCTTCAGCCACTTTTCTGGTTAACCCGAAACCACCAGCCGCGTTCTCCCCATTAGCAATAATTAAGACGGGCTGATACTTTTCCTTCAATTCAGGTAAGAACTGAGCAACAATATTGCGCCCTGGCCTGCCAAAAATGTCACCTAACATTAGTACATTCATGTTTCACTCACCCCATTTGGCCTACTGAAAACCAAAACTCTGCCGTTTTCTCGAAAACCTGTTAGGCGTTCTAAGGGACGCCAAGCATTGGACGTTAGGAGGGACTCGATCACGGTATTCTGTTCTTCCGCATCTTCTTCTGCCATCTGTGGTCCTTCTAATAACACAGTATCTCCATAAAAATCCGTAATTAGCTCCACAATCAGTTTGAGCTCTGGGAACGAAAGACTAGCGAAATCCCTAGTAACTTCAATCGTGGTTAACCGACTGTTCTCAATCGTCTTAAGTGAAGCTACTCCCACATCTCCTCCACTAAAGAGATGCAATGCTGCTAGATGGGACTCAAAATACCGGACAAATTCCTGGAAATCTCGGTTAGGATTCTTCAATAAGAATACTAGACGAATTGTCTTTGATTCAGGCTCGTAGTGTACGGTACAAATCTGTGGAAATCTAATTAGAATTGAAACGAATAAATCTACATGATTGCCGTGACGATCCATATAATGTCTCCTCCATAGAACAGACCTAAAAAGACAAAACCAGGCAGCTGCCTGGTTTTATTTTGCATAATCAACAGCACGAGTTTCACGAATCACAGTCACCTTGATCTGACCGGGATACTCCAGTTCGGCTTCAATGCGCTTCACGATATCGCGGCTCAACTGCACCGCAGTTGCGTCATTGACACGATCCGGTTTAACCATAATGCGTACCTCGCGACCTGCTTGAATTGCGTAGGATTTTTCTACACCTTCAAAGGATGACGAAATTTCCTCTAACTTTTGCAGGCGTTTGATATAACTCTCAAGTGTTTCCCGACGAGCTCCAGGTCTTGCTGCTGATATAGAATCTGCAGCGGTCACCAGAACTGCTTCCACGCTCTCTGCCTCGTAGTCACCGTGGTGACAGGCCATGGCATGGATAACATCTTCATTTTCTTTGTACTTACGTAGAAGGTCAATCCCTATCTCAATATGGGTACCTTCCACCTCATGATCAACGGCCTTCCCGATATCGTGGAGTAAACCGGCGCGTTTGGCTAATCTGGCGTCAACGCCAAGTTCTGCAGCCATGATGCCAGCCAAGTGAGCTACTTCAACGGAGTGCTTCAATACATTTTGGCCATAGCTAGTTCGAAAACGTAGTCTTCCTAACAATTTGACAAGTTCGGGATGTAAACCATGTACATCGGCATCTAGAGTAGCTTGCTCTCCAGCATCTCGAATAACCGCATCCACTTCTTTGCGAGCTTTTTCAACCATTTCTTCGATGCGTGCTGGATGTATGCGACCATCTGCGATGAGACGTTCTAAAGCAATACGAGCAATTTCTCTTCGTACCGGGTCGAATCCCGAAAGAATCACAGCTTCAGGCGTGTCGTCAATGATTAAGTCAATACCTGTTAATGTTTCCAACGCTCGAATATTTCTGCCTTCGCGACCGATAATTCTTCCCTTCATATCATCATTAGGAAGTGCAACCACCGAAACGGTGGACTCGGCAACGTGATCTGCTGCCGTTCGTTGAATCGCTAGGGAAATAATATCACGGGCCCTCTTTTCAGCTTCTTCCCGTGCTTGAGTCTCCAGTTCACGGATCATTATCGCAGTCTCATGTTTTACTTCGTCTCCCACCGTCTTTAGAATCAGCTCTCTAGCCTCTTCAGTCGTTAAGAGGGAGATTCTCTCGAGTTCTTGGCGCTGAGCAGCAAGTGTTTCATCTACTTCCATTTGCCGCTGTTCCACTTCGCGGTTCTTACGTTGCAAAGCTTCTTCCTTACGCTCCAGCGACTCGCTACGCTTATCCAAAGAATCTTCTTTCTGGGACAGTCTACGTTGGAACTGGTTCAATTCGGCACGCCTCTCCCTAGCTTCGCGCTCCATCTCGCTACGGGATTTATGAATCTCCTCCCGTGCCTCAACCAGTGCCTCACGCTTCTTAGTCTCAGCGTCACGCTCCGCTTCCTGCAGTATCCTCTTAGCTTCTTCTTCTGCAGAACGAATTGTTGCCTCTGCTGATAGTTTGCGCACAAAGTAGCCTGCTAGTAATGAAGCAACTGCGACTAACCCGTATTTAATTAACGCAATCAAAAGATCGATACTATTCACCTCCTCCTTCCATTACCACTTTAGAAAAGAAAGCCGAGCCGCAACTCAGCTTTTTTCCGTGTTTGTGATCATTTCCTGTTTAGACTTTCCGTTTCGTTTTCGAATTAACTGGGCTACCACGTAAACAACCCACATTAATTGTATTCGTTTTCTGGATCGCTGTCAAGCAATTCGCAAACGACTTGTTTGGCTATCTGCCCAGGGAAACCCCTCCGTTGAAGCAAAGAGTAGATTTTCCGAGTACGTGCCAATACATCTTCTCGTTGAAGACGACCTAAGCGTTGTGCGGCCAGGTTACGGGCAAGTTCATACTCCACATCTGGTGGATTTAGAACCTGATCAATATAGTTATCACTAATTCCTTTTGTTCCTAACTCCATGCGTAACAGATAGTTTCCCGTTGGGCGCTGTCGATTGCGATATTGCACGAAATTTCGTGCATAACGGAGATCATCTAAGTAGCCAAGGTGTTGCAGATAATCTATAGTTTCTTTAGTTTCCTCTGGAGAAAACCTGCGCTCTAAGCGTGTTTTTAGTTCATGTATACTGCGGTCCCGAACTGTCAGCAAGCGAATAGCCACAGCTTTAGGATCTTCATTCTTGTTCGCTTTCAACTTGCTCCTCTACCTTTTCTACCTTTCTCGGATCAATTAAGCCCTTAGCGATCCTGACTTTTAACTCAATTTCATCGGTCAAGTCTGGGTGCTCACGCAGGAAAGCTTTAGCATTTTCGCGCCCTTGTCCCAAACGTAAATCACCATAGGAATACCAAGCGCCACTCTTGTTTACGATATCCAAGTCAGCAGCCAAATCCAGCACATCCCCATGCCGGGAAATTCCTTCTCCGTACATAATGTCAAACTCCGCTTCTTTAAAGGGGGGAGCCACCTTGTTTTTCAGTACCCGAACTCTAGTGCGATTACCGACTGGATCGTTACCTTGTTTAAGTGTTTCAATGCGTCTTATGTCCAGCCGGACAGAAGCATAAAACTTAAGTGCCCTTCCACCTGGAGTTGTCTCAGGATTACCGAACATAATACCTATTTTTTCACGCAACTGGTTTGTAAAAATCACCGTACACTGGGATTTTCCGATCGCTGCTGTGAGTTTACGCAATGCCTGCGACATTAAACGGGCTTGGAGACCAACATGGGAATCTCCCATTTCTCCTTCGATCTCTGCCCTAGGTACTAAGGCAGCAACCGAATCGACGACCACCACGTCAACTGCTCCACTACGTACCAAGTGTTCGGCAATTTCCAAAGCTTGTTCTCCGTGATCCGGCTGCGAGATGAGCAAGTTGTCAATGTCAACCCCAAGTTTGCGTGCATAACCTGGGTCTAAAGCATGTTCCGCATCAACCATAGCTGCAATACCACCAGACCTTTGCACTTCCGCCATGATATGGAGGGCCAAGGTTGTCTTACCTGAAGATTCTGGTCCGTAAATCTCTATTACTCTGCCACGTGGAACCCCGCCCACTCCTAATGCGATATCTAAAGCCAAGGATCCTGTAGGTATTGCTTCCACTTGCAGTTTAGCTGTCTCGCCCAGTTTCATTATCGATCCCTTACCATATTGCTTTTCAATCTGCAATACAGCCCGATCTAAAGCTTTTTGTTTTTCGCTCATTAAGTGATTCGCCCCTTTCCATTCATAAAAACAGATGTTCGCCCATTAGCCATAGAAAAAGGAGAAACCTGCCAAACAAGACCCAAAACGGATCATATTTAGCTCTCAGCGTCTCCCCGGAAAGCAGATATACCAACCTACCGTTGGACTTCAGTGGATTATTTCTACATCTTGATTGCTATTCCTGCCTTGCTCAAGAAATGTTCTCTGTAAAGAAAAGCTCATTCCCAGTCCGGTAACATGAACCCCATCAACCGCACGTAAAATGAGTCGTCCCTCTTCACTCGCTGCAAAGTAGAGTAAAGATAGACTGTAGGGTAACGGTTCTTTGCCTTGAAACCCTCGAATCCCGGCTGCACCAGTTGTTCCTGCGTTACTGTAAACGGTTCCTTCAACTTGCCTAACCCCCCAGAGGTGGGTATGACCATAAGCCACCACAGGGAACAAACCTGGCGTTAATTTTTCAGCCACCCGATGATTATGAACAAGAAAAATATCCGGTCGATCCTCTACTTGAGTCCATCTCCGGTTCAGTTCATTCACCATTTCCTCTAGTTCAGCGATGGAAGCAGGGGTCGGTAAGTAACTGTCAGCAACCAAGTCTCCAACACCTGCGATACGTAAACCGGCAACAGTGGTTTCTTCCCCGCTGACCACTTGAGCATTAGGAATCGCGTTCACCTTCCTGATTACTTCTGGCGAATCATGATTGCCTGATACGAACAAGTACGGAAGCCCTAGGGTCTCAATCCGTCTTGTAATTTCTGCCTCTAAGGCGGTTCCCCAGTCCGTCAGATCACCAGTATCAATGATGAAATCTACTGAGAAACTATCAATCACTTGAGTTGCAAAACTGTACGCGATGGGATTGTTATGAATATCTGAGACGTGCAGGACCAAAACATCCGCTTCCACGAGCCCCAGGGGCCCCATTTCTTCCAACCGCTGTAAGGCCGCATAAAGATTACTTGCCAGAGCCTGCACTCGACCTCCCAGTTCTTCCACTTGATCCAGCGCCTGCCAAGCGACATTTAAAACCCAAGGAGCAGCTTCGATCATGCCTTCGTACTCCAAATCCTCAAACGCACCTATTACATAGGTTGTAGCAAGCATAATCGCAAGTATAAAAACTAGGGCACTACCCCCCAAACTCCCCCAGAATAACTGTTTTAGGTCACGGACTCCTAAAAAAAAGAGACCGAAGAGCGCTCCCGCACTGCCCAGTACCGCCAATCTAAGGACAAAAAAGACTAAGATCTGGGCAACACCTCTCCTCAGTGTTTCCAAAACTGCCTCCGAATTGAGAGAGGGTGAAAACACCGTTTTACGTAACGAAGCAAGGTCCACGCTTCTCAACTCAACACTGATTTGCAGCGGCACCCAATGCGTATTCGCCCGAACTTCTCCCACAGGCGGTATCACGACCCGGGTTTGTGGCGCAGGACTAAATCGTGCTTTAAGATTTACTAGGACAGAAAGCAATTGATAATCTGCAGTGGAAAAGAGATTGATAAATAAAAGAATACCTAGAAAAGCAAAAAGAACCGGTAGATACTTACGCCGGTTCTTTGTAAGATCTTGCATGTGCATCAATCCCCATTCTCATCAGAAGTTGCGCTGACCGTTTTCCACAGCAGTTGCAAAGCGGCTATGGCGGTACGGTTTTTGACCACCTCTCGCGAACCTTTCCAAAGATGCTGCTGAACTATAGTATGACCTGCACGTGCCAAACTAATGTATACTAAACCAACAGGCTTTGCACTAGTACCACCGCCTGGGCCGGCAATTCCGGTAACCGCTAGGCCAAAGTCTGTTCCAGCTCTTTGGCGAACACCCTCAGACATTTCTTTTGCGGTCTCAGCACTAACTGCCCCAAACTGTTCGAGCGTTGCTTTCTTGACACCAAGATCTTCCTCTTTGGCTTGGTTGCTATAAACGACGTAACCACGCTCCAAGAATCCTGAACTACCTGGAATATTCGTCAAACGGTGGCTAATCAGACCCCCAGTGCAAGATTCAGCTAGCGAAAGAGTTAATCCTTTAGCTAATAGTGCTTTGGCCACAACCTCTTCTAGTCGCTCCCCATCAATCCCATAGAGATAGTCCTTAGTACGTCGGCTAATTTCTTCTTCCAGGGGGGCTATCAGCTTTAAACCAGCCTCCCGTGACATAGCTTTCGCACCGAGACGTACTCGCACTGTCCCCCCTGAGGCATAAAGAGCTAGGGTTGGATTAGTCTGATTATGAATCAGATCATCCAGCAGTTCAGCCAAACTGGACTCACCGATGCCAGTAAAATGTAGATTTCGAGTGACCAACACCTCCCCCGATCCACCCCGCATCAACTTGGGACTCACACTTTCGGAGAACATGGTCCGCAACTCATGGGGAACACCTGGTAGAGCCACCACTACCTTACCGTTTCTCTCTAACCAAAAACCAGGTGCGGTACCCACAGAATTTGGGAGAATCTCACTCCCCTGCGGAAATAAAGCTTGTTTACGATTAGGAAGCGGCATGACATAAGACGAGCCATAACGTTCTTTAAACCATCTTTCAAGTTCGGCTAACACTTCCCCATTTTCTTGCAGGGGACTCTCGGTAGTTAAACTAACAGCTTCACGGGTCAAGTCGTCCTCAGTAGGTCCTAGACCACCGCTGATAATTATTAGATCTGAGCGCCCGAGGGCCAGAGTCAATACCTCCTGAACGCGAACCAGATTGTCACCTACTGTGGATTTATAAAACACGTCTATCCCTAAATCAGCGAGACTACGTGCGATAAACGTAGCATTGGTATCCACTGTCTCACCCAGAAGCAACTCCGTTCCAACCATAACCAATTCTGCCCGCATACACTCACCTCGTTATCAGAATTTTCTGTTCATATATTCCTTTTTGCGCTCATTTATGATATAGTAAGAATGTGCCCGGGGAGACTGAGGAGGCACATTATGTCTAAAAATCGCTTCGGTTTTGTGTTGTTTATTACTCTGCTTCTCCTTCTAGCGTTTACAACTGCTTGCCTACAGTCACCACTCACTCAAACAACACCCCTGACAGTCATGGGAACCCTCGAAAGTAAGGAGAGCGATGTTGTGGAGGCACGCATCATCGTCAGCAGAGGAAATCACTTAGTGGAAACAACTGTCCCTGTTAACCACAACGAGTTTGAAGGCACAGTGAATCTACCTGTTGGCCAATGGGAACTCACAGTACTCCTGGTTGATGCCGATGGAATCGTACGTTTCCAAAGTAAGCCTCAGAGCACTCGGATTACCTTCAATGAACCCAGTATTGTCGAGCTAGTGCTGTATCCTGCAGCAGGCACTGTTACAGTCCGAATCGATCTAGAGAATTACATTTTCAGAAACGAGACCCTGCGGGCTAGGATTCATTTCGATGATGAAATCCACGAAGTAACCCGTAGCAGTTCTTCCGAGCCGCTTGAGAAAAAGATCGAAATGCTTCCCGGCAGCTATGAGTTTAAGATTGAGTTGTATACCGAGTCCTTCCGTGTAGGAGACCGCCTAGGACAGGGAGCTTGGAGAGTAATACACATAAGCGAAAACGAAGACCTGTTGATCACCTGGAGCCCGGATACAGAAGCACTGCAAATCTCAGGCCGAGTAGAGACTCTACTTCCGGCACCAGAAAACCTGATGATCGACTACTCTGAGGGCAGCATCGTTTTGACATGGGAGCCTGTCATTCATTGGGAAGTAACGGGGTACTTTCTATTTGCACAAAGCAGTCCCTTGGAGCGCTTTCAACTCCTAAATCCACTTCCCGTAGAAACAGCCAATTTCGTTCATGTTCTCGATTGGGATCCTCTCCCAACCGAGATTAGGTATGTGGTAGCCGCCGTTAGCTCAAGCGGTCTAGTTGGCTATTACTCTGAACCCCAAATGTGGCGACGAGATAATTAGCTACAACGCAGAAAAGGCATAGGTTGAGTCCTGTGCCTTTTTTCCTTACGCTACAAACGCCAGAGAGCTATCACTATGCCTAAAAGTGCTCCTACCAGTACCTCGAATGGCGTATGACCAAGTAGCTCCCGTAAACGCTCCGGGTGAAGTTCTCTTCTATTTAAGTCTTCAATTATTGCATTGAGTACCCTGGCCTGTTTGCCAGCGGCCCTCCTAACTCCAGAAGCGTCATACATTACAATCAAGGCAAAGACGGTAGCTAGGGCGAATATGGTAGAGTCGAATCCATCGAATAAGCCGATTCCTGTCGCTAGCGATGTTACAAACGCGCTATGTGAACTGGGCATCCCACCCGGTTCAACCAACCGTCTAAAATTCAACTCTTTGGATACAAAAGCCCAAGAGATGATCTTTAAAATCTGAGCGATCGCCCAGGCCAGAATGGAAGTCATTAATACAGCGTTATTTGGAATTTGTCCTAAATGAGGTTGGGCATTAATTACCACCACCCCTTTCATATAGCGTAAACTTAGGAATAGGATGATCATGGAGGGATGAATATGGCCTCAATATCCTCAGTATTACCCTTGTTGATCGTTTTTGTAGTTGCGCTCTTGACAAAGAACAATCTGCTCGGTGCAGCCGCTGCCATAGTCTTCTTCTTAGATTTAATGCGACTAAATCGGTTTTTTCCTATGATTCAAACACGTGGGTTGGAGGCGGGTTTACTCTTTTTGACAATAGCACTATTAGTTCCTTTCGCCAACGGCCAAATATCTTTAAAGAACCTGGCAACCTCACTGTTTAGCCCGGTTGGTGTATTGGCAGTGATAGGAGGCATTATTGGAGCATACCTCAATAGCCAAGGCTTGGATCTTATGGCCGTAGAACCTACCATTATACCAGGCATTTTGATCGGAGTTATGCTTAGTGTTTCCTTTTTCGGTGGTGTCTCAGTTGGCCCTATCATGGCAGCAGGAATCACTGCACTATTGGTTAAGCTCTTGATTCGTTAATCCGTTACCTTCTGATTATAACAGGTTAAAATCGGAGGAACAACTAGGAAACCTTTTTGCCATTTAAGGCCGCCCGAAATTCATCTCCGTCCATGATCTCTTCCTTCAACAGATGGCCTGCGATATGGCTAACCTCATCTAGCCTGGCCTCTAGCACTTTCTTAACCTGTTCTTCTTGCTCCTTAATGATCTGAACCACCGTGTTATGCAATGCCTCAGTTGGCAAGTCGGAGCTGACAATTCCTAAGGGGGACAGTCCTGCGAAAACCATCCTTTTTGCTAAATCTGTGGCCTGCTCAATATCGTTGACAGCACCGGTAGAACGCTGTCCGAAGATGATCTCCTCCATCACTGCACCAGCAACGCAAACCTGGATCGCTGCCAGTAATTGATCCTTGGTGTGCAAATACTGGTCATCGCGAGGAGTCTGACGAATGTAGCCGAGGGCCTGATTACGGGAGACGATCGTGATTGAAGCAACCGACCCAGGTCGCACTAACTCGCCCACTAGCGCATGCCCCACCTCATGAAATGCAACTCGTTCCCGCTCATCTTTGCTTAAGGAACGATTAGACTTCTCTCCCAACATTATTTTCTCAATCGCATCGCTCAAATCCATTTGAGTGATGCTCTCCCGTCCGTCGCGCATTGCGCAAATTGCCGCTTCGTTCAATAAACTTTCCAGATGTGCCCCGGAAAATCCATGAGTTTCAGAAGCCACACTCTCAAGGCACACATCAATAGATAGAGGCTTGTTAGTAGCGTGGATTTTTAGAATATGCAATCGTCCCGCCCGATCCGGAAGGTCGACCTGTACGATACGGTCAAAACGCCCAGGTCTTAAAAGTGCTGGATCCAAAAGGTCGCTACGATTGGTAGCACCCACCACTAGAATTTGGACATCATGTTCACTATTCACACCATCCATTTGAGTGAGAAGTTCATTTAGCGTTTGATCATATTCCATATGACTGGCATTCTTACCCCGTTTAGCTCCTAGTACGTCGATCTCGTCGATGAAGATGATCGCACTAGTCTTATTCTGCTTCTCAGCTAAGGTGCGCGCCTGCTTAAACAGTTGACGAACCCGGCTGGCACCAACGCCAGCGTAAGTCTGTACGAACTGGGAACCTGAAGCCGCTACAAAGGCAGATTCCGTATAGTTTGCAGCAGCTTTCGCCATCAGTGTCTTTCCCGTTCCGGGAGGCCCAGCCAAGAGCACTCCCTTTAGTGGCCTAATTCCAAGGCGCCTTGTTCTGGCACTTTCTTTCAGAAAAGTTAATGCCTCAAGAAACTCCCGTTTGGCCACCTCCTGGCCGCCAATATCTGCGAAAGTGACGGTAGGGACCTTATTGTCATCTGTTCCCCCTAAACTCGCTAAATTAAAACGAGGTGAGATTCCGTTGCGCCCCGTGATCAAGAGCAAACCGAGGGTCAGCGTACTGATGGGCAGGATAAGCACGGAAAAATCAAACCCCAAGATCACAGCTAAAACTACAGCCGCAAATGCGCATCCGACAGCAATTTCTCTCATCCATTTAGCCACTCATTTCCACCTCCAATCGTGTAAATTACAACCTTTCCTTCATTGTTGCCACGACTAATCACCCTATGCAGATAACTATCACCAGTGGCGAGTGACAGATAGATAAAGTCCCTATCCATAGCCAGTTGCCAAGTAACTCCTTCGTTTTCTGCAAGGTTTTGCACCCGCTGCTCAAGCGATGTAAACTCTCCAGTGACAATGGCTTCTTCTGCCGCAATCTGCATGCGTTCAAAAAGCCTTACCAAACTTGGATCCGCACTGTCTCTCAGCAGGAGAGCATAGTTCCCCGATGTTGTTGCCAAGATTTCCTGAACGGCGCCTATCACTGGACCTACTGAGAATTCCCGCTCAATCTCCAGTTGAACTAAGATTCTCGCTCCTTGACCCAAGAAGTTTTGCTCCACATTCACGTCTGAAACTCCATTTACATTCTGCAGTTGCTCGGTAAGGGGTTTAATTATCTGAGTCTGCTTGTACAGATAACTTGCCCCGAGCCCGATAACCACAACAACCAAAAAAGCGAGCAGTGCTATCTGAACCTTAAATTTGCGAAAGTTCATGGAACATCCCCTTACTAACATTTGTTTGTGTAGATATAATAAAAGTGTCAGTACTGAGTACTGACACAAACTATTATAACACACTATTCCATTGAACTTTTTAGTACATCTTGGGCTTTCAGGAAATAATCCACACCAGAAATGATGGTGGCTATCACCGCAAGCCAGAGCAAAACTGGAGCCCAACTTATTCCAAGGAAAAAGGCCATTATGGCCACAATTTGAGTAGTGGTTTTCACCTTACCCCACTGTGATGCCGGAATAACCTTGCCCTCAGCCGCAGCCAAAATCCGCAGTCCAGAGACTGCGAACTCTCTCCCCAAGATGAGCAGGGCCACCCAGGTACTGACCGTGCCCACTTGAACCAAGCTTAAGAGTGCGGCTGTGATTAAGAGCTTGTCGGCAATCGGGTCAATTAGTTGACCAAAGCGGGTGATTTCCTTGCGACTGCGGGCCAAGTACCCATCCAGGGCATCCGTCAGTGCAGCCAGCAAAAAAACAGCTGCAGCTGGCAGGTTTACATCCCCAGGAGATTTTAGATACAGATAAGTAAACAAGGGAACCAGCATAATTCTAATCAGAGTCACCATGTTAGGCAGGTTCATTACTCTTCCACCACCTCTCCAACCAAATCGTAGGCATGGGAATCAGTGATTCGTACCTTTACTAAGTCCCCTGGATTGAGTATACCCCTCCCCACATAAACAACACCGTCTACATCTGGGGCTTGCCCACTGTGTCTGCAAACCATGGCCAGTTCAGATTCCTCAGAAGGAAACTCGACTAAAACCTCTAACTCTTGACCAACTAGTTGTCGATTTAACTCCTGCGAGATTCTCTGCTGCAACTGCATAGCTTGTTCATAACGACGCCGTTTCGTCTTCCCATCAACTTGGTCACCATATTCATAGGCTATCGAATTTTCTTCCCGTGAATACATGAAAATTCCTACGTGATTCAGCTTCATTTCATCTAGAAATCTTAGAAGTTCCTCAAAATCCTCCTCTGTTTCACCGGGAAAACCTACAATAAAGGAACTTCTAATAAACACTCCGGGAATTCTCTCCCGGATTCGCTGAATCAACGCCACCGTCGATTTATAATCGCCAGGCCGTTTCATCTTCCGTAATACATTACCTGATACATGCTGAAGCGGTAAATCAACATACTTTACCAGGTTTTCTTCTTGGTTAATGAGGCCCAATAGTTCATCACTAATAGAAGTAGGATAAGTATATAGCAATCGGATCCTAGGAACATCCAGCTTAGCTAACTCCTTTAGGAGTTCCACAATATTTGTCCCGAGGTCTCGGCCATAGGCAGTAGTGTCTTGCGCAATAATCGCAATCTCCCGTACTCCTTGTGCAACCAGTGCCCTTGCTTCACTTACAATCGCCTCGGGTTCTCGACTACGATATTTGCCACGAATAGAAGGTATCACGCAAAAAGCACAACTATGGGAACAACCTTCGGCAATCTTTAAGTAAGCAAAATGGGAACCTGTTGTGGAAACCCTCGAATACTGTTGGTTATAGTCAAAGAGCTCATGTCTATTCTCCAAAACCCGCTGTCCCGTCATAACCCTTTCAATAACTTCAGGCACCAAATCCAGTTCATTGGTACCTAACATGGCATCAATCTCAGGGATCTCCTTCCAGAGCTCCTCTGCATAACGTTGAGAGAGACACCCCATCACAATTAGCGCCTTGCACGAGCCATTTTCCTTATATGAAGCCATTTCAAGAATCGTGTTGATGGATTCAGTTTTCGCATCTTCGATGAATCCACAGGTATTCACAATAATAACCTCTGCTCGGAGAGGATCGTTCACAATCTCATGCTCAGCACCAACTAAAAACCCTAGTACAATCTCAGTATCTACGAGATTTTTAGCACATCCTAATGATACAACACCAATCTTCATTCATCGTCTCCTAACCTTCAAGTTCTAGTCTTTGATGTTTCGCTATGACTAGGGGCATTCCTCCTTGAGCCAATCTAGCCAATACGACCATACCCCTTGAATAGCCCTTCCATTACATGTTATCATAGGTTAGGGACAATGAGTGCTAAGTTTTTTACCTGAGAAGGAAATTCCTCACCAATGTGGAAGATGATAGAATAACCCCAGGTCAGGAAAGGAGTACAGATGAAGGGAAGCCTAAAGTACCTTTCTTTGATCACCCAAATAGGACTGAGCATCATCGTTTCAGTTGTCATATTTATGTTTTTAGGGATACACTTGGATCGCCGGCTTGGGACACGTGGGATTTTTACTGTGGTGTTAATCATTATCGGAAGCGCCTCAGCCCTCTGGAGTACATATAAGCTGATCCAAGAAACCTTAAGAAAAGATTCGGAGCCGAGGTAATGTTTAATGAAACCCATGTCTTACATACTACTTTGGTGCTAACTGCCATGCTCAGCATCGGCTTTTTAGCTTTTAGCCTAGATATTGCCTTAGGCATTATTTTAGGGGGCCTAATGGGTGTATTAGCCTTCAAATTGATCATTATTGATACAACTAGGCTACTGAGCGTTGCGAAAACCACGAATCTTTCAAAAAAGCAAGTGTCTCGCTTTAGTCGCAGAGCTTTCCTGAAACGTTGTTCTTTATATGGGGCAACTTTAATCGTTGCCATTGTAAACCCTTACGTTAGTTTTCTAGCTACCTTGGGTGGACTGTTGCTACCACGCGTAGCGATTATTTTTCTTTTGCTTCGAGGGAGGATAAGTCGTGGAACCTAATGTTGTTTTTTACATCAAGTCGTTTCCAGTTAGTGAACCTATCTTATGGACCTGGATCATCATGGCCGTCTTAGGGATTACCTGTTTCCTGCTCACGCGCAATTTGCAGAAAATCCCCAAGGGATCTCAACACTTTCTTGAAGTGGCTGTAGAAGGAATTGAAAAATTGGTTGCTAACGATCTGGGGCCTGATGGTAAAGTATTTGTTCCCCTAATTTTGATGGTAGCGGCCTATGTCTTTATCTCTAACCTAATAGGTGTTATACCTGGGGGCTATTCCCCTACGGGTGACCTGACAACCACGATAGCGTTAGCCGTGTTGATCTATGTATTGGGTACCATAGGTGCAATTCGGAAAAATGGGTTTAAGTCCTGGATCAAAGGCTTTTTTGAACCGTACTGGATCTTATTTCCCATTAATATCGCTGGCGAAATTTCCCAAGTCGTCTCCCACTCTTTCCGTCTTTACGGAAACATTTTTGGCGGCGGTATCCTCTTGGGAATTGTCTACATGTTGCTCCCGTACGTCATCCCTGTGCCATTAATGGCTTGGTTTGGTGTTCTCATGGGTGCAATTCAGGCTGCAGTTTTTACTATGCTAGCCACAGCTTATATCCAACTAAAGATAGGCTAGGTCTTAGTCCCTAGTATCGAAGGGAGGGATAAAGTTATGCTGGAAATCGCCATTATTGTTGCTGCTATTGCCATTGGATCAGGTATTGCCCTGCTGGCAGGTGGAATGGTCGGAATCGGTGAAGGTTACGTTGCAGGTAAGGCTGTAGAAGGAATCGCTCGCCAACCAGAAGCAGAAGGTCCAATTCGAACCACTATGATTATTGGTCAGGCCATTTCTGAGTCCGGGGCTATTTACTCCCTGGCGGTAGTTCTGCTACTCATATTCACGATTGTTGTACCTCTAGTAGATCGCCTCTTGGAGCTACTATAGTTGGCCGGGGTGCATGGCACCCCTTCTGCCACATTTTTTTGTAGAGGGTGAGTATTGTTGATTGATCAAAATGTTTTTATCGCCCAAACGGTTAACTTCATCCTGCTAATCGCACTACTTTATTATTTGCTCTATAAGCCAGTGCGGAGCTTCATTGATAACCGGACGGCTGAAATCGAAGGACAGATCAAGTCTGCAGAAGAAAACCAGAGGGCTGCAGAAGAGTTGCGCCTTCAGCTGGAAAAGCAGACACAAGAAAGCAGGCAACAGGCTCGCCAATTCTTAGATGAGGCTACCAAGCGGGCCGAAGCAATTCAAAGTGAGCTACTTGCTGAAGCGCAAAAAGAAGCTAAAGCCATTATTGAACGTGCCGAAAAGGCCGCACAGCTCGAACAAGAAAAAGCCTGGGCGGAGATCAAAACTCAAGTTGGAGAACTCTCTTTATTATTAGCATCTAAGGTTATTCAGGAGTCTTTGGAGCCAGCTCAGCACCAAGTTCTCATTGAGCAGACAATAAATCAACTGGATTCCTTGAAAAGGGAGCATATTCAATGATGAAAAATGGTAGTCCCCAGATCTCAAAACGATATGCCGAGGCGTTGTTTGAAGTTGTTCCGGAAGCGGAACGGCGCTTAGTTAGTGAGGAGTTTAAACAGACTTTAGAAATTCTGCACGAACCGGAAGTCCACAGGGTATTCACCCACCCTCGCACCTCCATGACCCATAAGCAACAGATGATTCGCCATATGAAGCTATCCAAAATTTTGGAGAATTTCCTTCTGCTCGTGATAGAAAAGGCTCGGGAAGCTTGGCTTACCCGGATTGAAGAGGAATTTGAACGCTTGGTATTAGCTTCCGAGCAGACTACAATAGCAGAAGTCACCTCAGCAATTGATTTAACTGAGGAGGCTATTCAAGATCTCAACCAAAAACTCACTAAGCTTACAGGTAAGACGATCCTAATTCGTACTGACGTGGATCCCCGTATCGGCGGCGGGTTGATCATCAAGGTGGATGGCAAGGTGATTGACGGTAGTGTGAAGCACACACTTACACAGTTGCAACGTAAATTAATCAGCTAAGAAAAAGTCCTAGGTGAAGAAACACCAGGACTTTTTTTCTTCCCTCATAAAGAAATTATAAACTGGGCAGGATTGTCTAAAGGAGGTGAAAACAGTGCCCCCATTCTTTGCAGAGTTACTGAAAAGGGCTCCCAAACCTGAGACTCCTTTAGTTATTTCAGAATATGCCACCCCCAGCTACAAAGTGAATGTTCTAGCCAATGGATTCAAAAATGTGGTCCGGGACCTACGGCTAGCACATTTTGATACCTGGGAGTGGTATTCGTTGGCAAAACAGGCCGATGAACTAGTGATCCAGCAAAAACACAGCTCCGGTCTTCTGGCGCTAGAACATCTAAAAGAACGTTGGGAACTGACCGGAGTAGTGCCCTATCCCCACCAAATCGAAACCGCGGAACGTGTTGTACACGAGATGCAAGGACAGGCCATTTTGGCTGACGAAGTAGGATTAGGAAAAACTATTGAGGCTGGATTGATACTAAAGGAATATATTCTACGCGGCTTGGCAAAAAAAGTTTTAATTCTTACCCCCGCTAGTCTTCTATGGCAATGGTATCATGAACTCTATGAGAAATTTGGGATAGTGGCAGGAATTCAGCGGACCAGATGGGATTGGGAATATTCAGACATTCTGATCGCCTCTTTAGATACTGCCAAGAGAGAACCGCATGCCTCAATAATTACAAACATTGTGTACGATGTGTTGATCATCGATGAAGCCCACAAACTAAAAAATGACAATACTGCAAGTTATCGGTTCGTGAACTCAATCCAAAAAAAGTACTGTTTGATGCTAACTGCAACACCCGTACAAAACGATCTTAAGGAACTCTACAACTTGATTGGCCTACTCAAGCCAGGTCAATTAGGTAGTTTTCGATCCTTCAAACATCGTTTCATGGAAGACAAACGAACGCCTAAGAATCCTCTTGAACTTAGGGAGTTATTGGACCAGGTGATGATTCGCAATCGCCGCGATGAGGGTACTGTGCAATTTACCCAGCGCATAGTCCATCCCATTATCGTCTCCCTCACACCTAAAGAACGGGAGATTTACGAACAGGTTACGAACTTTGTCAAAGACAGTGGCAAGCGAACTGGGTTACAGAACATTCTTCCCCTAATTACACTTCAACGCGAAGTCTGTTCTAGCTTCTTGGCCACCGCCCTCACCCTAGAAAAAATGATGGCTAATATGCAGCCCGAGGATTTAGAGCGTGCCGCAAGCCTACTTAAGAGTTTGGCCCAGGTAAAACAGAACAGTAAATGTGATGCTCTGGAGAAACTTGTGGCACAACTTGATGACAAAATCATCATTTTTACAGAGTATAAGGCCTCACAAGAATACATTCGCTATCGCCTTGAAAAGGCCGGCTACAATACATTGGCCTTTGATGGATCCCTTTCGAGGGGAAAAAAGCAATGGATTAGGTACATGTTCCAAAAGGAAGCTCAAGTTCTAGTCAGTACAGAATCTGGTGGCGAAGGATTGAACTTCCAATTCTGTAATCAAGTAGTGAATTTTGATCTTCCCTGGAACCCTATGAGATTAGAGCAACGTATCGGTCGCGTCCATCGCTTAGGACAGACCAGAGATGTTCAAATCTTTAATCTGATAACCAAGGACACAATTGAAGAACATATTATGTACCTCCTTCACCAGAAAATCAACATGTTCGAGACAATCATCGGTGAGCTCGATGCCATTTTGCTACATCTCAAGCTAGGAAAGACCTTTGAGAGTGAATTAATGGAGATTTTCTTGGCCCACGAACAGCAAGATGAGATTAGGGAAAGATTGGACGATTTTGCTGATCGTTTCCTACGAGGACAAGATGAGATTAGAGCCTCCAATTGGGAGGGATCATTATTCAGCAGTTGATTTTCGATTTCTTCAAACTCTGTAACTTAACCCCTGTGGAAATACGCAGAGGTGTCTGGCAAGTGATGGCGGATGAAGATTTAATGAAGGAGTTGGATGGATGGCGAGCCCAAGCACGCCTTTTGCAGTTTACCTTCGACAAGCAACTGGCTACCGCCTACGGGGCGGATCTGATCAGCCCTGGTAGTTATCGGTTTAATACCATCCTCCAACTAATTCGCAAGCAAGGGATACTCAGTCAGGCCCATATCCCCCATCACTTTTTCCATGAACCTAGCATTCGCAAGAAGATCTTAAGTGGCTTTGATCTGGGGCAACGGGTCTATGTGGTCAACAACTCATTTCCCTTCTGCCAATACTTTCAGTTAGAAGTCTTGGTTGAGGCTACAGGACTACAAAAAAAAGAGAGTCTTCACACGGTTGTTGTGAACCTCTCTTCTGGAGAAATCATTAAATTTGCTCTTCCCAACCATTTACTCATTCCTGGCGGGGTATCTGCAAGCTTAGTGATGAAACGAAAGTGTAGCTTAAAGAAGGCTTACCTGAATGCCGCAAACTACCTAAGTGAGATAGTGGCAAATCAGGACCTTACCTGGGCCCAGGAAGCACTAGAGAAACTGTCCCGGGAAGAGGATAAACTCAAGAGCTACTTTCATGGCCACGACTCTTCGGAAGAGTTCGCCGCCAAAAAGCTAGAACTGGACAGGAGGCTTAAGCCCTCCTTGCAAATGGATGTCATCAGAGGGTCGATTCTGTACATCCCCTGCTTTTCCTACCGGTTGATGGTAGTAGATGCCAATGGAACTGAGAAAGCCAAGCACATCATTTTTGACCCAATTGGCAATTTGAGTGACTCAGGCTAAGTCATGGGCAACACGCCAGATAGGTCCTGCCCCCATTACCAACACCATGTCTCTTGGTCCCAACCAACTAGATAAAAATGGAGTAATATCTTCCTGCCTAGGGATATGATATACCTTTTTGGGCCCACCGTTTTCACGAATGCGTTCAGCTAGAGCGGCTGCACTGACGTGCGCAATGGGCTTCTCGGGAGGAGGAGCATAGATATCTGTGATGATTACCACATCAACCTCTTGGAAAGAGCGGCTGAACTCTTCAAGAAGTAGTTTTGTCCGTGAATAACGGTGAGGTTGGAAAACCGCTACAACTTGTCTGGAGGGCCACCCTTCTCGTGCAGCCTTAATGGTGGCCACAACTTCTGTTGGGTGGTGAGCATAATCATCCACGACGAGTGCTCCATTTTTAGCGCCCACAATCTGAAAACGGCGTTGGGCACCGGAAAATGAGCGTAACGCCCGTTGCATCTCAGGTATGGACAAACCAACATAATCGGCAACTGCTATACACGCCAGTGCATTAGCAACATTGTGACGCCCAGGCGCATTTAACTCGAAATCTGCAAAAAAAGACTCGCGCTTAAAAACTCGAAAAACTGCTTGTTGTTGGTCTAGCTTCATAACTTCTGCTCGCCATTGGGCGTGCGGAGAAAAACCATAGGTAACACAGTCGAACTCCTGGCTAATTGAAGCCGCAACCTTATCATCGATACCAATCAAACGCAGTCCATGGGGCTGACAATTAGACAAGAAATGCCGGTAACTAGCAATCAATGACTCAAAGGTTCCATTGTAATTTTCCAAGTGATCCGGTTCAATACTGGTAACGATTGTGACCTCTGGACGATAACGCAGAAAGCTTCCGTCGCTTTCATCTGCTTCAGCCACCACAAAATCTCCCCTACCATACTTGGCACCTGGCCCAAAGGGAGTAAAATGGGCACCAATCAAAACAGTCGGATCCAATCCGGCTTTTTCTAGACACAAACTCAACATGGAGGTTATAGTAGTCTTTCCATGGGCTCCCCCCACAGCTATGCCCCTACGGTTATTGATCAGTTGAGCCAGTACTTCAGATCGATGAAGCACATTAATGCCTTTTTGGCGGGCTGCCACGATTTCAGGATTTTGCACGGGAATGGCACTGGAGTAGACGACACTGGTAGCTCCGTTGACATTACCCGGAGCACGATTAAAGTATACTGTGGCCCCTAGTTTGATCAAATAATCGGTGGTATCCGATGGCTGAAGATCAGAACCACTAACGGTGTGTCCCATCTCTAAAAAAACTTTGGCTAGCGGTCCCATGCCCGTCCCACCGATACCAATTAGATGTATATGTTGGTTCATTAATGTCACTCCCACTAACTTGCCAATCACTCCACAAACGGTTCTAACACTCTCGCTAAAAGCCGTGCAGAGGCCATGGCTTCATCAACCGTATTGCCACGCCAATCCCCGATTAAGACCATAATGCTGTTAGGATGAAGCTCACCGCTGTAGTCAGACTTAAAGACGCGCACACCCCTAGTTACTCCAGGATACTGCCGCTCCAAAGCTTCGCTAATGCGCTCGGCAAAACGTATATTTTCCTCTAAACGCTCGTTGTCCTTATCACCAACCACAAAGAGAATCTTGGCGACATCCATATCATTCGCACGTGCTTTAGTATAGTCGTCTGGTTTATCCTGTAAACCATCACGATGAATATCTAAAACAAACTGAATACTGGGATTTGCCGCCAATAATTCACTTATCTTCTTCTCCGAATTAATAAATGCTTCGCTGTAACGGGGCTGATCATGGATAGTCTTATCATGAATTGCAGTGATGCCTAAGCTGGCTAACTCGGCAACAAACGCTTCTCCAACTTGAACTATGTCACCTGCCGTACCTCGTTCGTGGCTATCCTTGGGTTTAAAGTTCTCTGAGGCATGACTGTGAAAGACCAAGACCTTAGGCGTAACATCCCGATCAACGTCATCGCCCTGAGGCGGTGGAGGGTCCTCGATTTGCACCACTGGGGGAAGCGGTTCTTGCTCATCCCCGGGCATAAAGCCAAAAAACCTGGCACCCACCACTGCTACGACAATCAACGTTACTACAATAAATAAAAGACCTGGTCCATTCTTTTCATTTCTTCCCATTCTAGCCATTGCTATTCCCCCTTCCACAACACTATATGCGGAAGAGGATCTGATTTATGCCCGAGTATTTCCAAGCTCTTCTAAGAGCTTGGTGAGCTCCTTAACGGTAAAAAGATAGCGCTTATTACAAAAGTGACAAATAGTCTCGACGGTTTCATCGAGATCCACCAGTTCCCGTAACTCTTCAGGACCTAAAGCAACCAAACCCCGCTCAAAACGATTCCAGGAGCAATCACACTGAAACTGGACCGCATGGGTATCGATGAAACGCACGTCAAGATCGGCGAAAATACTCTCCACGATTTCCTCTGGAGTCTGTTCTCCAGCAAATAGTGAACTGACTTGGGCCATACCACCTAGACGCTCTTCGAGCAAGCTAATAAATGCATCATCATTAATTGCATCTGGCAGTAGCTGCACAATAATGCCTCCACTACCTATGGGAACGCCATCTGTACCAACCAAAACACCGAGCAACACCGCGCTCGGCGTCTGCTCAGAATGGGCAAAGTAAAAGGCGAAATCTTCGCCAATTTCCCCGGTCTGTAAGGGAACTGTCCCCTGATAGGGCTCTTTTAGCCCCAAATCGCGGATCAAATGAAGATAGCCTTGACCTACCGCTTCTCCCACCGCCAGTTTGCCTTGGGCATTTAAGCTAACATCTACGTTTGGATTGCCCACATAACCTTTCACGTCACCACGAGAGTTGGCCGATACTACAATCCCGTTGAGGGGTCCATCGCCTTTAATCTGAATGGTAATTGTCTCTTCCCCTTTGAGCATTGCTCCGAACACCAAACCCATGGTCAATGTTCGTCCAAGTGCCGCGGTCGCCACAGGGCTAGTCTGATGTGTAGCTTGTGCCTGTGCGACTACATTTGTAGTTCGTAGAGCAAAGAGCCTTGCTTGGTTATTGCCTAGCATAGCCCTCACTAAATAATCACGTTGCTTCAAAATCCGTTCCTCCTAAGCATTCATAAACCACCAATATACCAGATAACCCACCCCAGCCAACAGCACGACTGAAAAAACGAGACGCCAAACAAAACGTTTTCTTCTAGTTTTTCTAGCCCGTTCGCGTCGCTCACGGATGCTCGCGGTGAGTTCATTAGAAAGAGAGGTGGACTCTTCAAACTCCATCTCCACCTGTTCTTCCACCCCGAGTGCCTTGGCATAACTGCGAATAAACGGCTTTACGTAGGCCTCACCCGGTAATAAATGATATTCCTCTTCTTCGATGGCTCGCAAGAACTGGGGCCTGATCTTGGTCCGTTTGGAAAGTTCATCAATGGTCAGGCCCTGTTCGATACGGGCCTTCTCTAACAGTGTCCCCAATCCCATCATTTTTCTCACCTTTCCTCATAAATTGCGCTATCAACCAACACATCCCGGGGCTTACTACCTTGATAACTGCCGACGATACCCCGTACCTCCATTACATCTATCAGACGGGCCGCTCTGGAATAGCCGATACGGAATCTCCTTTGGAGCATAGAAATCGAAGCCTGCCCGTTTTCTACCACTAGACGAATAGCATCTTCCAACAGCTCGTCCTCTTCTTCCTCGTGCAAAGTGAAATCTGTATTCTCTTCAACAACCGTCTCCTGATACTCAGGTTCACCTTGCTTCTTCCAGAAGTCAACTAAAGCCTCTACTTCCTTATCTGAAATCCACGCCCCTTGTGCCCGAACTGGCTTAGAAGCTCCGATTGGATAATACAGCATGTCACCCTTACCGATCAGTCGCTCTGCTCCTCCCATGTCCAAGATGGTTCGAGAATCCACTTGGCTGGATACCGCGAATGAAATGCGAGAAGGGACGTTAGCTTTGATGAGACCTGTAATAACATCAACAGAAGGGCGTTGCGTGGCGATAATCAAATACATACCTGCTGCCCTGGCCATTTGGGCCAAACGACAGATGGCATCTTCCACCTCAGCTGCTGCAACCATCATTAAATCCGCTAACTCATCAACAATAATCACTATGTATGGAAGATGCTCTCTCGGTTCTTCCTCAGTGGCTTCTTTGACCCACTCTAGATACAGATCAATATTTCGTACCCCCGCTTTGGCAAAAAGCTCATAGCGGCGCTCCATCTCACCGACCGCCCACCTCAAGGCAATCGCAGCCTTTTTAGGATCAGTAACAACTGGCGAGATTAGGTGGGGTATGCCATCGTAAATGGACAGCTCGACTCGTTTGGGATCCACCATTAGCAGCTTAACTACATCTGGTGTTGTTCTAAACAGCAAGCTAGCTATCATGGCATTTAAGCAAACGCTTTTTCCCGATCCGGTTGAGCCGGCCACTAACACGTGAAGCCACTTTTTTAGATCCGCGATGACTGGTTTGCCAGCAATATCTTTTCCGAGTGCTAAGGCTACTGGTGATTGATCCTCTGCAAACTCTGGGCTTTCCAGCACATCACGGAGCAACACTGCCTCGGTCTGTTTATTTGGTACTTCGATACCAACAACAGGCTTACCTGGTACCGGGGCTTCAATACGTACATCTTCCGCTGCTAGTGCCAAAGCCAGATCGTCAGCGAGGGCTGTAATACGAGATACTTTAACGCCTGGCGCAGGCTGTAGTTCGTATCGGGTTACTACAGGACCCTGGGAGACATTAACTACCTTAGCATCGATACCAAAGTTGGCGAAAGTATCTTCGAGAAGTTCTTGTTGAGTACCCTCAGCTTTTCTTGTTCTCGCACCACTTTTCTTCAGCAAATAAGTAGGAGGAAGGGAAAATTCTCCTTGTCCGGCTACAGATGGTAAGTTCAGCACTAAAGGTTCAGAGGGCTTTTCTGGTTGCGGTTGTTGTTCTGTCTCAACCCTAGACTTCTTTGCGTTTTTTTTCTCTTTAGTGCTCTCCTTAACTTCTACCTCAGTCGACTTCTCTACTTTTTTTGGGAGGCTTTTGTCTTTTTCCCGTTGAGCTGTGCGACGCTCTAAACGTTTACGTTTAGTCTCATCCCACCACATGCGATATCCATCAATCTGACCTTGCCACCAACGGGAAATCGCTCCCCAAAGGTAGTTTGCGAAATTACGAGCCAGATCAATCAGAGAAATTTCAAAAAAGAAAATTAGGCCCAATAGTAGTGCTGTGCCAACCAAGATATAAGAACCCTGAACGCCAAAGGCATTGAAACTCAACACCAATAGAATAGCTCCAAAAACACCGGCCCCTTCTCCCTTTCTCCCATATCCGATCTCCTCGAGAAGATTAGGTGGCAACTGGTAACCCCGGTAATAAATCATATGAAAGGTTAAAGTGATGGCAAAAATCAGCAGGCTGAAACCTATCATTTTCATAACAGACGGCGGCCACTTTTTCCCCCGAAAGACTTGGCAGGCTGCTGTGAAGAACACAAGCACAAAAAGGACAGCCAAATCTCCAAAAGCTTGTCGCAAGATGGAGCGTAGCTGCATTCCAACCCAACCGGTGGCCTGAACGTAAAGGGCTAGGAGGGAGAAAACCGAAAATGCAATTAGTAAAATTCCTATGACCTCTCTGCCCCTGATACCACTCGTCTGTTTTTGCTCCTGTCCCTTATTGGGCCGACCTGCTTTCCTCACTTCCTCACCTCTTCATTTCCATGTTCTACGTGAGTAGGCGAAACCCTACTTATTCTGCTACTTGTCCTTTCGTAATTGCTGTACTTCCTCGATAAAACGATCCACATCCTTAAACTGTCGATAAACGGAGGCAAAACGAACATAAGCCACATCATCCAACTTGCGTAGCCTGTCCATGACTAACTCCCCAATATATTCTGAGGAAACCTCCTTATCCAAACCAGAACGCACTTCACGTTCTATCTCATCGACTGTAGACTCTATCGTTTCAGCAGATATTGGCCTTTTCTCACAAGCACGCATTAAGCCGTTAAAAATCTTAGTGCGGGAAAAAGCCTCACGTCGACCATCTTTCTTGATCACTAAGAATGGCATCTCATCCAAGCGTTCGTAGGTAGTGAAGCGTCTTTGGCACGCCATACACTCCCGCCTACGTCTTATAGACAGGCCTTCCTCAGTCTGCCTTGAATCTAACACCTTGCTATCTAAATGCAAGCAAAAAGGACATCGCATCTCATTACCTCCCGGAAAAAGACGAAGAAAACATCCACCATAGATATTATACAGTAAATCCCTCACCGTTTCCACGTTCTGTTTTTCACGAGGACCACGTCCACTCCAACTAGGACAATATCCCTCCAAGGGATCTCCAAATCCATGGATCTCCTGCCAAAGAGAGAAAAAGGTCTCAACTGATCCACAATTACTGCATTGATTCTCCCGGTATCTGGATCAAGATCCACATCACATACACTGCCCAAATAACGTCCTTCCTCTGAGCTCACAACGTCAAGCCGGCGCAAATCGGAAGTCTTGATCATGGTCACAGAACATCCCCCCGTACTGTTTTCTGGTACCTAAATATATGCTCTAAAAGCAAAAAAGAAACGGCGTGAAGCCGTTTCAAACTTACGTTTGGGTCATCTGTTACTAATCTAAGTGACTGAGCACTGTTAGATCCGCGGCAGAAGCTTGCCACCACTTCTTGAATGCTTGAGCGTACCTGGTTTGGGCGACATGATCCCAGATTTTTGAGCGGAAAACCAACCTCGGTCCAGAAGGTTTCTCTTCAACTTTGACCAAGTTTTCCTGAGCCCCTTCGAAATCCGCTAAACATAATGGTGGAAACAGAACACACCACCAGTTATCCCCCGTAGCACCACCGATCTCAACACGGACTGCGTCGTAAGACCCCTCAGGGAGAACCAAGTTGCCGTAATCCCGCCAAGGAAAATCAAAATGCCCCATCCTCACTTGCACAGGATAGTCAAATCCTTGGGCAAACACAACTTCTTGAGCTCGCGCTTGCAGTTTCTGTTCATGTTCCCTAAGGAGGGCGTAAGCCTGTTGCTTGTCTTGAGTTTCTGCTAAGATCTCCCTCGTTTCCCGCAAGACAGCGTCCCTTACCACAAGTTTAAGAGCTTGATCAGTTGGAGAGTTACTATGTGCTACCACATGGAGACGAATTAGGCTCTGGGCGAAAGCGCGATCACTGCTAAATTTATTTTGGACAGTGAGAACAAGGAAAATGGTAAAAGCACCTAGACTAAAAAGCATAAGACTCGTCAGTACACGAGACCTCAAAGAACTTCGAGGCATCTGCCTTCCCCCTTAAGTTAAGATGTGGCCATGTATTTGCGCAAGTGTCGGAGGGCAGCTTTCTCCAAACGGGAAACTTGCGCTTGGGAAATACCAATTTCGTCGGCTACTTCCATTTGAGTTCGCCCCTCATAAAAACGCATGGTTAAGATCAAACGTTCTCTCTCGCCCAAGTTAGCCATGCCCTCTTTGATGCTTACTCCTTCAATGAGGTGACGTTCAGTGTTTTTCTCATCACTAATCTGGTCTAGAACGAAGATTGGGTCGCCACCATCATTATAAATGGGTTCAAAAAGCGAAATAGGTTCTTGAATGGCGTCAAGTGCAAAGACAATTTCTTCTCTCGGGATCTGCAGCTCTTCAGCAATCTGACCGATAGATGGTTCTTGAGAATATTTGTTCGCTAGACTGTCCCGGGTCTGAAGCGCTTTATACGCAATATCCCGCAATGAACGACTTACCCTTATGGGGTTATTGTCTCTGAGGTAGCGCCTAATCTCGCCAATAATCATTGGTACGGCATATGTAGAGAATTTAACATTTTGGCTTAGATCAAAGTTATCAATCGCTTTCATAAGGCCGATACAACCAACTTGAAACAAATCGTCTACGTATTCACCCCGATTATTGAACCTTTGAATAACACTAAGGACCAATCGCAGGTTGCCTTGAACCATTTCCTCCCGGGCTTGCAGGTCTCCCTCTTGGATTCGGGCCAATAATTCTCGCATCTTCGCATTGGGTAGAACGGGCAACTTTGCGGTGTTCACACCACAAATCTCCACTTTGTTCATCTCTACTACCTCCTAAAATGCCGATTACAAAGTTCAGTATTGCCACGTTCCAACCGATCTATTCCAATTTGTCCACCCTGTTAATGGAAGGCGTTTTACTATCTAAGGAAGGAATTTCGGAGGTAAGCCTCTAATATTGTGGCAAAGACCCATTTGGGGAGGAAGGCGTATGCTTGAGTACACGCTGTACGTTGATGTCTGGCTCCTATGGCTTGGCTGCAATTTTATTTTTGAGTATCTTTTGCTGTGGGCTACCGCGACAATCACGCGAACGCAGACAACAAAAGTCCGCTTAGTTTTAGGAGCGCTAGTGGGGACTTTGCATTACCTCCTCTATCTTTTGGCCAGTATAGGTTTGATTCCCCTCTATGGCTTGTTACGTTTCCTGCCCGTAGTGGTCTTGGTGTCATTGGCCATGATAGCCGTTGCCTTCCACCCGATTACTTGGCGTCGCTTGCTTCGAGTATCAGGTTACTTTTATGGTATCGGATTTGTAGCGGCAGGAATGGGGATGGCTAGCGCTTATCTCTTTGGAACAGCTGGTTCACCAGCCTTTACTATAGGTACGCTCGTTTCTATCCTAGCCATCTTGATCATCGCTGAACTTGGATGGGGTATTGTCCATGAAAGAATCATCAACAGCCTTTATCGAGTACCTATAGAAATTTCCTGCGACGGTCAGCAAATTAAACTGACTGCCTTAGTGGATACCGGAAATCAACTCAAGGATCCCATCAACAGACAGCCGGTAATTATCGTCGATATGAAGGCGCTGCATGGTGTACTCCCTCCAGAGCTCACCGAGATCCTGCTATCTTTGGATGAAGGAGACCCTTCCGCTCTAGACCGACTTAGTGCGGTAAAAGCATGGCAAACCCGCCTGAGGTTGATTCCCTTTAGCTCTATTGGAAAAAACAGCGGACTTTTAATGGGTTTCAGAGCCGACGAAGTTAAAATAGGGGCCCACCCCTTAGCAGGAGAATTCCAACCGACCATTGCAGTGCACCCCCGTGATCTGGACCCCCACGGTGAATACATGGCTCTTGTGCCGCCCCATCTTGTGGAATACTCCATAAATACTTTGGAGGGAGGCGAAACTCATGTCAATGCAACACCTTCGGACCTTTAACTTAAAACTTCGCCTACAGTTTATCGCACTTTTACACAAGCTCGGACTCAGTCCCAAAGTCTATTACGTAGGAAGCAACGAGGTTTTACCTCCTCCCCTCACCAGTGAGGAAGAACAAGAGCTTTTAATTCGACCCCAAGCTGGAGATATGCTAGTGAGGACGCCACTCATCGAACGCAATTTGCGCCTTGTAGTTTATATTGCCCGCAAGTTCGAAAATACAGGCATTTTCATTGAGGATCTCGTCTCCATCGGAACCATTGGCCTGATCAAGGCTGTGAATACTTTTGACCCCAGCAAAAATATAAAGCTAGCTACCTATGCTTCCCGGTGTATTGAAAACGAGATTCTCATGTATCTGAGGAGAACGAGCAAACTTAAAGCTGAAGTGTCCTTTGATGAGCCTCTTAACGTAGATTGGGATGGTAATGAGCTTGTCTTAGCGGATGTGGTTGGCAGCGAAAGCGATATTTTGCGCCACATCGAGAAGGAAGTGGATAAAGCGCTTCTAGCAGCCGCTTTACAGCAACTCACAGGGCGCGAGAAAAAGATCATGGAATTACGGTTTGGATTAAATCGGGAGAAGGAGAGAACTCAGCGTGAAGTTGCAGATCTCTTGGGGATTTCTCAATCATATATTTCTCGTCTGGAGAAGAAGATTTTGAAGAAGCTACAGAGGGAAATTAAGAAGATGGAGTAAGAAAAGACGCCTTAGCGAAATCTGGTCGCTAAGGCGTTGCTTTATTTCCGTCTCAAAAAGGCGGGTATATCTAAAGAACTATCGGTGAAGGGGCGCACATCCAGTTCCTTTGTAATCTTAAAGTTCTCCTTGACTTTTGGTGGATCGAAACCAGTGGCAATAACGGTTACGCGTACTGTATCGCCCAGGCTCTCGTCAATAACAGCACCAAAAATGATATTGGCGTCAGGATCAGCGGCTTGCGACACAATCTCTGCAGCCGTGTTCACTTCAAAGAGTCCCAAATCGGAGCTTCCAGTGAGACTCAATAAGATTCCTTTAGCTCCTTCTATAGACGCTTCTAAAAGAGGACTAGAGATAGCCTGCTCAGCGGCTTTAATAGCTCGATCTTCTCCTGATGCCATGCCAATGCCCATCAAAGCAGAACCAGCGTTGGTCATAATTGTCCGTACGTCGGCAAAGTCAAGGTTGATCAGACCTGGAACCGTGATCAAATCGGAAATGCCCTGTACACCCTGCAAAAGCACGTCGTCGGCAATCTTAAACGCTTCTACCATTGACGTCCTTTTTTCCACAACTTGAAGAAGCCGATCATTGGGAATTGTGATCAAGGTATCCACCTTGTTTTTCAACAACTCGATCCCCTTTTCCGCCTGTTCTCTACGGCGACGCCCTTCAAAGGTAAAGGGTTTAGTGACAACTCCCACGGTTAATGCATCTAGCTCTTTGGCGATTTCCGCGACGACAGGTGCGGCGCCAGTACCGGTGCCACCTCCCATACCTGCGGTAATGAAGACCATATCGGCTCCCTCTAGCGCGCGGGCAATGTCTTCTCGGGATTCTTCGGCTGATCGCTGCCCCACGCTCGGATCAGAGCCGGCTCCCAAACCCTTGGTTAGCTTCTCTCCTAATTGAATCTTTTGGTGGGCTTCCGACATTTGAAGCGCTTGGGCATCTGTATTAAGTGCAATAAAATGAATTCCTTTTAAATCGGCTGCAATCATGCGATTAACCGCATTATTGCCACCTCCACCACAGCCGATAACCTTGATGTCCGCAAACTGAACGTTATCGAGATCAAATTCGAACATGGGATCCCCCTTCTTCAACA
>JAAZLQ010000126.1 GCA_012799255.1 Bacillota bacterium
GATTCGTAGTCTGGCACTCTATCCAGTTGAGCTATGACCGCAGCGTCACTTAAACATTATAGTTATTTAAGTGATTTTTGCAAGTGTTATAAAGTTAAATATGTAATATTTAGCAAATAATCAGCGTTTCCCTTGGTCATAAGGCTCACCTGCGGCTTTTGGTCCGCGTGATTTAAGTGATGTAAAGGCAAGCACAATAAGTGTTACAACATATGGCAACATATTTAAAATATCCGTCGGTAACTTATCTAAGAATGTTTTAAGGAACGCAATATGACTTAAGTCTGCCTTAATAAAAGCAAAACCAAAAGCAATACTCCGTAAGAGTCCAAAGAAAATCGCAAAAATCATAATCCGACTTGGTTTCCATTGACCACTGATAAGAACGGCAAGTGCTAAGAACCCAAATCCATACACGTTCGCGATAAAACTCACGGTCGTCGGGATAATAAGTAAGACACCGCCAATACCGCCGAGCATTCCGCTGATTAAAACAGCAATATAACGAGTTCTGATGACATTAATTCCGGCTGCATCTGCAGCATGCGGATTTTCGCCACATGCTCGTAAGCGTAATCCAAACTTCGTCTTATAGGCAATAACACCCATCACAATAAAGAGCAAAATACCGAATAATGAAATTAAGTAAATATTTTCAAACAGGATTTTACCAAAGAACGGAATATGGCGTAAAAGCGGAATCGCACTAATACGATGATGCGTACTTGAAAAGGTAATTTCTTCTGTTCGGCCTAGTGAAAGTGCGCGGCCCATAAAGATTGCTAACCCAGCAGCGAGCATATTAAGTGCTGTCCCCGAAATTGTTTGATCACTTTTCATTGTAATTGAGGCAAAAGCGTGTAAGGCGGAGAATATAACGCCAGAAATAGCCCCAATTAAGAGCGCAAGGAAAATAATATGTTGGCCATCAATTCCCGCATGTTGGATATGACTTAAGCATAATATTCCGACAAATGCCCCAAACATCATTGTCCCTTCAAGGGCAATATTAACGACGCCTGAACGCTCACTATACATGCCGCCCATCGCCACAATTGCTAAGGGGATTGCCGAGTAAATCGTCAGTGTTAAAAGATTGTACATATTATCACTCGTAAAGATAGCAAGTAACACATAAAGGACAAGTAAAACTGCGATTGTAATAATTTGTTTTTTCGAAAGTTTCGGAAGTTTAGCAAGAAAAACTTTGAACTTTGATTTATTTTCGGTCATCTTCTTGTCCTCCTTCTTTACCTTCTTCATTCGGTGGTAGCGTTTCAATTTCTACTCCTTCGGCAGTTGCTAATTGTGGTTTTTTCTTTATCTTAGCGAAGAAATCACGCATTTTATTAATAAAGCGTCGTGCGTAAATTTGGAAGAATAACGTAAAGGCACTAAAGTAAATAATACTTGCCGAAATAATATCAATAATTTCGCGTTTAAACCCAACTCTTTGGAGTGGTAAGTTCGCCGCTTCAATATAACCAAAGAAGAGCCCCGCTCCCATCGTTCCTATTGGATGGCTCATCCCAAGGAGTGCAACGGCAATCCCTTGGAAGCCGTAATTTGAGATAACGTGTTTTGTGGCAAGTCTTTCGCCTTGCGCTGGCACTAAGTAAATAACAGCCCCCGCTAAACCAGCAAGAGCGCCAGCAATTACAAGTGAGAGCACGATATTACGTTTATCATTAATCCCTGCATAACGCGCGGCTTCACGGTTAAAGCCAACTGCTTTAAGCTGATAACCAAAGGTTGTTTTTTCAAGTAACACAAAAATGATAATTGTCGTAATTATCGCTATTACTATCCCGCTATTAAGGCGCGGAAAGTTAAATAATTTATCAAGTCCTAATGTTGGTAATTGTCCGCCTGTGGGCACAGGACGTGCTTGTTGATGAATTGGCATAAAAATTAACCATTCAATTAACATCTTTGAAGAGTACATTGCAATATAGTTCATCATAATGGTCGCCACAACTTCATGGACATTGCGATAAGCTTTAAGTAAGGCTGGGATTAATGCCCATAATGCGCCACCGAGCACACCGCTAATAAGCGCTAAAATCCATGATTCGGTTTTAATCCCCACAAAAACAGCTAAAAACGACCCCATCATTAATTGTCCACTAGCGCCAATATTAAATAAGCCTGTCTTAAAGGCAAATGCGACTGTGAACTGATACCATAAAGTTGTACTTTTTGTTCCATGATTTATTTTAACATTTGGTGGTTTCTAAGTCTATATTGAACCGGAGAATATCCACCTAAAGTTAGTTTTATTCTCTCATTGTTGTACCAA
>JAAZLQ010000047.1 GCA_012799255.1 Bacillota bacterium
AACTGCTCCATCCAATCGCTGGGTGCTGACTCAGGATACAGCACAAAAGCCCAATTTCGCTTCTTTACATTTTTGGTTGTTGTTTTTTTCTCACTCATAGCGTATAATAGGGGTTAATAGAAAATCTCGAAACGTCCCGTAATGCACCGTAAATGCAGGGGCGTTTTTTATTTTCTAATTCGCCCTGCCTCCCTTCTTATAAATTGCTCTAAGGCTAGAGACACTATCACTGACTTGTTATAACCAGTTGCCCTAGAAAGTCTATCGAGTTCCCTTAAAATATTCTCAGGAACTGAAAAAGTCGCCTTTTTTTTATTTACTTCTACCATAAAAAAACCTCCTATCAATTTATATTCCTATTGTAATCCCAAAAGCAATAAAAGTCAAGAAAAAAGATGCTCAAAAAGTGACTATTTTTCAACCTTCGCAGGAACTCAATAACCACGGGCTTTTATCAAAAATCACAATGTTTTTTTTCACAAGTCACAAGTCACCCATAGGGGGGTGTCGTAGTACCCCCCTATGCAAAAAAACGCCCTAAACCCTTGTGCCATCAGGCTTATAGCCATTTTTAATACTTTTTCTGCTAAAATCCACTTTTACATAAAAAAAAAGACTCTTTTTCAAGAGTCTTAAAAATGAAAATTCGGGGTTGAAAAAAAATATATCTGCCTTCGGCAGGAAGGCTAAAAAGATTAACCACAATTTCCCAGCAGTTGGTCGTTCCAGTCCTTGTGTATCTTATCTGGGCGTAGCTCTGTGAAGCCCTCAATGCCCCTAAAACCGGTTAAAAAGTTTTCGCCAGCCTCATCATTGTCTACGCATAAAAAAACTCGTTCTTGGACCTCGTAGGCTGTTAAACAGGTATATAAAACCTCAGGTTTAACTCCACCTAAAGACAATAAAACTGAATTATCTATATCTGCCTCAACTTCTCCTGCCTCTACCAAAGTTAAAAAACTCAGTAAGTCTATGGCACTCTCAAACGCATATAAACGGTCCACAGAGGCACTCTTGCACTTCCAGTTAAGGTGAAACCCTACTCCGTGCTTAAAACCTCCTGTGAAGCCTTTAAATGGCTTTTTAGGGTTGCTCCCATGCAACTCTGCACCTATGAATTTACCTTTGCCTCCGTTAAGTCGACTCCCATACTCATAAATGCTAAAGCAGCAGTTATTACGCTCATCAGTATCTAAATACCCTGTCTGAATTAGTTGCGTAATCCTTTTGTAATCCAAGCCACGAGTCTTGCATAAATACGCTAAAATCTGCTTATGCTGCCCTGATGAATTGCCTCCACTCTGCATGGTCTTGCCTGTCAAGGCTTCTACTGCATCCCTAAACCTTATGCCCTCAACTTTAACCAAATAATCTAATGCGTTCCCACTCATGTTCTTGCTAAACCAAGTCCACTTAAAACCCGTGATAACGAGACTATCATGGTCTGCGAGGCAATAACTACCTACGCCCTTACGCTTCAATTCGACACCTTTTGACCTTAAATATTCCACTAAATCTGCTTGCCTTGCTTCCTGAATCAATTCCTCTCTACTCATGCTCATAATAGAAAACCTCCTTTAATTTTTTTAGTGACCCGTAAAATCACTTAAAATATTCTACTTTGCTAACCAAAGTGAAATTATTTTACCACCAAGTACCGTCGTTCTCATAATGCCACCAGTTACCACTGGTGTACTGTATGCATAAAACACCTCTATCATCAAACCAGGCCTTTTTTATATCGCCTTCGCTCCATCCTTCAAACGCCTTCTTATGCCTCTCAAATGCTTCAATAGCCAACTTCTCTAACTTCGCTTTAACTTCCTTGTATTCTTCTATTGTTTTAGTTCCTTTAATTACAGTTTCCATAAAATTATAACCTCCTAAAATATTCTACTTTGGTATGCAAAGCAGAATAAACCTAATTCCTAAATATTCTACTTTGCTAACCAAACTATAATTTTTTACAAATCTTATTTACACTTGAAATACTGATT
>JAAZLQ010000307.1 GCA_012799255.1 Bacillota bacterium
GCCCCAAGTGCCTGAGCGACTATATCCACGACCCAAACTATGTTGTCAGGCGTCTTGACCCGTTTGCGAAAAGCAAAGACCACTGCGATAAGTGCAATAACAGCGGTTGGGATTATATCGTTTATGACAAACGCACCTCGATCAAAGGAAAGGGGTGCAGGAATGTCTAAACAAATCAGGAACAAGTTCAAATATGATATTCCGATTTATCACAGACCTATTATTTCCGTTGACGAAGCGACAGCTTATTCAGGAATAGGAAGAACTAAATTGTATGAGCTGACCACAATGGAAAATTGCCCCTTTGTAATTTGGGTAGGGACACGAAGGGTGATTAAAAGAAAATCATTTGTTGAGTATCTTGAAAGGCAATACTCAATTTAGCCTAAATGTCAAGTATGCGATGAGTCAATTCGCATCATTGGCTCATCGCAATTTTTCCAGTATCCTTTATGGCAGAAACGGCAAGGAGGTCATAGAGATGTCGGAAAAAAGAGCAACAAGAGTCAGGAATAAATATAAGTATGATGTTCCTTTATGGCACAGACCCATACTGTCTGTGGCAGAGGCTACCGAGTATTTTGGAATAGGCAGCAACAAGATATATGAATTGACAGAAAAAGAAAACTGCCCATTTGTTATTTGGATAGGTTCAAGGAGAGTTATTAAGAGAACTGCGTTTGAACGATTTCTTGAAAAGCAGTATTCGATTTAGGTAGGAATGGAGGAAATAGAAATGGCAGAGAATAAAAAGCAGTTTGAAATTCCGTTGTATGAAAAGCCTTTTCTTTCGATAGAAGAAGCGTCTGTATATACGGGAATCGGCAGAGACAAGTTATACGAACTTACAAATCCGGAAGATTGTCCTTTCGTTTTATGGATTGGCAATCGCCGAATGATTAAGAGAAGGGTTTTTGATGAGTACATTGAAAAATGCTACTCAATATGATGGGAGGTGTTAGTAATGGACAATAAAGAAACGGCAGAGCATTTTAGAAGCAGGAGTTCAGAAGTACCTTTATGGCACAGACAGAATATCTCAGTAGAAGAAGCCAGTGGGTACACAGGACTTGGAAGAGACACGATATATTCTCTCACGCAGGAAGATGACTGTGACTTTGTATTAAAAGTCGGACACAGAACGATGATAAAGCGAAAAAAGTTCGAGAATTATTTGGAAAACCTTTCGTCGATATAGGAGGTGCTTTAGGTGTTAAGAGTTATTAGTGAAGAAATCACTGCTTACAGAAGGCAGATTGATGAAAGAAAAAATGATTTACCACTATGGGAACGAAAAGTCCTTACTTGTGATGAAGCAGCCGCATATTCCGGAATTGGTATTAGAAGGCTGAGAAAAATGGCATTGGCAAAAGGGTGTCCGTTTGCTATTGCAAATGGTACACAGATTTTGATAGCAAGAGAAAAGTTTGACGCTTATATGGATAAAGCGGAAAAGGTTTAGGAGGAAAATAAAATGGCAAAGACAAAAAGACGAGATAAATCAAGAGTGGTTCTCCGTACAGGAGAATCACAACGTGCAGACGGTACATATCATTATAGTTGGACGGATGCAAATCGCAAAAGGCGTTATGTATATGCCAAGACACTCGATGAGCTTCGCTACAAAGAGGAGCAGATTGAAAAAGATAAAAAAGACGGCATAAAGGCAGAAGCTCGATATACTACCCTCAATGATATGTATGAGCTTTGGAAAGACTTGAAACGAGGTCTTAAAAACAATACCTTTGAAAACTATAAGTATATGTATGAGACATTCGTTCGTAATCAAATTGGCTCAAAGACGATATCTTCTTTGAAAAAGACAGATATTAAAAGGTTCTATAATTACCTTGCAGATGAAAGACATCTAAAACCGGCGACTATTGACAATATCCATACGGTTCTTCATCAGATTTTGGATATGGCAGTTGATGATGATTATCTCAGAAATAACCCTTCCAATAATGTGCTGAAAGAGTTAAAGCAGTCCCATTGTTTTCAAACGGAGAAACGCAGAGCCTTAACGAGACCGGAACAGGAATTATTTTTGAGCTATCTGAAGAATACACCGTCTGCAAGTTTGTGGTATCCAATTTTTGCGGTGTTGGTTGGAACGGGACTTCGTGTTGGTGAAGCAACGGGTCTCAGATGGTGCGACATTGATTTGGACGAAGGAATTATCAATGTTAATCATACGCTGGTATATTATGACCATAGAACCGACGGTAGTAAGCGTGGCTGCTATTTTAATATCAATACCACGAAAACGCCGGCTGGCAAACGCCAAGTCCCGATGTTGGATTTCGTCAAAGAAGCATTCCTTATGGAAAAAGAAAGACAGGAGCTTCTTGATATTCATTGTGAAGCTGTTGTAGACGGATATACTGATTTTATCTTTCTTAACCGTTTTGGACAACCGCAACATCAGGCAACCCTTAACAAAGCAATCCGTCGTATTATCCGTGACTGCAATGATGAACAGCTTTTGAAAGATGAAAATGCAAAGGTTTTGCTTCCGCATTTTAGTTGCCACTCATTAAGGCATACATTCACGACAAGAATGTGTGAAGCAGGGGTTAATGTAAAGGTTATTCAGGATACGCTTGGACACAAAGATATTTCTACAACCCTTAATATTTATACCGATGTGACGAAGGAGTTAAGGAGGTCTGAATTTGAAGGTCTTGACTCGTACTTCAAAAATGAGTATAATAAGGCGAATGAAGTATTATAAACTGCTCGTTTTCGTGGGCATTAGATTTACATCATTTACACCAATTTCTACAAATAATGCTGCTCCGAGGGTGTACGTTTAGGAGATAGGAAAGTCTAAAAATGGGCTTCAAACAACATATCAGTAGAACTTGGCAGATGATAGAACAGCAAGTGAATGATGTACCATTTCGTCCCAACAATGAAGAGGATTTAGCGTAAATAAGCTCATATTTGAGGCTATTATTTGTAGTATAAGTATATAATTTATATTAGGGCTTTAAAAAGGCTTTCTAAAATGAAATAGGAATGTAAATTTAATTAACTATAGTCCATGAAAAAATCTTCATGGGCTATAGTTAATTTACAATGGATAAAACAAAAACAAGAGGCAGTCCACAAATTATGAACTGCCCC
>JAAZLQ010000170.1 GCA_012799255.1 Bacillota bacterium
CTTTGCCAACGGTTGCAAAATACACTCAATCTTTAGCGTTATTAGCACAGGATAATCTGGTCAACTTTATTGCTGGTGGCGATGACTTGAAGAACTATGATAATTTCGTAGATGCTTGGAAGGTGGCTGGAGGCCAAGAAAGCACGATAGAAGTAAACAACTGGTATCAGTCTCGTTAGAGGTAAAAGCAAGGAGATTCTGGGGCAACCCAGAATCTCTTAAATTAATGAAACTTTTGGAGTGAAAACAGTGTTTGCTGAGGACAGTACCTTATATCGCTTCGGAAGCTGGTTAGCCAATCTTTTCATCTTAAATACCCTCTGGGCCCTATTTAGTCTGCCCATATTTACCATTGGGGCTTCCACTACTGCCGCTTTTTATGTGGGCCAGCATTGGGCGAGGGGCAAGGAGCCACCGATCTGGGAGAAGTTTTGGACCAGTTTTCGGCAAAACTTCATGCAAGCAACACTAATATGGTTCTTCTTTGGTGGTGTGGGATTTATGCTCTTGGTGAACATACAAGCGTTGTTTACTAGCGGTTCCGCAGGAACAATTTTATCTACACTCCAAATTGTGGCCTTCTGTGAACTGGCTTTGGGTGCAGTTTATGCCTTTTCCCTCTTAGCTCGCTTTCACATGAAAATAGGAGATTGTTTACGCTCCTCTTTTTTGATGATCCACCGCCATTTACAGACTTCAGTCTCCATCCTGGCATTATTAATAGTGTTATTGTGGTTAGCTTTTCGCTGGCCAAGCTTAATCTTACTTGCAATTGCCCTTTTTGTCTGGGGAGTATCCTTTCTACAGATTAAGGTTTTTGCCCGTTATGAGCACGATTCTATTGATTGAGCGCTTCCACAATAGCCTTAACCGCTTCCACATCCACAAAGTTGTGGTAGGTTTGGGTATCCTGGGCACCCATTTTCACTTCAGATTCTCTTGGTTGCATCTTGGATGGTACCTTAACACTACTGCCAGTGTGGACCTCTGTAATGTTTAACGTTAGTAATTCTTGCACATTGTGGGGACGGACGCCACCACCGGGCATAATTGATAAGCGGCCTTGGGCTTGCTTAACTAACTGCTGAAGCAGGGGAAGGCCTTCCACGGCGGTCTTAGCTTGTCCTGAGGTGAGTAGGCGATCAACGCCCAACTCTAGCAAGATACCTAAGAATTGCTGCGGATCCCGAGCTACATCGAACGCACGGTGGCAGGTGACTTCAAGGCCTAAGCCTTTAGAAAGCTGCACTAAACTAGACATGGCGAGAACGTCAATAAAGCCAGTCTCATCTAGGACCCCAAAAACTACTCCCTTGACACCTAGTTCTGCCGCGATTTTAATATCATCTCTCATTACATCTAACTCTTCTTTAGTGTACAAGAAGTCTCCACCTCTTGGGCGAATCATGACCATTACATCAAGATCTTTGAGGGCTACACTTTGCTTAATCAGACCGTAATTGGGAGTAGTACCACCTGCACCGGGATCGGCGCAAAGCTCTACCCGCTTGGCTCCTCCTTGTCTCGCTCGATAGACATCTTCAATTGAATAGCAGACAACTTCAACTAGAATACTCATGAGAATCTCCTTTCAGGCAAGAACAGCCTTACCAAGAATAGTCTGGTAAGGCTGTTTATTGAAGCAGTTGTTTATTTTTC
>JAAZLQ010000095.1 GCA_012799255.1 Bacillota bacterium
ACCGCAAACATCGTTGCAGTCCTTGTTTACGTATGGCGCGCCCGGCAGGATTCGAACCTACGGCCTTCTGATTCGTAGTCAGACACTCTATCCAGCTGAGCTACGGGCGCAATTCTGGCGGAAGGGGAGGGATTTGAACCCTCGGAGGGCGGCAAAGCCCTCAACCGCTTAGCAGGCGGCTCTTTTCGGCCACTCAAGCACCCTTCCCAATCACCTTACCGACAAATAATAGTCTACCACATGAAGTTGGGAAATGTCAAGCGATTGGCGCGAATTCTAAGTCCCTGTTTTTCCCCTTTCCTATCACTTGCTAGGAAGTCACCTTTCAGGGGTAACCAGTGCTCACTCCTACTTAACCTACACAGTACATCTATACTTCAGTAGTAGTGAGTTCACTATCCATAACTATAAGGGATGCTAAGAACAAAGTCAAGATAGCAGGCTGATCTGGCTGACCAGCCCGAAAAAATGCCTCTCCCAAGCTAAACTACTCTAGCTCATGGAAAAGCATTTAAGAAAATCTCTTTAATGTAATTCGGAACTTAGTTCCCTTGCCTACTCTGCTCTCAACAGCAATAGTGCCTTTGTGTTTATCAATAATGTGTTTGACAATGGCAAGCCCCAGTCCTGTGCCACCCATGTGGCGAGCCCGACCCTTATCCACCCGATAAAAGCGCTCAAATAGGCGATCTAGATGTTCGCTGGCAATCCCAAGGCCATTATCACTGATAATGAACTCAACACTCTCCAAACCTTGCTCAGCCTCGATCCACACTTTGCCGCCTTCGGGAGTGTACTTTACCCCATTATCCACGAGGTTTAGAGCCACTTGCCGCAGCAACTTCTCGTCCCCCTCCACAATGATGGGGTAGTAGATATTATTCTCCAAGGTGATTTTCTTGTCCTGAGCTTTACTCTGAAGCAGGAGCACAGTATCATCAAAGACCCGTTTCATATCCACAGCCTCCTTCTTGAGAGGCTGCTTACCGCTTTCAATCCGGGACAAATCTAAAAGGTCATTGATTAAGACAATCATGCGATCCGTTTCCGCATTAATAATGGTCAAAAAGCGCTCCAAAAGTTCTTTGTCCTCTAAGTGGCCGTTAAGCAAAGTCTCCACAAAGCCTTTTATGCTGGTTAGAGGAGTACGTAACTCATGGGACACATTGGAAACAAACTCTTGGCGCATCTGCTCTAAATGGCGCAGAGAGGTAACATCGCGCATTACCGCCACCGCTCCCTGAATCCGCCCCTTTTGATCTTCCAAAGGACTCGAAGTTATGGCGATGGTCAGTTCACTTCCGGGACGTAGTCGCATTTCCTTGCTAAACGTATTTCTCCCATCCATGGTCTTTTCTAAAAGACGAGTCAGTTCCTCATGGCGAGTGGCTTCAAACTGGTTTTGGCCAATCATGTCCTCCGGTTCGCGCCCAAACAGATCGGCCGCTGCCCGATTAGCCAAGATCACCTCATGCCTCATGTTAACCGCGATTACTCCATCATCCATACTGGACAAGACTGTGTCCAACTGTCCTTCTCTATTGCTAATCGTGGCAAATAGATGATCCAAGATCTCCGAAAGCTCGTTAAAAGCTCGTCCTAACTGACCAATCTCGTCAGTGCTACGTACCAAGACCATCCGTCCAAATTGGCGGTCTTGTAGACTACGAACCAGAACCAAAAGATCCTCAATGGGATCAGTAATGCTCTTATTCACCCGGTAAGCCACTACAAAAGCAACAATTGCTACCAATACAGCAACGAACATGGCTACCTGAATTAGGTTTCTGAATACTCCAGAGATCTCTTCACGTGCGACAAATACCTGGAGCACCCCCAGATCGTCCAAGGGAAGTTCAACAGAAATCAAATCTCGCTCACTGAACTTTTCTGAAAGGGTATCTACTATGACCCGACCGGAATCGTCAAAAAGCCTTACCATCCGATTTGTTGTTGCAGTTAAAATAGATAACTGTTCTTGGAGTTGAACTGGAGAATGGGAGCTTTCTCTGATGGCCATATTGATCATCTGGGCATGCGCGAACAAGTCTGCCGTAGCCCTCTCCTCTAGAGAACGGTGAGCAAAACGGGCGACAAAAAACGTGGTAACCCCAACTGAAAGCAAGGTTACCACTAACACTAAACTTGTTAACTTGAAAAGTAATGGCCTATTAAAGCTCCACTTCCTCAAGTTAGTTCCCCCTTAATTTGTACCCTACCCCATGAATGGTTTCAATGCGGGTTTCTCCTTCTGGACCAAGTTTACGACGTAGGTGGCGAATATGCACGTCTACTGTGCGAGTTTCACCTTCGTACTCGTATCCCCAGACTTTTTGCAGTAATACTTCACGGGTCAACACTTTACCCATGTTTTGCATGAAGATGTGCAGGAGATCGAATTCTTTCCGGGTCAACTCCACATTTTGGTCATGCACTTTTACTTCTCTAGTGTCAACCTGGAGGAAAATGTTACCCACTTTGTATTCATTTTCATCTTGTACTTCTTGACCACTAGCCCTACGCAATACTGCCTTAATGCGTGCTACTAGCTCGAGCGGACTGAAAGGCTTGGTCATATAATCGTCCGCACCTAGCTCTAAACCGAGCACCCTCTCGAGCTCAGTTTCTTTAGCGGTAAGCATGATGATAGGTACATTACTGGTGCGTCTAATTTCTTTGCAGACATCATAGCCATCCTTACCGGGAAGCATGAGATCAAGTACGATGAGATCCGGTTTATAGGACTCAAACATCTCTAAAGCTGCTAGACCGTCACTGGCTACCTCCGTCTCGAAACCAGCTTGTTCAAGGTTAAAACGAATTAACTCTTGAATGGAGGTCTCGTCATCCACAATCAGTACCCTTTGCTTCATCATTTTTATCACCCCATTTTAATTAATAAGTAAAGCCGTCTAACTCCCCTGACGACACGTCGTCTCCTACAATTCTCACTACAAAATAATGAGGCAAGCACACGATAACCTGTCCAGCATGCCGGCGCCAGCCGGTATGAACACAAAGGAGGTCAGGGCAATCGGCATCTGACACTCGCACCTGTCCATCTGCGACTTCCACGACATTATAACCATGTTCCGTTTCGAACCTAGTTGGTGCTGTGTCCTGCGAGAGATTAAACTCTCTAATAACTTTTCCATCTATTTCAATGAACACTCTAGTGCCGAGACCTCTGCGAGGTACTATCACTTGATTATAAAAGAGGCCACCTATCCCCATAAGGATTAATACGACAACTAAAATGAAATCACCTTTTACTTTTCCTTTTGATTTCATTAACATTACACTCCAAAAAATGGCGGAAGGGGTGGGATTCGAACCCACGGAGGGCGCAAACCCTCGACGGTTTTCAAGACCGCTCCATTCGTCCACTCTGGCACCCTTCCTTAACTTGCTACATTATAACCTAACTTTTCATTCTTAACAAGTGCCTATTTTTCGGAAGAAATGCACTAGGAGCTTACTTTTCAGCAGTAATGCGCTCCAATCCTCCCATATAGGGCCTTAAAACCTCAGGAACTAGAACAGATCCGTCTTCTTGTTGGTAGTTTTCGAGAATAGCTGCCATACAGCGCCCTATCGCTATTCCAGAGCCATTTAGTGTATGCACAAACTCAGGTTTGCTGCCTTTATCCCGGCGGAAGCGAATGTTTGCCCGGCGAGCTTGGAAATCCTCAAAGTTACTGCAGGACGAAATTTCCACATAACGTCCATAACTTGGCATCCATACCTCAGGATCATATTTCTTGGCTGCGGTAAAACCTAAATCAGCGGTACACATCTGGCTCACCCGATAAGGAAGGCCCAGCTTCTGTAAAACAGTTTCCGCATTATTAGTTAGTTTCTCTAGCTCATCATAGGAAGTCTCGGGAGCTACAAATTTTACCAACTCCACCTTGTTAAACTGGTGTACCCGCACTAATCCCCTGGTATCCCGACCATGGGATCCTGCTTCCGAACGGAAACAAGCAGAATAGGCCACATGGTAAATGGGCAAATCTTCCATACTTAAAATTTCGTCCCGATAAAGGTTAGTTACAGGAACTTCTGCGGTAGGCACGAGGTAATAGTCGAAGCCCTCCAACTTGAACATATCTTCGCCAAATTTAGGAAGTTGTCCAGTCCCGGTGGCGCTTGCGCCGTTTGCCATAAAGGGCGGGAAAATTTCGCGATAACCATGTTCGGTTGTGTGTAAATCCAACATAAAGTTGATTAACGCCCGTTCCAAGCGTGCGCCTGCACCTTTGAGAAAATAGAACCTGGAGCCGGTTACTTTGCCTGCACGCTCAAAGTCAATGATATCTAAGTTAACTCCTATTTCCCAGTGTGGTAAGGGCTCAAAATCAAATTTTGCTTGCTCACCCCAGCGCCGGATCTCTTTATTGTCTTCTTCGCTGGTGCCCACATGTACCGATTCGTGGGGTAAATTAGGAATGCGCAGGAGCATATCTTGGAGTTTAGCATCTATTTGCCTTAACTCCTCATCAAAGTCCTTAATTTTGCTGGAAACCAGCCGCATTTCCTCAATCAGAGACTGGGCATCTTGCTTTTCGCGTTTGAGGCGAGCCACTTCGTCGGAAACCTCATTACGCTGAGCTTTCAACTTTTCAACTTCTGTGAGCATACTTCGCCTTTTCTCGTCTAGCGCCAGCAGTTCGTCTAGGGCTGTCTCTTCACCTTTCTTAGCTAGGCCCTCCCTGACCTGATCTGGGTTTTGCCGAATCATCCTTAGATCTAACATAGCTCTGATCCCCCTTGGAAATAAATAAAAAACTCGTCTCTGAACTCGAAAGCTCAGGGACGAGATTGTATCCCGCGTTGCCACCCTGTTTAATCATGCCGCTTAGCACAATTCCCTTAATTACCTAATTCAACTTTCTGTCAGTTCAAGAGTTGGATCCTAGGGTTTCTGGCTGGTTTGCAGCAACCACCAGCTCTCTGGTTTTCAGAAAAGCACCTAGTAGGCTCCTTCATCACTGTTTGAGTTAGTTTAAATTGTATCCTATTTTGCCCCCGGGATCAAGCACTTCTGGTAGGAATTAAGTCTCTAAAGCCCATTTTTCTACCACTTGTATTACTTACTGTACGATAAAAAACATAAAGGCCAAGGAACCGCAGTGCAGCAGAAGCTAAAAACACCGGACGCAAACCCACTACCTCAGCGGCAAATCCCCCAAGTAAGGGTCCGACAGCCATGGCCACTCCCATGAGGGTGTTATAAACTGCAACATACACTGTGCGCTGATCATCTGGGGTAATCTCTAAGAGCAAGTTGAAAGCCCCTAAATTATAGCCTCCCCAAGCGACACCATTCACAATAAAGATGAACAAAGGAAACCAGACATGGGGAGCTCCCCACCAGAGAAGGGGAATAAGTGCGGCACCGACGCCCGAGACAATCATCACGTTCTTTTGACCAAAATGATCCGCCAAACGTCCCCAATAACGCTGAACTACACTTTGGGTAGCTAAGTTCGCCCCCGAGAAAATGGCCCAAGCACCTGCTGCTCCCCCCATATGATCGACAAAATGAACGACAAAAAGGGAGCTGGCCAAGGTGACTCCTAAGTTCCAGATCATGGAGCTGATCAAGTAATTTCGAAAATCTGCGAAGGTAAAGGCTTCTGCCCAGAAAACTTTCAGTTTCTGGCGCAGCGACATACCAGAGGCACTCTTACTCTTGGGAGGCCCCTGCTCAAAGGGGATTTTCCCGAAGATAAAGGTGGCAGTTAGCCCCGAAAGTGTTGCTACACCAAAGATAATCTGATAACTAAGGGGAAACTCCAAGCGTAACAAAAAGTTTGCTAGCAGTGTTGCCAAAAGGGCACAAGCATTCAAGACAGTATTGCGGTTAGCATAGTACTTGCCACGAATCGATTGGGGAATCAAAGTGGCCTGTAGTGAGGTCCACGCAGGCACCCCAACGTTTGCTGCCATAATCCGGAAAGTGGCCAAAAAAATTACTATCGCCACCCTCTGTTCAGGAGGATACAAGAACGGAACAATAGCCAAAAGTGCCCAAGTAGAGCGGGCTAAGTAACCGCCAATGATCGGTATCACCCTTTTGTCCTTCATCCGTTCTGCCCAGAGTGCAGCTGGAATCTGCAAAATATTGCCGATTAGGTTGGGAAAAGCGGTGAGCATACCAATTTGTGATGGTGTTGCTCCTAGGGCAAGAGCAAATAGACCTAAATACGGGGCTGCCACATTTTCGGCAGCCACCGCAAAGGCCCCTTCTACCGTATTTAGTTCCATTGCTTTTTTTGTATCTTTTGATGGGGCACTGTGAACCAAGTTTTGCCCTCCCTGGAACCTATTAGAATTTAATCAATATCAGCATAGCATGGATATTCGTCAGTTAACTCACTGATGGTCTGGCGAATCTCTGAAAAATCTTCTCTGCCAGGTTCTAATGTCTTGGCAATTAAGCCTGCGATAATTCGCATTTCTTTTTCACCCATACCCCTTGTAGTAAGGGCTGCGGTACCGAGACGGATGCCACTGGTGACAAAAGGACTTTCTGTCTCAAAAGGAATGGTGTTCTTATTTACCGTAATGCCCACCCCATCTAAACGCTCTTCTGCTTCTTTGCCACTAAAGCCCTTCGCTTTTACGTTGACTAAAAGCAGATGATTATCTGTTCCGCCTGAAACCAAGGGGAAGCCATGTTCCATTAAAGTTTCAGCCAGAACTTTAGCGTTTTGCACTACTTGCTTTTGATATTCCTTAAACTCCGGTTGCAACGCCTCCAAGAAAGCCACCGCCTTGGCAGCAATCACATGGAGTAAAGGACCTCCTTGCATACCTGGAAAAACTGCTTTATCGATTGCTTTAGCATATTCTTGAGTGGTTAAAATCATCCCACCCCGTGGCCCTCTTAAAGTCTTGTGGGTGGTTGTTGTGACAAAGTCCGCATAAGGAATAGGACTGGGATGCATGCCAGCGGCAACGAGACCCGCGATATGGGCCATATCTACCATCAGTAGTGCACCCACTTCATCGGCGATCTCCCTAAACTTTGCAAAGTCGATCACCCTTGGATAAGCTGAGGCACCGGCAATAATTAACTTCGGCTTATGTTTGACAGCTAATTCCCTCGCCTGGTCGTAGTCTAAGCGTTCATCCTCTTTTCGTACACCATAGTGCACTACCTTGAACCATGAGCCAGATTGATTAACAGGACTGCCGTGTGTGAGATGGCCACCATGGCTCAAATCCATGCCCAAGACTGTATCCCCAGGTTTTAAAGCAGCAAAGAACACTGCTTGGTTTGCCTGAGAACCAGAATGGGGCTGGACATTTGCGTGCTCTGCTCCGAAAAGTTGTTTGGCCCGTTCTATTGCCAAATTCTCGGCAACGTCTACATACTCGCAACCACCATAATAACGTCTACCCGGATAACCTTCCGCATACTTATTGGTGAGTTGACTTCCCATGGCCTCCAAAACTGCTTGGCTTACAAAGTTTTCTGATGCAATTAACTCTAGGTTTTTGTTCTGCCGGTTGGTTTCTTGCCGAATCACTTGTAAGATTTCTGGATCAGTTTCTCTTAGGAACTTAAACACTACCAATCACCTCGCTTATCATAAGTTTACTTTAAGAAGGAGTGATGTTATGACCAGTGAAATACGTGTACTCCTAACCATGGCCCTCTTGCGCCTGATTGCAGGATCCATCGAAATCACTGCCGGTCTTTTAATGGTCAAGTTCGGAAAGGTGCAGACCGCACTGAAGATTAATTCCGTGCTCGGGCTGATCGGACCAATCATCCTCACTTTGGTTGGTACCATAGGCTTAATCGGACTCAGTAGCCAACTCTCCTGGTCAAGACTGGCCTTGACCGCCGGTGGAGTCCTCCTTATTTTCCTTGGTACCAGATAGACCTAAGGATAGATGCGGTTAATGAGCCGTGGGAATGGAATAGCCTCTCTCAAGTGAGGAATTCCACAAATCCAAGCCACTGTCCGTTCGAGACCCAAGCCGAAACCGGAATGGGGTACTGTACCATACCGCCTTAAATCTACGTACCAGGCATAGTCTTCTGCAGGTAAGTTGTGTTCTTGAAGCCTTTGCTGAATTAGATCCAAATCTGCAATACGCTCCCCACCACCAATGATCTCGCCATAACCTTCTGGAGCTAGAAGATCACTGCCTAAGCACACTTCGGGCCGCTCAGGATCTGGTTTGAAATAAAAGGCCTTAATCTCAGTTGGGTACCGGTGGACAAAGACCGGGCGATCGAACTGGCTAGCAATGATAGTTTCATCGGCAGCTCCCAAATCGTCACCCCACTGAATCTCTGAACCGTTTTTCTGCAACATCTCAATTGCTTCATCATAAGTAATACGGGGGAAAGGTGCCACTATAGATTCAAGTTTACTTATGTCACGTTCTAAGACTTCCAGCTCTTTTCTGCAGTTTTTCAAAACCCATTGCACTAAATAACACACATATTCTTCTTGAACATCCATGTTTTCATCATTATCAGCAAAAGCGATTTCTGGCTCGATCATCCAAAACTCCATCAGGTGGCGGCGGGTTTTGGACTTCTCCGCTCTAAAAGTGGGTCCAAAACAATACACCTTACCAAAGGCCATTGCGGCCGCTTCCATATAGAGTTGTCCACTCTGGGACAAATAGGCCTTATCATCGAAATAGTCAGTCTCAAAAAGGGTTGTTGTACCCTCCACAGAGGCTGGAGTTAAGATAGGGGCATCAATTAAGACGAAATCCCGCTCATCAAAGAACTGCCTTGAGGCCTTAATGATCTCGTTGCGGATCACCATGATGGCATGCTGTTTTTGGGAACGAAGCCAGAGATGCCTGCGATCCATCAAGTACTCCACCCCATGCTCCTTGGGTGTAATAGGATACTCTTCAGCAATCTGAATAATCTCCAGATCGGTCACTGACAGTTCATAACCACTAACTGAACGGGGTTCTTCCCGAACTACACCCCGCACAATGAGGGAAGATTCTTGGGTGAGAGATTTGGCCGCCTCAAAGACTTCCTGCGCAACCTCACTCTTCACTACCACGCCCTGGATTAGATCGGTGCCATCCCGAATAATCAGGAACTGAATCTTACCACTGGAGCGCTTATTATAGAGCCAACCCCTAATTTCTACTTCTTTTCCTACATGTTCGCCAATGCGTTTGAGATACACCCGTTCCATCCATGTTTCCTCCCATTCTATTTTTGGTGTAATTCTTCGTAGAGCCCCTGCAAGATCAGGGCGTCTTCTTCTAAGATCGGGCTTTCACAAGTGAGCCATCCTGACACTTCAAAATCTACTAAAGCCTGTAGCACTGCTTGATAGTCCAACTCAGTTTCGATTAAGGGCAAGTGCTGTTTTTCTCCCTTCGGCCCATACTCAATCCCGGATAAATGAATATGTTGTTCCTTTAAGGCTTGTTCCCCCAAATTGTCCTTAATCAGTTGCAAAGCACCTTGAAAATGCTCGTAGGTGTTGAACTCCCCGACACTCCTAGCAAAGAGGTGCGAGAAATCCACACAGGGGTACACGCCTGGAACATCTACCCCTAAGCGGACAAGTTCTTCCAAGGTACCAAACTGGGTTGGACCACCGGTTGTCTCGGGACTAAGCCTGATGGTTATGTTCTCCTTGGCTAGCTCTTCTAACATGTCCTCCATGTGATGCTTGACCCGTTGATAAACTTCTTCTGGATCGTCTGCGTGATAGTATGCAGCATGGAAAGTTACACTCTTGGCGCCAGCCCATGCACCCACCCTAGCTGCTTGGATAATCCTACCTTTACTCGCTATAACTTTTTCGGGTTCGGCTGAATTGAGATTCACGTAATAAGGGGCATGCACGGTGAGGGAGATATCGTGTTTTTCAGCCAGCTCCCTAATTTCCCTTGCCGTTTCTTCACCCATCCTGACTCCGCGCACAAACTCCAGTTCCATGTGCTTCAGACCCAATTCGGCTAAGCGTTTAATCGCACTTTGACTAGTTCTCGGCTTGGCAGAAGCGGGAACTCCGGCTGTCCCAATTCTCAAGGAACCTACCTGGAACATTTAGCTGTCCTGCCCTGGAATAAGAATTTTCTTTTTGGGAATTTCCAATTTAGACTCTTCTTCCGTCTCTCCCTCGTCTTCTTGGAAATCTAGAACTTTGCTTAGTGCATCATTCACTTGCATCATCATGCCACTAAAGGCAAATTCGGCTTCAAAGAGCTCTCTGATATAAGGGTTAATAGAAATTACACCAAATAGGCTCTGCAACTGTTCTTCTTGCTCTGGGGTAACTTCTCCCCCGCCCATTTGGATCCTGTGTAATTCCAGCTGTTTTTCTTGAAAATCACGAAGCATCACTTTGGCTGCTTGGTGATTGTTCACCTTTTCCCTGGCAGCTAGCATCCTTTGATACTCACTGCTATTCATAATGGCATTGGCCAATTCTTCAGCTTTTCTTTGAACCTTCATTGTATTGCCTCCTTCGACTAAACATTAAACCTAAAGGTGATTACATCGCCATCCTGGACAATGTAATCTCTTCCTTCTAATCGGAATAATCCTTTTTCCTTCACGGTTTGAATGTTCCCATGTGTGACAAGATCCTCATAAGACACAACCTCAGCTCTGATAAAGCCCCGCTCTATATCAGAGTGGATTTTCCCCGCCGCTGTACTCGCAGTATCGTTTTTCCGAATCGTCCAGGAGTGTACCTCCTTTTCGCCTGCAGTAAAGAAGCAAATCAGACCTAAGTGGGCATAGACGGTCCGAGCGATCCGGGCGATTCCCGAGTCCTCAATTCCTAGTTCATCCATGAACAGTCTAGCGTCCTCAGCATCCAATTCACTGATCTCAGTCTCGATTTGCGCACTCACTTTGATTAGGGGAATCCTGACTCTGGCCAGCTCCTGTTCGAGCTCTTCCTTCTGAGGATAGCTGCCACTAAGCATTTGCCCTTCGTCTAAGTTAACTACCGCAATCAATGGTTTTTTGGTGAAAAAGTCATAGGTGCGGAGCAGTTTTTCTTCTTCCTCATCAAGTTCGAGCTCCCGGAGAGGTAGCTCCTTCTCCAGCACCTGTTGGCACTTTTCCAAAACAGCCAGTTCTTCCCCTGCTTTTGGGTTCTTATTCTTTTGTTTTGCTATCCGCTCAAGGCGAGTTTCAAGTAAACTCCAATCTGCCACCAAGAGTTCCTGCTGTAGATCATTAAAATCGTCGTAAGGACGTATTTTACTGAAACTGGGAACCGTATCCGACTCAAACGCCCTAATCACTAAAACTAGAGCATCCACGTCCCGCACAGTTTGCAGGAAGTCGGCGGAATTCTTCCCCGGTAGAAAGCCAGGAACATCCCAAAAGTCGATGGTGGAATAGCTTACCTTACGAGGATTATGCAACTTGGCTAAGACTTCCAATCGAGGATCAGGGATCTTACCCACTGCCATCTGTGTTTTATTATTTGAACCAGAATCATGATTGGTTAAGAGTCTAAACAATGTACTTTTACCCGCTAGGGGCTTTCCGATGATACCTATTTTCAACTTCGACGTTCCTCCAAATTGCGCCTTCAGTTTGCATCGGCAAAGTGAAGAACTTGCAGTAATGATGTACCTTCACATTGTATCATAGTTAGGTTAAAAAAACACTCTGAAACAGAATCGTGAAAACCGGTTTGAGAACGCTAACTAGGACCTGTCTATTTTCCAAACAAGAGTGGAGTAGGGAGCCACCACATGGGGGCTATCCCACACCTCTCCCACGAGGTAGATATCAGGCTTTAGTGCCCTTACATAGTCGCAAAACTCCTTCCACCATTCTACTGGACGCCGGGTGGGATCATGCTCCAAAAGGTGTTTGGCAGTGTCAATACGAAATCCATCTATTCCTTGTTCAACCCAATATTTGCCTATTTGCTTCACTTCTTCGCGCAGTTTGTGATTGGCGAAGTTAAGATCGGGCATCTCTCCCCCAAAAAGGCCATAGTAATGAGATTTTCCCGTCGGATGCCAAACCTGTTGATTCCAAGGTCCGCGCCTATGAATGGGGGTATCAGAAGTTGCCCAGATATAGTAATCCCGATATTCACTCTCTGGACCTTGCCGGGCAGAGTAGTACCAAAGTGGCTACCAGTACAAATCCCAGAAGTAGTTTTGCGATCTTCTTCATGACAGACTCCTTTCAAAAAAGACCGGCTGGCAGAGTGCCAACCGGTCTTGGAATTGCTACTTTAGGCTGTGCGCCCTGTATTTTGGTCCCTCAGTAGGTCGCGTATTTCGGTAAGCAGCTTTTCTTCGGCAGAAGGAGCTGGTGGTGCAGCAGGTTTTGGAGGAGCGTCTTCTTCCTTTTTCCTAAGATTATTAATCAGGCGAACAGCCAAGAAGATGCTAAAGGAAATAATCAGAAAGTCTAAAACGTTTTGCAGAAAGGCGCCATAGGTAATAGATAGCTCGCTGGTAGTTTCATTTGCATGGCGCAAGACTAGTTTTAACGATGTTAGATCGATACGCCCCACAATTAGTCCTAGAAATGGCATGATGATGTCGTTAACTAGAGAGGTGACTATCTTTCCAAAGGCACCACCCACAATCACACCAACGGCCATGTCAAGGACGTTGCCCTTGAGAGCAAACGTCTTAAAGTCCTCCCACATATAATCACTCCTTAATCTGATTCAAACACTTCATTTATTCGGTTGATCTGGCTTAATCCCTGCCACGCTAGAAAATCGTAACCCTGGAAACTACTGACTATGCAAGTTTAAACTGTTGTACCAATCTCCTTAAGTTGGCGCCTAACATGGTGATACTCTCAGATGAGGATGCGATCTCCGCAATCGAGGCTGCTTGTTCTTCTGTTGCGCTGGCGATTTCTTGACCGCCAGCACTGGTTTGCTCTAGAGCTGTGGAGATGCCCTGAACTGCGCCGACTATTCCATCCACTTCTTCCAAAATACCACTAAGTATAGCTCCACTTTCATGTACATTGCTCATTGCCTCGGCGGTTTGAGTAGCACCCGCTTGCATCCCATCCACAGCTGAGGCAATTCCAGCCTGAATCTGGTTAATTAGGCCTGTAATTTCTGTTGTAGCCCCAGAAGATTGCTCAGCAAGTTTTCTCACTTCATCCGCTACAACTGCGAATCCTCGTCCATGCTCTCCTGCCCTGGCAGCTTCAATAGCAGCATTCAGGGCCAATAGATTTGTCTGTTCCGCGATGTCGCCGATTACATGAACAATGTGTCCGATCTTGCCTGACAGGTTTCCGAGATCCGAGATTTCTCTCGCCAGTCTTTCAGTGTTTCCACGTAATTCTTGCATTTGATTTGTGATGTTTTCTATGGCAGATTCTCCTTGAACCGCCCGACGAGAAATGCCCTGGACCGTTTCACTCATGTCTTGAGAGTTCTTATTTATCAACTCAAGGGTAGAAGCAAATTCGTTAGTAGTACTGGCCACTTCTTCAATTGAAGCACTAATCTCCTCCGACGTTGCCGCCATCTCCTCGGTAGTGCCTGCCAACTCGTTAGTTACATCCGAGATCACCCCAATATCCCGTCTCAAACTGGTAATGGTCGTATTCAAGGCATTCCCAACCCTACCCACTTCATCTTTTCCTTTGACGCTGACAGTTTGGGTTAAATCTCCGCTAGCCAGGGCTTCTATAACAACTTGAATTTGCCTAACCGGACGGGCGATTTGCCTTCCGATGAGTATTGCGGCTATTCCCCCTAGGGTAATAAAGAGGAGAGAGATCAGAATTAAGAACAGGGCTAATTCATTAATATTGGACAATACTTCGCTTTCCAATGCTCCAACCGCAATAACCCAGTTAGTAGATGGGATAGGTGCCAAACCATTGATGCGCATTTCACCATTATAATTGTAACGAACAACACCAGCGTCTGTTCCAAGCTCACGAATGGCTTTGCCAGCAGATGCCAACTCTCCTTGATCCTGAAAAAGGTTTCGTTGCTCTAATATGTACTCTCGGTTGTTGTGGGCATACAAAGTTCCGTCCCTATGGAAAATGAAAGCCCAGCCATTTTCGCCAAAGCCTAAGCGATCTGTAATGTTGCTCAGGGCAGCGCCGTTTTGCGTGCTCATTAAGACGCCAACTACTTGACCGTTATCAATTATCGGGACTGCATATACCAGCACTAAGGTATTATCTGCACGACTAACGAGAAGATCGGACACCGCTGTCTTGCCTTCCATAGCTTGAAGGAAGTATGGCCTATCCTTAACGTCCGCTGTCGAACCATCAGTGAGACGAACGAATCCACTCCGCTCTACCACTCCCAGGGCCAAATATTCCCCAATACGCTCCTTCTCCATGCGAAGAACGGCCTCTTGTTCAGCCCAGTTCATGCTCTTAATTTCAGGTCTAGCAGCAATTGCTTCTAGTGTGGCTAACTGACCCGCAATTGCTGTCCCGACAAATTCACTTGCCTCATCTGCTTGAAGCATCAATGCTCTTTCAACTTCTTCCAAGACAGCAGAAGTTCCCCGAGAATAGGCAAACAAACCTAGTCCTGCGCAGATCACGAATACTAGAACCCCTGCATAAATGGATATTTTGCTTGCAATACTCTTCATTTCACCACTCCTAGTCTTTAGCTCATTCAGCGATTCAGGTGGGACATACTTAATTCAAAGCACACCACCCTATTAATAAGCGTAACTATTCTCCTTACGTGGTAATAATCCTTCCTCGAAGTAATGTTCCTTGAAGTAATATTACACAAACCAAAACCCACCGGATTTTTCCGGTGGGTCTTTAGCTTAATTCGCCTAAATCTTGGGCTAATAGTTTTTTGATCAAATCTGACTCTAGGGCCAATTGAGCAATAGCTAGGTCTGATAAATCTTGGCTTATTTGCAACTTAGAATTTAGCCCTCGTCTCATTTCGACCATTTCTACTGCATTTTCTAGTTCCTGTAACTGGGCTTGATAAAACTCTACTCGATCCTCGGGTGAAAGAAATACCAGACCTCTAAGTTTCAGCCTTAATAGCGCCGGTTCCATGACGAGTTTTTCAGCCTGTACAGGAGTTCTGACGAAACCCTGAAACGCTCCGAACCCCGAGTGTGTAGTCCTATAAATCGTGGGTTCGCCCAACTCTACTTTTTCAACCATGCCCTTGTCTGCTAGACGGGCAAGGGCAGAATAGACAGCTCCAGGACTTCCAGCCCAATATAGGCTTTGATTTTGAATGACCTTCATTACATCATACCTGGATCCTGGTCTAGAGTAGAGCACTCCTAACAGTGTTGCTTCAAACGGACTAATCATGTGACCCCCCCTTTGATTCCCCATAGTACAAGTTTCGCGAATCATAGTTTGAAGTTGTCATTTACCAAATGTCCACTGATTTTTTGATAATGGTTATCAAGTGCTAAATTATTATCCCACACACCTCTACAAAAGTCAAAGAAGAGTAGACAACTTTTCCAATAACGTATTAAGCTAAGCTATGGCCAGCTCTTTTGACAGTGTTTGGATTTTGTGGTATTCTATTTGCGAAAAGGGAGTAACTGGTGCGCCCAGAGCGTAGCTTCGTATCAACAGCGTGGCCTTAGTGCCTGGTACGGAGGACATTTGTTCAGTGAGACTTTTGCAGCTTTTTGACTGCAAAAGTCTTTTTTTGATCTTTCAGATGCTAAACTGGGCACATTAGTAGTAGAAAGGTGAAGGATAGATGGAGAAAAGAAACTGGCACACTTTATCTGCTGAAGAAGTTTTCGGAAGGCTTGAAACGGGTTACCAAGGCTTGAAAACTTCCACTGCAAACACTCGTTTGTCAGAACAAGGACCAAACCAACTGATCGCTGGGGAGAAGAAAACTCTCCTGAGCATTTTCTTAGCTCAGTTCGGAGACATGATGATTTGGGTATTAATTGGCGCTGCTGTAATATCAGGTTTGGTTGGTGAATGGATTGACGCGAGCATCATCTTAATCGTTGTCTTCCTCAATGCTATTTTAGGGACGGTGCAAGAAAGCAAAGCAGAAGCAGCTCTGGATGCTCTCAAAAAAATGGCAGCACCGACAGCACAAGTTATTCGAGACGGTGTTACGCAAGAACTTGCAGCTTCAGAATTGGTGACCGGCGATATCGTACTTCTCGAAGCCGGAGATAGCATCCCAGCGGACTTACGCCTAGTGGAAGCTGTTGCTCTAAAAGTTGAAGAAAGCGCTCTCACTGGTGAATCCGTTCCAGTAGAAAAAACTACTCTTCCCTTAGACGAAGAAAATGTCCCTTTAGGCGACCAAACCAATATGGCTTTTATGGGTACAGCGGTCACCTACGGGCGTGGAACTGGAGTAGTAGTCGCAACGGGAATGGAAACCCAAATGGGTGCCATTGCGAACCAGTTAAGCTCCTCTGGAAACGAACCAACTCCTTTGCAGCAGAAACTGAATCAAATCTCCCATATCCTGTCAATTGGGGTCTTGATTATTGCAGCTGTTGTCTTCACCATCGGACTAGCCATGGGTAACCCACCACTAACCATGTTTCTAACTGCCGTTTCCTTGGCGGTAGCTGCAATTCCCGAAGGATTAGTTGCTGTAGTGACAATCGTCTTAGCTTTAGGAATGTCGCGCATGGCAAGTAGAGGAGCGATTATTCGGCGTCTGCCAGCTGTTGAAACCCTTGGATCAACCCAGGTAATCTGTTCAGACAAGACGGGAACCCTAACCCAAAATAAGATGACAGTCCAAGAACTTTGGACTGAGAATAGGCAACTCTTAATGGATGCCATGGGTCACTGCAATGATTCAAAGTTGGGCGAAGGTATTGAAACAATAGGGGATCCAACCGAAACCGCACTAATTGATTTTGTGCTCCAAAACCAATCTTGGACTGCTAAGCAAATCAGGGAAAGGAAACGTTTAGGCGAAGTTCCCTTCGATTCACAACGTAAACTCTCCACTGTGGCAATTGAACATCCTAATGGAAAGGGAATGCGGATCTTTGTCAAAGGTGCCCCAGATGTTCTAATCGCTCGCTGTATCAAGGAAGAGCGCTTCCATGATAGTTCTGTACAAGTTCAAACACTTGATTCTGCAAGAGTTGCCCAGATCGAAAAAGCTAATGAAGAAATGGCTAAGCAAGGATTACGGGTGTTAGCCTTCGCTTATAAGGACGAAACAAGAGCGGATTTTTCGAACGCCCAGGAGGTAGAAAGTAACCTCACCTTTATCGGTCTCGTGGGTATGATTGACCCCGCTCGTCCCGAAGCGAAGAGAGCTATTGCCCAATGTCGTCAAGCGGGTATTTTGCCAGTGATGATAACTGGAGACCACAAAATCACTGCCATGGCCATAGCTCAAGAAATTGGCATCTTAACACCAGGTATGAAAGCGGTAACGGGACAAGAATTAGAAGCCATGACAGATAAAGAGCTTGAGGAAAACGTGGCCCACATTGGAGTTTATGCCCGGGTTGCTCCTGAACACAAATCAAGAATTGTCTCTGCATGGCAAAGGCGGGGTATGACCGTAGCCATGACCGGTGACGGAGTGAATGATGCACCAGCGCTCAAAATTGCAGACATTGGAGTTGGGATGGGTATTACTGGAACCGATGTCTCAAAGCAAGCCTCAGACATGGTCTTAACGGATGACAACTTCGCCACAATTGTGTCTGCAGTCAAAGAAGGGCGTAGGATCTTTGATAACATTCACAAAACGGTACGTTTCCTACTCTCCTCTAATGCAGGTGAAGTGATTGCGATTCTGACTGCTACATTGTGGGGTTGGCGCTTACTATCGCCTGTACACATTTTGTGGATTAACTTGGTTACAGATACGTTTCCCGCCATCGCTTTGGGAATGGAACCTGCTGAACTTGATGTTATGGAAAGAAAGCCCCGGGATAAGAAGATTCCGTTCCTGCAAAAACGCGACTGGTTTAGTATCTTAACCGTCGGTGCAGTTGAAGCCGGGCTGGCGCTTCTCGCTTATGTCTTGGGAGGAAAAGGCGTCACCGGGACTACCATGGCGTTTTTGACCCTCTCTCTGTCCCAATTGTTTGCTGCTGTAGGTTTCCAAAGTGAAAGGCATAGCATCTTTAGGATTAAATTCAAGGAACATCCCGTCTTGTGGTTGGCTTTTCTGGGATCTGCACTACTTCAATTAGTGGTTATGTTCGTACCTCAATTGCGTAATGTGTTTGACCTTACACCGCTCACTGGAGTTCAGTGGTTAACAGTTGGAGCCCTATGTGTTGGCATGCTAGCCTTTGTTGAGTTGCAGAAGCTGATTGTACGCTTGCGTGCTACAAACTAACAGCCACCCTTATCCAGTCGACTTTTAGGCCTATGTAGGGTATGATAGATGGGTGACAAGAAGGGAGAGCGTTATTCAATGGATGTTGATTTAGGTGTGCTGGAGCCTAGTGACTTTCCTGAGGTGTACGACATCATGGAAGAGTCATTTCCAGCCAGCGAAGTCAGGCCATACGAGAAAGCTCGAGAATTAATTGATCATCCCGATTATAACATTCTCGCAGTTAAGAGCCCTAAGGGCAAGCTTGGAGGGTTTCTAGCAGTCTGGAACTTCCCAACATTTAACTTCGCAGAGTACTTTGCCATCAGCAAAAAATTACGCGGTAAGGGGTTAGGCTCGGCTGCCCTGAAACGTTTCTTAAAACGAAACAAGAAGCCTTTGGTTTTAGAAGTGGAGGCCTTCAACACCACTACAGCCAAGCGCAGAGTAAGGTTTTATGAGCGCTTAGGGTTTGTCCGAAACGATATCACTTATATAGAACCTCCTACCGAGGAGGGAGAAACTCCGATACCACTTACGATCATGAGTTACCCCCACACAATTCCCCAGGAAAAGCGACAAGAGGTGAAGGCTCTGATCTTCAAACAAGTCTATGGTATGAGCATATAACGAAAAAAGCGCGGGTAATAAGTACCTTGCGCTTTTTTGCTTATCTAGGTAATTTTCAGGGAACAAGCACAGCGGATTGAACTAACTTAAAGACAGCTTCTTCTAGGAGAGTGCGAACAACCAAATTAATCACCTGCTGTTTGCCTCTGCCGGTTTCAAACTCCACAATGTTCTTTCCTAAGAAGGAGAATAATTGGATTCCAACTTTCTCCCCAATGATTTCCCCTTTAAGACTTTCTGCCCACACAACCTCACCTGAAGAAACATTTGTGACTCTCAAATCAAGAGCTACTGACGCTTTTGCATACTCCTGGGAGCCACCTTTCCCGGCAATGACAAGTCCAATTCCGCCAGTCTCCTTGCTCACTTGATACTCTGTTATGGCCCCGGTGATCATGTATTTGGCGCCAGTGAGAACTCCTAACCCAGGACCTTGTCCCGGTACAACGCGGTTGCTGGCGACCAAGTTTTGCTCGTTCATCAAATCACCAAACCGCTGCCGATCAAGTATGGAAAACTGACGGGATCTATGGAGAGCAGTGATTAGCATTTCTGTAGAACCTTGAGTTACAACAGAAGAGACAGCTCCGTCATCTGCTTTAAATTGACCAGTGCTATCGGAGATCGCATAGACCGCAATCGGTATTTTCCCTTCTGCTTCTGGTAAAGAAGCTAGTAACTGACTTGCTGTAGTAACATTACTTGTTGATATTAATACGCTTTCGGGGGATGCAAGAAGCTCTACCATCTCCTGGACTATTTCAGCCTGTGTTGGCACAGGTGGTGTTTCATCGGCACCGGCAAACCCTCCCACTAGGAGACTAAGAGCGAGTAACCCAATCATGATAAACTCCACACTACCCCTCCTCTGCTAGTAGATCTGCAAACATGTAGATTCTATCCTATCCCTCACTTGGGGGCTTCTGGTTGTCCCGAATCAATGGATATTTCAGTCCAGCTTCCATTAGAGTAATAGTAGATCTTCATCCGCTTGTCAACTTCATCCCATTGATAGTAAATCCAACCGTCATCTACTGGGACAAATCCAGAATTAGGATCGTCAGATTCGGGATCATAATACACAATGTCCCGTACCGCCTTACTCATAGCCATCCTGTTGATGCTTTCTTTGAACTGATCAAGACCACTTTGCTCTTCTGCGGTCCGGGACAACTCCTTTTGAGCATTAGCAATATTGAGAGCTACCTGACGGGCGTTTGGATTACCAAAAATCTCAAAATGCCAAGTCATTGTGGAATTAGCCAAGACCCCGACACTACACAAACAGGTGATAATTAGCACCGTGATACTAACTAGCAGAATTCTTTTCATGATGTTTCCTCCTTAAAAGGTAAACTGCATCCCGGTTGCAAGATGTAAGTGGGTGTCTCCGAACCCTCCGGTCATGTTAACGTATTTCATTTCCGCAAAAAAGTTTGGAGTAAACTCGACTCCCATCAAAACTTGATACTTAAGGCCATTGGCATAACCGGCACCTGCCCCAAAATATATCGGATAACGAATACCTTCAAAGGGCAATCCTTTCAGAGATAGAAAACCAGCTAATGTCTCTTCGGATTTTAGGTAAATTACTTCTGATAAAAGACGAATCGCACCCTTTTTATTTAGATTCGATTCTACTTTAAAACCAACGCTTACCTCTCCATCTTCCCCCAGTGTAGTCATGATCATGCCCACTCTGATGTTTGGAGCTTTCCTGTGTTCGTTCAACATCTCGCGGGACGCAACAAACAAGTCAATTCTCTCTTGGCTAACGTCTTCCCCCGATCCATCACTAG
>JAAZLQ010000369.1 GCA_012799255.1 Bacillota bacterium
GTATGCCGCCACCCTGGTCAGTTTGGGGATCGGCTGCGTCGGAAGTATGGTTCTTTCTATGACCCGTTTCATAATTTCCCTCCTTTGTATCATTAAGCGGGTAGTGTATGTTCGCTCTTATAGGGGGAAATAGCAAGTCATATCAACGGAATATACTGCACAAAGATAGGCCGTATTTACGGGCCAATATATCGCAGGCTTTACGTAGTCCGATTCCCCAAGTAATGATTTCAGAACCGTGGTGCTGACCTTGTACCGCATCAGCCGGGATAGCAGATCCTCAAGCTGTTTTCTTTCTGGCGTTGGCATAACAGAGACAGCTGCAGTATTTCCGGTTGCGGTTACCATAGCTGACGAACTCCTTTCCACAGTGCTGACAGGACAAGGCATAAAAGGCCTGCTTGTTCACCTCATCCTGGTGGCTGTTCCAGTAGGCCATGCGGCACTGATCGTTGCAGTACTGTTTCTCTTTTCTGCCCTGGCTCTGAGGAACGGGCTGGCCACAGTGATGGCACAGAACCAATCCCGCCTGAGGAGGATGGCGCTGTAAATGGGATTTGACCGTGTTGGGAGAAAGACCCAACTGCTCGGCGATCCGCTGATACCCCATGCCATGGGATGCCAGGAAGTTGATCTGATTCATGGTTTTATATGTCATTGCTATATCCTTTCTGTGTGCCGGGAGGAGTTGCCCCCTCCCGGCGGCGGTGATCAGTTGTTCTTCATGACCTTGGTGGCCTCGGGACGGGTAAGCTTTCCGTCCAGGAGCTCATAGGCTCGGTAGCCGATGCAATCGATGTGGATGTACTTTTCCACCAAGGGACGGATCTGTACAGGAGATCTGTTCACGATCCAGTAGTACCGGAAGTCACCAAAGGCGATGGGCTTGCTGCCGGAATCAGCACCTGGCATGAACTCGGAGATGTATACACGCTTACCTAGGATGGTGTCATTGGCGTGGTTCCAGATATAGTTACCATTTGCATCCTTGATGGTGCGCAGAGCATAGGCGGTCTCATCGTTCATGACCCAGACACCTCTGCGGCGGTACTTGGGTTTTACAGAGAAGAACAGCTTCACTACATCCTCGTAGGTCAGTGCAGCGGTGGTCACACCAATGTCAGCACCGCCGTTCTCTGCAAGAATACCGGTGGGCATATTTTCGCCGGTACCGGTGATGAAGGCCTCGTCCTCCGCTCTGCCGAGATTTTGAGCCAGGCGGGAAACAATATGGTCTTCGATGAGGAAGCTGTTGTCCTGTACGAAAGAGTTCTCCAGAGTGAATGTGGACACCAACTTGTGACGACCCAGGGTGATCTCACCAAAGTCATCCATGCCATCGGTGACAGTGACAGAGCCGCCCTCAGATACCCAGACCGACACATCCTCCGTCTGGGTGGTCTTGATGCTGTCTTCCTGCTCGTATGCCAGGATGGTAGTGGCCAGATTGCGGAACAGACTTTCCTTCTTTACGGCGGCACCGTACTTGTCCTGGCTGGTGGCGGAAAGAGGAGCGGCGCTGACAGAGAGGTCGATACTGGTATTGCCGGGGTTGTGTCTGCCACGCAGTGCATTCCAGAGGAAGGTATCATATTCCTTGCTCTGAATCTGGGGCAGCATTTTGGTATAGGTATTCATAAATAATTCCTCCTTTGTATTACTTCTTGGGTTTCAGGGTGATGCCCATCCGGTGGCAGTAATCTTCCAGATCCTTACAATCCAGCTTGAAGCGCATCCGGTTGTCGGGGGCGGTGGTGATGTGGTACTTCTTGACGATGGTGTGAGGTACATTGTCATAAGCGTACACGGTCAGCGTTTCCTGCTTCTTCAGCTGCTTTTCGAAGTAGTCCTTGGTGATCATGTTCATATCCTCCTTAGTCGATGGTGATGGTGGGATGGGTGCTGATGTGGTGTTTATTGCAGAACGCGGTTAGTTTCTCATGGGTTGTGAATCGATAGGATTCATGGGGACTCACCACAAGGACAGGCTCATAAACCTTGGTGAAGGTGATTGGAGTGCCGTCAGGCTTGTACATGATGATGGAATCGTGCTTGTCGAAATACTCCTGCAGGTAATTCTGAGTGATGGTGTGTGTCATAGTTATTTCCTCCTTACTTGTGGGTGCAGTGGCTGCAGACATACAGTTCATGCTTGGTTTCATTGATGGGTGCGCTGATCGCTCTGAGAGCATTGCCACAGCGGGGGCAGCGAATGGTAATGCCGTTGGTGCTGACACCTGGACGGATGCGGAGTCGGAAGTAATGGGGAACTATTTCCTCCAGCCACATCTTGCTCGTGGCCATGACGGTGTCTCGCTCCAGGGTGGGGAACATGGCCACCTTCTCCGTGCCCTCAGTGTCGCAGTCGATGAGGGGGTAATATCGGATCTCGGTCATGGCTTACACCGCCTGTCCATCCAAATCCAGAAAGCGATCCTTGCAGTAAGCCAGGGCCTCTCCCTTTGTGGCGAACACCACGGTACTGAAACCATGCTGCACTTTCCAGATGTCCCTGTCCTGGTGCTGAGAGATCGCCACAGGCTGCCCCTTCTTGGTCTGGAGCAGCATTTGACATTTGTAATTGCCACGGGAGAAGCTGTCGGTGTCTTTAGCGGACAACCTGGGTTTACCACCGTAGAAAATTCTTCTAATCATGTGTTTTCCTCCTTTGTTTTGTTGATTGGTGATGGTCTCCTTGGAGACCGGTGTGTGACCTCCTTCGCCATTCGCAGAAAAAGGGGCCGGTTTGTATAGTGTCTTTTGGAAAAAATATCTGATTTTTTCTCCGTTGAAAGTTACCTCCTTCGGCATACCCAGAAAATGAGGGCATTTTGATGGGGTGTTTTGAAAAATTAAATCTATTTTTTCTCCGGGGCCTATTCCACCCAATACTTCCGCGATTTTTTACATACGCCCCCGGCACCGTTACCAAGGGAAAAGGTTGTAGAGATTTGACTCCCCCTGGGGGTGGGAAAACGAAAAAAAGCGCCCACCGTTTCCGGCAGACGCAAAAACATAACGATATTAAGTTTTGACATGGAGGAAATCCCTTTTACTCCGGGGTTCGTGTGGGGAAGGGCAGGCTTTTAGCCCTTCCCTACACACGGAGTCCTCCCCCTCGTAAGAGGGAAGAAGATATATCTATATATAAGTCCGTTTTCTTCCGTATCGTTATCACAATAGAAAACAAGAAATCTGGGCAGATTAGCCACTTGAAAACAGCCGCCACCGGAGTTAACATCACACACACTTTGGGGAGGTGATACACTTGCGATCAATCATAAATCTGCTACAGCACTATATGCGAACATACCCATTTGACACCGGCGATCCGGATTGTAAAACTGTCCTAGATCAACTGTACCGGGCCTACCAGGAATCTCACGAATCCGATCCCTCGGATATACGGAACGGCTTCAAAGAATTGGATGCCCTGTTGGAAAGCATATCCCTGGATGACAACAACGCTGTTTTCAACCTATGCTGCCGCCTCTGTACGGCATACGAGTACAAGGCCTTCCTTGACGGCCTTCATTACGGTGCACAGCTGATGATGGAGTTGAATAAAGGCAAGCAGAAGTAATCTAACTAGGATTCCTCTTTTGAGGTATGTAACACTGCTCTGCACAACGAAACCTGCCAGTTGGAACCACTCCACTTGGCAGGTTTACCTATAATTTGTAGGGAATCTACAGCATTATCCCTTATCAGAATAATCAGTAATCAAACCGAGCTTTTTCAAGCGACTGCGGATACCAGAACTACTTCGCTGCATAGCATAAGCAATTTTCGGAATCGGCACCCCATTGTTATGCATATCAATCAATTGTTTTTCTTGCTCTTTGGTCCACGGCTTCCCGCGCATTTCAGGCGATTCTGTAACTATGCGCATAGGACTCATTGCTTCTATATTGTCGAGAATAAATTGCTGAGCACTTCTGTTATAAAGAACAACCTGATATTCGCCGTCAGCACCAGTTCTTTTCTCAACGAAGATGCCCATGCTCTTTCCTAATTCGGTAGGATGTTTAGTACGCCCTCCACTGATGGTGGCGGCATCTTCAAGTATGCCATTAGTAGCCAACCACGCCCGAATTTGCTGATAAGTGATTTTATCCATAGCATTCACATCTATCAGCGAATTGATCCGCTTGGCAATTTCGCTGATGGGAATAGGTTCATCAGAAAACGCGAATTCCCTCTTACGTAATTCAGGCAAATAGAAGGCCGCTTTTGCAGAAGCAATCGCAGCAGGCTGAGGCATACCGCCATTTTCAACAATCCTTTTTAAAACATCCGAGACAAAGGCAAAACACTTTGAAAGTCGAACATTATTGATGGCATCGTTCTCTGGTACTGGGGTATCATCTATGGGATTAATTCCTTTTGCAAGCTTGTCCATATACATTTTCGCCCGTTGGATGGTCTCGAGTTCTGTCATATGTACACCTCCATTGAGTATTTTCTCCAATATTATCACAAATAGGGCGATATTTCATAGAGAATCTTGCTTTTATGTACGTATCTCGTTATACTTGTGGTAATTATATGCCGTTATTCTAGCCAAGAAGGGAGGAATATGTACTTGAGCAAGATCGTTTTCTTTGACACAGAGATCAACCCGGAAACCAAACAGATTCTTGACATTGGCGCGCTTCGTGACGATGGCACAAAACTACATAATCCCTCCCCAAAAACTTTTAGCGCCTTTATCAGAGGACACCGCTATGTCTGCGGCCATAATATCATTGCACATGATTTGCAGTATATGAATGAGCACATTGCGGCTGCGATTCCAAATTACATCGCTATTGACACACTGTGCCTTTCTCCTCTTCTCTTCCCCATGCGCCCGTATCACGCATTAGTGAAGGATGACAAACTGCAATCCGATTCTGTCAACAATCCGCTGAACGATTCCGTAAAAGCAAAAGCACTGTTTGATGATGAAATTAGCGCCTACCGCAGACTCCCTCGTAAGTTGCAGCAGATTTTTTGTTCTCTGTTGGGCAACACCAAGCAATTTTATGGCTTTTTCCACTATCTGAACAAAGCTCCTCTGTTGGATCCGGAACGAGCAATTCGTGATTATTTCCATGGCAAGATTTGTACCAGCGCAGACATCGCTTTGCTGATCCGCAAAGTGCCCGTTGAACTGGCATATACCCTGGCATTGATCAACACCAATGACCGCCATTCTGTCACGCCAGCATGGGTACTGCGTAACTATCCCCGGATCAACAATGTCATCCGTCTGCTTCGCAGCACGCCTTGCGAAGATGGTTGCGAATACTGCAGCCGGAAACTGGATGTGCGGGCACGGTTGAAGGATATCTTTGGTTTTGATTCCTTCAGAACCTATAACGGCGAACCCTTGCAGGAAAATGCTGCCCGCGCAGCTGTGCAAGGAAAATCCTTGCTGGCTATTTTTCCCACCGGCGGTGGCAAATCCATCACCTTCCAGCTGCCTGCGTTGATTGCAGGTGAAACTGCACGCGGTTTGACCGTTGTTATTTCTCCGCTTCAATCCTTGATGAAAGACCAGGTGGACAACCTGGCCGAACGAGGAATCGCGGATGCAGTAACGATCAACGGTCTGCTGAGCCCCATTGAGCGGGCAGAAGCGATGGAACGAGTCGAGAGTGGTCTAGCCTCTATTCTCTACATTTCTCCGGAATCTCTGCGCTCCAACTCTATCGAAAAATTGCTTCTTTCCCGGAATGTTGTTCGCTTTGTTATCGACGAAGCTCACTGTTTCTCTGCTTGGGGTCAAGATTTCCGTGTGGACTATCTGTACATCGGGGATTTTATTCGCAATCTGCAAGAGAAAAAGAATCAGAAAGATCGGATTGCAATTTCCTGCTTTACCGCTACGGCCAAGCAGAAGGTCATCAGTGATATCTGCGAGTATTTCAAGCAAAAGCTGGATATTGATCTCGAATTGTATACCACGAACGCCTCCAGAACCAATCTGCACTATTCCGTTATCTACAAAGAAAATGATGATGAGAAATATGCAGAACTTCGTAACCTGATCCAGCAAAAGAATTGTCCCACTATCGTCTATGTGTCCCGTGTTAAGAGAACGCACCAGATTGCGCAGAAACTGACAGACGATGGTTTCCCAGCGCTTCCGTATAACGGCAAGATGGAAAGCAGCGAAAAGGTTGCCAACCAAGAGGCGTTTCTGAAAGACCAGGTACGCATCATTGTTGCCACCTCTGCTTTTGGCATGGGTGTTGATAAAAAAGATGTTGGTCTTGTTGTGCATTACGACATTTCCGATTCTTTGGAAAACTATGTTCAGGAAGCAGGCCGTGCCGGCCGTGACCAATCGTTACAGGCAGATTGCTTTGTGCTATTCAACGACGAAGACCTGGACAAGCATTTTATTTTGCTGAATCAAACCAAGCTCAGTATGAGCGAGATCCAGCAGGTTTGGAAAGCCATTAAGGATCTGACACGAATCCATCCGACGGTCAGCCGATCTGCGCTGGAAATCGCGCGGCAGGCAGGCTGGGATGATACTACCGCCGATGTAGAAACCCGTGTGCGCACTGCTATTGCGGCATTGGAGAATGCCGGTTATGTGGAGCGGGGCAAGAATGTGCCTAGAATCTATGCTACCAGCATCCTGGTTGATAGCATGGCGGAGGCAGCGGCCCGTTTGGAGGAATCTCAGCGTTTTAATGATCAGCAGCGGCAAAATGCCAAACGTATTATGAAATCGTTGATTTCCAGCCGCAGCATCTCCAAGGCAGGTAACGATGATGCGGAAGCCCGCATCGATTACTTGGCTGACAAACTTGGATTGGAAAAAGAGGATGTTGTTGCCTCCATCAACTTGCTGCGCGAAGAAGGCCTGTTAGCTGATTCTATGGACCTTTCCGCATTTATCCGCAGGGCAGACAGTAAAAACAAATCCGCACAGATTGTATCACGTTTCGCTAAGCTTGAATCTTTCCTGATCGATCGTCTGCTGGTCACGCCATCTGATTTCTCGTATAAAGAAGTTAATGATGATGCGATTCACGCAGGAATCGACAAAGCAACCATCAAAGATATCAAAACAATTATTTACTACTGGACGATTCGTCGGTATGTCAAAAAGGATGTCAATGTTGCAGATGCCAAGACCATTATGTGTCCTGTGATTGATATGCCCACTATGAAACGGCAATACCAACAACGGATTGATTTGGCTCATTTCATTGTGCTGTATCTCTTTGAACTGGCTGCAGAAACACAAAGCGCTGGCGAAAATGTCCCTGTAGTATTTTCTTTAATGAAAATCCGGCAGGCATTCAATGATCGCGACGAGATCCGCATGGATAGTTTCGAGGCATCCATGGAAGATGTGCAAAATGCGCTGTTGTATCTTGCCAAGATTGGCGCCATGGATCTGGAAGGTGGCTTCCTGGTGCTGTACAGTGGACTTCACTTGCGGCGTCTTGTTATGGATAACAAGATCCGCTACAAGCAGGATGACTATCGGCAGCTCAACGAGTATTACAAGCTGAAGATCCAGCAGATCCACATCGTCGGTGAATATGCTCACATGATGGTTCGCAACTATGAGGACGCATTGACCTTTGTCAACGATTACTTCTTCATGGAATACCGCCAGTTTATCGCTAAATACTTCAAAGGAACGCGCCTTGGCGAAATCAATCGCAATATTACGCCAGGTAAGTATGATAAATTGTTCAGCGAATTGTCCGAAACGCAGTTAAAGATCGTGGATGATGATGCGTCCAAATACATTGTAGTTGCAGCCGGTCCCGGAAGTGGAAAAACACGGGTACTTGTACATAAGCTGGCCTCTTTGCTTCTGCTGGAGGATATCAAGCACGAGCAGTTGCTGATGCTGACATTCTCCCGTTCTGCTGCAACCGAATTCAAGCAGCGGTTGATTAGCCTAATCGGTAACGCTGCGCATTATGTCGAAATCAAGACCTTCCACTCATACTGCTTTGACTTGCTCGGTAAAATCGGCAGTCTGGAAGACTCTGCGGATATCGTCCAGCGTGCCGCAAAGATGATTGAAAGCAGAGAGGTGGAAATTGGCCGCATCACAAAGAATGTTCTTGTGATTGACGAGGCGCAGGATATGGACCAGCACGAAGCAGCATTGATCCATGCGCTGATGCAGCGAAACGAAGATATGCGCGTTATTGCAGTAGGCGATGACGATCAGAATATCTATGAATTCCGTGGCTCCGACTCGCAGCACATGAAGGACTTTATTGATACTTACGGTGCTGCCCGGTATGAACTATTGGATAACTACCGAAGCAAACGGCTGATCGTTTCAATGGCAAACAGCTTTGCATCCACACTGGCGCAGCGCATGAAAACGAATCCACTGAAAGCCATTCAAACAGAGCAGGGTTCTGTTCGTATCACAAAGCACCGTTCTCAAAACTTGGAAGTGTCGATTGTTGAAGATATCATACGTCACTACCATGGTGGCACTGCTTGCGTGTTGACTGCAACGAATGAAGAAGCATTGCGCGTTATGGGTCTGTTGATCCGGAATAACATTTCTGCCAGATTGATTCAAACAAATAATGGATTTGACCTTTTCAATCTTGCAGAGATTCGTTTCTTCATGAAGGCACTGGGCAAATGTAATGTCCCCACTATTTCCGATAATGCATGGACGAAGGCGATCAATGAACTAAATGCCGTTTACAGCAAAAGTTCTTGCCTCAGTATTTGCATGAAGATGTTGGAAACATTCGCCGCCACTAACAAAACTAAGTACCGGTCTGATTTGGTTGAGTTTATTCACGAATCCAACTACGATGATTTCATCGAAGATGCAAAAAACACAATTTTGGTATCGACGATGCACAAGGCGAAAGGTCGTGAATTTGATCAGGTCTACTTAATGCTGAATCAGTATGATAGCACCAAGGATAGCGCCAAGCGTGTGTTGTATGTTGCGCTCACCCGAGCCAAGAGTGATCTATCCGTTCACTATTATGGTAACTTCATGGAAGGCAAACCTCTGCTCGGTGTTTCCTATCAGCAAGATATGACACTATATCCCGAACCCAACGAGATCGTTCTGCAGTTTGGCCACAAGGATGTTGTGTTGGATTTCTTTAAAGGCAGAAAAGCAAAGATCCTCTCTCTGCAAAGTGGCGAACCGCTGTATGCGGACGGCTCTTATCTGTCATATGATGATAGTGGTACGAAGAAAAGGCTCATTAAGCTGTCTAAAAAAGCGCAAGAGCAGTTGGAAGTGCTTACCAGCAAAGGATATCGAATTCAAAATGCCGAGATCCGTTTTGTTGTGGCATGGAGACACGATGACGAAGCCGAAGAACACGCTATTGTCTTGCCAACACTCTATATGGTTAAGTAGAATTCCTAATGAAA
>JAAZLQ010000282.1 GCA_012799255.1 Bacillota bacterium
CTCCAATCTCTTATATTATACCACACTACGAGACATTACGAAAGAAATATTTTGAAAATTTGACAAAAAAATGAAGCCTTTTCAATGGCTTCAGCGATTTTATTATTATCCAACTGTCAAAGACCCGATATATATCTTCTACTGCACTGATTATATACTCCTATCGACCTTTACTTGGTTTCCGGGTTATGATAAAATAAATGGGTCGTTATAATCTCAAGTTTTGAAGCAAAAACGGCGCAACCCTTATAAACACTGGGTTACGCCATTTCCTTTGTATAGCGTACAGGTATTTAGTTTTTGAATAATTAAGCTCATTCGTTCAGCAAGCATAATACTGCAACTATAAGCAGTGATTTGTAGGCAGGCAGGAGCAGAACTGTGATGGGGGACGCTTCTGTCTGTTTTGCTTTCTATAGTTTTGTTAATATAAGACAGCCGTTTTATCGGATGTCGTTATTTATGATAACACAAAAGGATGACTATTAAAAACCATGACTTAAATTTAGTCAAAGGAATAATAGTCATCCTTTATTTATTTTGACTAGAACTTAAAGATTGAATACTAAATAATTAGCTCATCAATACACTGGAAGCCCTGGCAGAGGCAAGACGACTGCTGTGCGCAACTGGGCGCTTGCATTAAATCCTTCTCTTTTCAAAGTAGTATACTCAAGTTTCTCCACTCTTACTGCCAATGATTTCTACCGGAATCTTGTAACAGAACTTGGGGCACAATCTGTATTTCGTAAACCAGATAACTTCCGGATTATCCAGGATGAGATCACACGGCTTGCTGTGGAGAAACGCAAGACTCCAATCATCATCATTGATGAAGCGAATTACATCAATAATGCAATCCTGAATGATTTGAAGATCCTGTTTAACTTTGAAATGGATTCCAAAGACCGGGCAGCCATTCTGCTCACTGGGCTTCCCACACTGAATTCCACACTCAAGCTTGGTATTCATGAACCTCTTCGCCAGCGAATCGTCATGAATTACGAAATTGGTGGACTGACCAAAGAGGAAGGACGCCAGTATATCTCTGAAAAACTAAAAAATGCCGGCTGTAACCAACATGTTTTCGAGGATAACGCCATTGAAGCTGTCCTCAACGCAGCTGACGGAACACCTCGTATGATAAACAAACTTTGCAATGCCTGTCTTCTCATTGGAGACAGTACGAGATCTGATATCATAACCTCTGATATCGTCATGAAAGCTGTCAATGACAGCGAACTTTAAAGGAGGAAGCAATCATGGAACTTGACTATATCTGTACCGGGACGAAGGACATGCAACCAATACGTTGGAAAGGACATATCAACCTGTTAAAAACTACGGATCCTTATGAACTTGAGGTAACAGCAAGGTATAGTAGCTTTCATATCCTTTGTGGGAGACATAAATATGGAAGCTACATCTGCATTCCTAACTGGAACATAGGAACTGAACTGGCCAGACTATCTGATAGTTTCTGGAATTTAGAACGCCTGACAACGTATTATCCCGAACTATCCCCAGTCGATGTAATTAGCATTGTCGGCGCATTAGTAAAACTCAGTGAATATATATCAACCCAAGAAGAAGCAGGTTAACCTGCTTTTTCTGTCGCTCCAACAATCTGCATCATTTAGAATTGAACCAAACAGCTTGCATAAATAGGAGTTACTAAAGTGATTGAGAAAACTATCAGGCAACCGATTTAGGGTAAAATAAACTGCATGGAACAGGAGCTTCTAATCTGCGGGACAACA
>JAAZLQ010000108.1 GCA_012799255.1 Bacillota bacterium
ATTCAAGTCCCGAATTAATGAAGTGTATTTTAGCCGATGGGCAAAAAACACTTCGAGGCGGGTGCCGATTTAAAATATTGGCGGGGAGTAAAAAGCTGCATGATGAATTTTAAGTTTTTATTCTTCTTTTCATAAACAAATATGATGAAGAGAAAGGGGTAATATATGTTATTTTGTAATAAATGTAAAAAGTATTATCAGGATAATAGCAAATTCTGCTTCATATGCGGATCACCCCTTGTTGTAACACAGGATCCAAATACTAAACCACAAGAGAACAAAATCCCGGTTCAGAATATTACAAAATCAGAGCCTGCAGCATTAAGCAAATCCGAAAAGAGTAAAAAATCTAAAAAGGGCTTGCTTGCCATTGTTGGAATGTTCTTAATAAATTTTATACCTCTTCTTGGCTTTCCATTATCTTTCATATGGGCATGGACAAAATTTAAAAGCAGCAAGCTGAAGCTTATATCATTAACATCATCCTTTATTATACTTAATATTGCCGTTACTGTTTTTGGATATGCTGCTGCAGTTAACCTGATGAAAAACAGCCTGGCTAAAGCCGCCGAAAAACAAGGCGCTTTAAAAACCATTTATCGAATGGACAGCCAGGCTGCTGCCGGTTCAACAGAATACACCGTCAATTCCCCCGGCACATATGATATTCCGGCGGCTGATACTTCTTCAATAAAAGATATTATCCCCAAAGATGATGAGATAATTAATTCCGATTTACCGAATTCATTAATCCCCGGGTTTTCAAACTTAAGTCCGGAAGAAAATTTCCCGGAATCATTTGAAGCAGGGGAATACCAGCTACCGGAAAATATTAGCATGCCTGAATATGACGACGAAGGAAATATGCTGATTGACACTGACAATGACGGTGTGTCGGATATTTCTGTTCATGAAGATGGGACGTTTTATTCCGAGGATATAAATACACCCAATCAGGAAGGAATAAACAACACTCTTCCGAAAGAGGATGAGCACGGGAACATGTATATGGACCTTGATAATGACGGGATTGCTGAGACGATTTATTGTCCCGACGGGGTTATACTCCCAGTTAAGGGATCAAGAATAGATGAAGATGGTAAAAGGTATGTGGACGAAAACGGAGACGGTAATTATGAAATATTTTACGATACGGACGGTAGTACCTATATGGATTATGACGATAACGGCACTTATGATGTTCTGATGAAGGACGGAAATATTTATTATGATTTAGACGGCGACGGTGCGTATGATCAAACGTTTGAAAACGAATATGGACAGGGGTGATTATAATGAGGAGAAAGCCCAATAAGCCTCAAAAAACATGCAAATTGCATAGGTTGTTTAATTTGAACTGCTCACGAAAAGGACTATCATTAATTTTGATATTCGTTATACTGTGCTTGAATCTAACAGGCTGTTCTTTTCGTATTCCAAGTCTTTCGGAGGCAAAAAAAGTCACTGCGGCGTTTATACACTATTCCCGAACGGGCGAGCTGCCGGATAATTTGGAAGAAATTATGGCAGAGGATTATCCTGACGAACCTGATATCAGTACTGAAGATTTTATTGTCGAAACAGGCATCGAAAAGGCGCTGGCGCTGGCAAAAAAATATTACGACCTGGCCTTTCCCTATATTGAAGAAGATCTA
>JAAZLQ010000124.1 GCA_012799255.1 Bacillota bacterium
CAGTCGTGGGTCTCCGTGGAGGGAGGGTCAACGCCTGCATGCCCTTGCAGATCGCCCTCCCACCTTAACCCTCAGCAGCAGCCCCCGACTGGGCGTCGAAAGCCACCACCAAAGACTTCATCGATGTGCCAATAACGGATTTTTAGGCCCGTCTTCAAAAATGAGGTTGACGACTAGAATACTGCGCCATTCACCTCTAGATTGATTGTATTATATCATACGATTTTGTTGGCATGCAAGGGTAGTTAAGAACTTACATAATTTTGTGTGTATTTGCCACTTTTTCAAGAACACACAACTTAATGGTCTCTTTGGATGATAAAGGACGCTAAATCCCTTAACAACCACGCTTGATCTGAGAAACCCTCCAGGGCCGCATGGCAATCGTCAATACAACGTTGAGCCATCTGACGAGATTCTTCCAGTCCATAGAGCCGGGGGTAAGTCTGCTTACCTAAACGCTGGTCTACCTTGACAGCCTTACCCAAATTTTCCGCTTCGCCCACTTCATCTAAAACATCGTCTGTGATCTGAAACGCCAAACCAAAGCTCTCGCCGAATCGGGTGATTTGATCTAGTTGCTCTTCATTGGCTCCCCCCAAGATCGCTCCGCCCCTTAGCGCCGCTATAATGAGTGAACCTGTTTTATGGCGATGAATGTAGGCTAGAGTATCCACATCAACCTCTTGATCTTCGCTGGTGATATCCACAACCTGCCCACCTACCATCCCCTGAGAACCTGAGCCTTTGGCCAGTTCACTTATTACTCGCACGGTCACCTCCGACGAAACCCCATACTTTTCTGGCATTCTTGCCAGTTCAGCAAAGGCTTCTGTCAAAAGAGCGTCCCCAGCCAAAACCGCCACCGCTTCCCCATAGACAATATGATTTGTAGGCTTACCACGTCTCAAGTCATCATCGTCCATGCAGGGCAAATCATCATGAATCAACGAGTAAGCGTGCACCATTTCTATAGCAGCCGCCAGCCCGCCAGTGCTCTTGGCATCTCCGCCAACCGCGATACATGCTCCGATTGCTAATAAAGCGCGCAGACGCTTACCACCACCCAAGGTGGAATAGCGCATGGCCTCATGCAACACTGTCGGAACGGTTTCACCCTTGGGCAAAGCCCGATCTAAGATTTCTTCAACTTCTTGAACATAGATTGACCAGTCCTTAGTCAAATTCTTCACTATTCCTTCACCTCTAATGTCTCAATCCGACCTTCCTTGATCATAACCTCAATTCTGGCCTCCGCATGATCAAGCCTATCATTGCAGAAACGTGCTAGCTTTACCCCTTCTTCGAACAGGAGTAGAGCATCATCCAAGGAAGACTCTCCTCGTTCAAGCAAACGGACGATCTCCTCTAAGCGTGCCATGGCTTCCTCAAACTTCAGTTCACCCTCACTCATGTGCAAGCCTCCCTTCCACTTTACATACCAGTTGACCCTTATGCAGGGTAACGTTCACGAGGTCACCTTCTATAACCTGATCAACTTGTCGAATTACCGTTCCCTGGCTGTCACGACAAATGGAATAACCGCGATGAAGGGTCTGAAGCGGACTGAGCGCTTCAAGCCTCCCAGCCAAACTTCCCAATTCGCTCCGTCGTAAAATTAAGTACTGCTTATTATAGCGTCCGAGGTTTGTCCATAACTCGTCCACTCTTTGCCGGAGTTGATTAACAGAATGATCTGGTCTTTGTAAGGCAGGATTCTGGATCAACTGAGCCAGAAAACGCCGTTCTGAACGAATCTTTCGCTGTAATACGGCCGCCATTCTATCTTGGCATGAGTTCACCGCCCCAAGCAGTTCTCCTTGGAGGGGCACAACCAGTTCTGCAGCTGCAGATGGGGTAGGTGCCCGTAAGTCCGCCACAAAATCAGCAATGGTAAAATCTGTTTCATGACCCACTGCCGATACAACGGGAATCGAAGACTGGGCAATGGCCCTTGCCAACCCCTCGTCGTTAAAGGCATTAAGTTCCTCAAAGGAGCCTCCCCCCCGCGCCATAATTAGAACATCACAGTCAGCTGTTTGAGCCAATAACAGGGCACGTATTAGACTTTCCGGGGCTCCTTCACCCTGTACTAAAGCAGGAAAAACTAAGGCCTTGACTCCCGGATAACGCCTTGTGAGTACGTGTAAGATGTCACGAAGGGCTGCTCCCGAAATGGATGTGATGATACCCACCCTGTGGGGCAAAGCCGGCAGAGGTCTCTTTCTACCTAGATCAAAAAGCCCTTCACTGTCCAGTTTTGCTTTCAACTGCTCGAAGGCTTGGTGTAAGTCGCCTACGCCCTGGGGCAGAAGTACGTCTACGTAAAGCTGATACTCACCATTCGGTTCATAGACCCCTAGCGATCCAACCGCAATGAGCGTGTCCCCGTTTTGAGGAACAAATCCCAAGCGTTGATTGCGACTACGAAACATTACAGCTTTTATTCTACTCTGTGAATCCTTTAAGGAAAAATACATATGTCCAGAGGAGTGGTGCACAAAGTTAGAGATTTCCCCCTCCACAGCGATGTTTTGGAAAAGGGGGTTAGAAAGAGCAGATTTGATTTGCCTAGTTAACTCACTAACAGAAATTGGTTCCACTTTCACCCTCCTCGCTTGCCACATGTTTTCCCAGGAGAGAACGATAGCTGACCGGAGGCTAGTCCAGCAAAGAAGGCCGCACCATAGGCATTATCAACACTATAAGCCGGATTGGCAAAGTAAAACCGCCATCCGGGTAACGCTTTATTGAGTTCCTCCCGGATGAGCCTATTGGCTGCGACTCCCCCCACAACCAACAGGTTCCGACATTCGGTTTTCGTTCCCGCCCAACTAATCCACTTCACAAGGGTACGCGCGATACTCTTGAAACATGCTCGAGCACAAACCTCTGGTCGAAGCTCCCCCACCAACCTTTCCAGAGCGGTTAACGGTCCTGAGAAACTGACTATTCCCTCTCTGTGAAATGTTGGAACCGGGACGCTTTCGGTGGTTTCAGCGGCCAGTCTTTCCAAAGCGGGTCCACAAGGAAACCCCAGGCCTAAGGCTACGCCCAGGCGATCCACAAACTGACCGGCATGGAGATCGGAAGTTGCTCCCCAAAGATCGATCTGGAGATTAAACCCTTCCTCTTGTCGTTTTACTGCAGTGAGCTCTGTTGTCCCGCCAGAAAGATGAATAGCCAAAAACTCCGATTCAACGGGACCACCAGCAGTGGCAATTCCACTCCAGATATGGGTTTCTTGGTGAGTTAGCTCATAACATGGAATGCTAGCCATATGGCTAAGCGCTTGAGCCAAACTTTGGCCCGGTAGAAAAACAGGTAAATAAGATTCCTCTTGTGGCCTGGGTTTTACCGAAACACCAATAGCCGCTAGATCATGTCCCTCCAAAGGAGTAACTAACCTAGCGGTTAACTCTGGAATATTCTGTACATGTTGAAATAAGGCTTCTGATTGGCGCAAACCCCGCAAACCAGAAGCCACTTTTAGCAACCTACGTTCATCGGCGATGATCGTACCATCTTCGCCAACTAGACACATTGATGTGGTGTAATTGCTTGTGTCAACACCTAAAAACACTTTCACTGAAATCCTCCATCCCGAACAACGGTACCCAAAAGACCGTTAATAAACCGAGGGGATTCATCATCACCATACTTCTTCGCCAACTCCACCGCCTCATTAACGGCAACACCTGCTGGTATGTCGTCCATAAAGACAATTTCATAAATGGCCAGCCGTAGGATGTTACGATCCACAAAACCAAGACGATGTACTTCCCACGCTTGAGAAACCGCGCCAATCTGGGCATCCAAAGCTGGGATCTGCTGGCTCACACCGCGTACAACCGTTCTCACGTACTCTTGGTTCTCGGGTGTCAAAGCAACGTCTTCCAGTCGCTGCTCCAAGGCAGATTCGATATCGCTCTTGCTTAAATCAACTTGAAACAGTGTCTGAAAAGCAACCTGACGTGCTAATCGTCTACTCAAACTATCACCTCAAAAATCGACTAAAAAAATCTGTGGAGTCACTTGGTGAATCTAGACGCGAACCCAAGTAAAACCCGATCACAACACAAAGCGCGACAAAAAGCCCCTTAAAGAATCCATAGGCTATTATGATCCATCCTAGAAGTAGCCCCATTACCGACCCTAGTAACTTTCCTAGATGGGCACTGAGTATCGCAATGAGTCGTTCTTTCATCACGCGCACCCCCCTTTATATTAGTCCATGGAGTTCCGTATCGGTCCGCTTTGAAATTCCCACGACTGAAACCTCGATCTCCTGAATGGTAATCCCCACCGTTTTTTCCACATAAGCTTTCACTGATGCCTGCAGTTCTTCCGAAAGATCAGAAAGATTGTGGTCTGGATAGACAACCACTTTCAGTGTCACTCTGGGATCCACCACATCGGTGAAGAGCGCACGGACCTCTTGGACGCCTGAGATTTGGGCAGCTGCTTCTACAATAAGGCTTTCCACACACTCAGCGCTTATTTTCACCACGCCTAGTTCCCTTGGATAGACAATAAACTTCTTTCTATCCACTTTACTAAGCAGAATCACTAAGTAAATAGCCAGCAACACCAAAATAAGCGTTAGAATCGCGCCGTCGAATGCAAAGTTGGCTGACTGTAGCCAGTCAACTAAAAAACCACTCCCGAAAACGGTTGAGACTAGGAGCCCAGCAAGAACTGCTAGGACAACAGCACAGATTCCGAGAAAAATGCGGTCAAGTACTGTCATTTTACTTCCCCCTAGGTTGGAGCACTTGTTCCTCGTCACTCTTCTTTTCTTGAGGAAAGTGTACACCTAAGACATGAAGGTTAACCTCCATTACATCGAGACCTGTCATCACTTCAATGGTCCTTTTTACATTCTCCTGTATCTGTTGAGCCACTTCAGGAATACTGAAGCCGTACTCAATAATCACGAACAAATCGACAACACATTCGTGTTCTCCAACATCAACCTTAACGCCCTTCGATAAGTTGCGATGCCCAAGCATTTCGGCAATCCCGCCGGCTATACCACCGCTCATTCCAGCAACTCCAGGTACTTCAGTCGCTGCCAAACCAGCGATAATTCCCACTACATCGTTGGCTATTTTCAGTTCGCCCAGTTCATCACGCCGTTCGTTTTCCGACATTTTTCTACACCTCCTGTAGCCTATTATACCAAACTATTCCTGTAACGACAATTTTGTTTCTTCAAGCCATTGTTCGATAAAATCTGTGGAAAAACGGCCAGCTCTAAACCGTTCATCCTGCAACATGGCCCGATGGAAGGGGATACTCGTCTCAATTCCTTCCACCGTTAACTCGTCTAAGGCACGGCTCATACGCGCAATGGCTTCGGCTCGATCCTCTCCCCAGGTGATCAGCTTAGCAAACATGGAGTCATAGTAAGGCGGGATGCTATAGCCCTCGTAAACGTGGCTATCCCAGCGTACTCCATATCCACCTGGAACAAACAGTCTTTGAATTTTGCCGGGAGAAGGTCTAGAGTTTTGACGAACCGCCTCAGCATTAATACGGCATTCAATAGCATGCCCCATGGGTCTGATCTGGTCCTGGGTGTAACCAAGTGCCTCACCTGAAGCGACACGAATCTGTTCCTTGATCAAATCCACCCCATATACCAACTCTGTGATGGGATGCTCCACCTGAATGCGGGTGTTCATCTCCATAAAATAGAAATTACCCTTGTCATCCAGTAAAAACTCCATAGTTCCCGCATTGCGATAACTTACAGCCTGGGCCCCCTGCACTGCCAGTTTGCCCATTTTCTCCCGTAATGCCTCATCCACCACTGGTGAAGGGCTTTCTTCAATGAGCTTTTGATGGCGACGCTGAAGCGAACATTCTCGCTCCCCAAAATGAACAATATTACCATGATGATCAGCTAGTAACTGAACCTCAATATGACGCGGCGCTTCGATGTACTTTTCTAAATATACAGCATCGTTGTTAAAAGAGGCTGCAGCCTCAGCTCGGGCAGTGTCAAAACCTCGAAGCAACTCAGCGCGGTTGTGAGCCAACCGCATACCTTTACCCCCACCTCCAGCACTGGCCTTAATAATCACGGGATAACCAATTTCTTCCGCTAAGGATACTAGTGTTTTCGGATCAGCGATGCTTCCGTTACTTCCAGGAACCACGGGCACACCTGCAGTTTGCATAGTTGCCTTTGCTCTGGATTTGTCTCCAAGTAACTCGATTTGCTCCGCTGTTGGCCCTATAAACACCAAATTGTGGGCTTCACACATTTCGGCAAACATGGCTTGCTCACTCAGGTAACCATAACCGGGATGGATACCGTCCACACCATAAGCAAGGGCAGCGGCTAAGATATTGGGGATATTTAGGTAACTGCGTTGAGAGGCTGCAGGCCCCACACAGACCGCGAAATCAGCCAGTTCTGTGTGCAGCGAATCGCGATCTGCTTCTGAGTAAACGGCAACAGTCTCAATGTTCAACTCGCGACAAGCCCGAATTATGCGCAGGGCGATCTCTCCCCTGTTTGCAATCAAAATTCTACGCAACCTGGATAACCTCCTACGCCTTTGGGTCGATCAACATCAAGGGCTGTCCATATTCTACCGGTTCACCGTTTTCCACCAGAATCTGTTTAACTACACCTTTGACTTCTGACTCTATTTCGTTCATCATTTTCATCGCTTCAATGATGAAAAGAACTTGACCGGGTGAAACCTGCTCACCAAGTTGTACATAGGGATCCGCATCGGGAGCCGGCGCCCGATAAAAAGTTCCAACCATGGGTGCTACAACCTCAACAAAGCCGTGCCCATCTTCTACAGGCGCGGGGGAGACTGGAACTGGGGGAGCGGTAACATACTGTTGCTCTGTGAGCTGAGCCGGTATACTAACCCCGACTTGCCCTTGGCGAATGCGGAGGCGGAAATCACCGTCTTCGATTTCCAAATCAGTTATATCTGTAGAATTGACTAAGGAGATTAACTCTTTAATCTGTTCAAATTCCATAACACACCTCTTTCTTGGCCGTATCTTGTCCAGTTCGCTATTGCCTGATATTTTCCTCCAAACAAAAGGAACCTCAGACAACTGAGGCTCCAGCCAAGGCTCCTGTCCGAGAGACACTCGAACTGCCTAAACACCTATTGTCTCATCCACTATGGTAATTCCCTCTAGCCTAATGCCGGTTAAACGGTGGACCAGTTCACCGATTCTTGCAGCTTCGTCCCGAGTGAGTGTTACTGGTACTACTACCGTAATACTCTTTTCTTGATCCAAGAGAACGAGAGCATCCAGATACCCTTTGGCCTTCAGCAAATTCTCGATTTCAGTCTCCCGGGTAATCCGGTCGATGAACGCTTGTAATTCCCGCTGGGCTTCCTCCTTGCGCTCATTAGTAGTATGCGTATCGTAAGCGATATCTTGTAGCAATTCCACTTGTCGACTGCGCATCCGCTCCCGCTCCAACTTATACTCGGCAAACTTGGTGGGCACTGTACGCACGGTGACCGGTTCCACCACTACCACCTGATCAGCCTTTGGCGTTGGTTCACTGCCTACTTCCTCTTGAACGTTTATACCATTGCCCACCCTGAAAATGTAAACCAAAGCCACAACAACCAAGACTAAGATGAATAAGTTCCAAAGAGCTTTCCTTCCGCGCAATACATAAAACTTGGCCATTTTATCCATCCTTCCTATTGTTTGAATAAAACCTCTATACGATACATAGGTACCTGCAGAGCAGTGGCAACAGCCTGTGCTATGGCTAACTTAAGTTCGGGTAGTGGATGTTCATTTACTACAACCAACACTCCCCTCACCCTCGGTTCAGATTGCTCCAGAACAAGTGGAACCTCCTTCCGCTCGCCATCGTTACGCAAGATAACTGGTGTGGAGGTCCTGCGCCATTCGCTTGAACCATCTGGACCAGACCGTTCTTCCTCCGTCAGATTATAGGCAACTGTGAGTTTGGGTCCGCTATCCATGGTCAGGAACACTTGCGCCCGTTTTCCACCCAACATCATGTTCAGCATAGCGGTCAGGCTTTGCTCCAAACCTGCCTGTAATGAGTTGTCAGCAGCCACTAGTTCCGAAGACGTTTGTTGAGAAAGACCAGTAGGAACCTCATGGCCGATGGAAGGCTGGAATACCAAAATGCCAACTCCTACAATTAGTACGACAGATAAGTAACCGAACATCTTCTTTTGCCCTTCACTTAGTCGATTCCATAGTTCGCCCATGGGTCACCTCCTTCATCTGTTAACCGTAATACCTGAATGTCACCTGTCGGCAGGTTGAGCATGGCCGAGATAGCTTGCTTAACTCTTAACGCAGTTGCGGCATCAAAAGGTTCAATCAGCACTTGGACCACGGCACTCTTTTGACCACGCCTTTGTACACTTATCTCGATCTCGCGGATATCAGGTGATTGTCGGAGTGCCTCCTCCAGTTCAGCTAGCATGGTACTACCATCCTGTTCTAAAAATGGCCATGCTGCGGCGGAACGAAGGTTATCGGCCAGAACTTGAAAGTCCGGTTGTGAACTTTGTTGAAGCTGGGTGAACTCCAAAAGTGGTGTGTCCGGACTGAGTATCAAGATAATGGGCTGCAAAATTGCCAGCATCAACGTCAATCCCAAAACTAATTTCGAGAACTTCGCCAGACCTCCAGAAGGTAAGAGCATTTCAAGAAGACCTAGCAAAATCGTAAGGCTCAATAGGGTTTGAAGCCATTGCTTCCAATACACGTCCTCACCTCATAAATACTGCCAAGTTCCCTATACCAACCAGAATCGTAATGGCCAAGAAAAACATAACCGCCACGGTTCCTAAGGCGATGGCAACTAAAGTTAAGGAACTCTCCATGGTACCCAATGTGGCCACAATACGTCGATCACAGATAGGTTCAAGCAGTACACCCACCAGTTTATAGATTAGTACCATGGCCCACACCTTAAGGAGGGGAGTTGCTACCATAAAAAGGATCATTAAAAGGCCAAAAACTCCAATTGCATTCTTGATTAAAAGGGAACCGCCCACTACTACCTCTAGAGCGTCTGCGAACATGCCACCTGCAATAGGAATGAATGTCCTAGTCAAATACTTGGCAGTACGGAGGGAAATCCCGTCGGTAATTGGAGCTATTGCCCCCCTTACCACCATGAACCCAGAAAAGACAATGAACGCAACACCAAGCACAGTGATTACACCTTGACGCAGCAAGCTTCCCACCTTGGGAAATGATAACTCAGAACTAAAATGGGCAACGAGAGAGAACGCCGTACTCATGAGAATTAAGGGAAGCAGCAAGTATCGTACCAAGCTGGCGATTGTTCCTACAAGCCCCCAGAGTAAAGGATGAAAAACAGTCGCAGAAGTGATTCCTCCCACCGCTACTAATAGGGTAGCTAACATTGGTAGCACAGAGTGCATAAACTCAACCATGTTACCAATCGATGCAGTTGCCACAGACGATGCAATCCGAAAGCTCTGTAAGCCAAGTAGCACTAACACTAAAAAACACACAGCGAAAGCGAGCTCCACCACCGCTTTAATACCGAACGATTCACTCAAGCGTTGAAGTAAGGCAGCTAATATCCCGATAACCACCAGCTGACGCAAGAAGTACAGACTGGAATACAATTCTCGCAGAAGACTCTTCAAAACGACCGCCACAAGATCCGCGGGCTCTCTAGAGTTTCGTCCTTCAGATACCAGTTCTCGCCAATTCAAACTAGGCAAGAAATCCTGATAATCCTGTTCCAAAAGTTCGACAAAGCCTAGAAGTTGAGCCAAATCAAGGGCCTCCAGCTGCGCCTCAATCGATTCTTGAAAGGGCTGATACTCCAGGAGTGTTTCTGCTTTTGCTCCACTTCCCATGCCGAGCATTATACACACTACAAGCGTAATCATTATGAAGTGTCTCATGCGTATCACCTACTAAAACCCGAGAATGCCAAACAGCGCCTGTAAGATAGCTTGGAGAAGGGGCAAAGCAATGAATAGAATGACAAGCTTTCCGGCAAGTTCAATAACGGAAGAGATGGCATCCTCGCCCGCTTCACGGCTGACGTGTACCCCAAGGGAGGTTAGATAAGCAACACCTATCGTCTTTAGAACTGGATTTAAGTAAGATGAACTGACAGAAGCCTCTCGGGCTATACTAACCAATGCCTGGAAAGCACTACCTAGTTGGGGCATCAGCACTAAAGAAGTGATGGTTACAAAAGATACGGAAACTAGAACCGCCCAAGCAGGTTGTTCTTCCCGCAGGTTTGCTTGGAAAACTGTGAGCGCGATTCCCATGCCGACAACTAAGGGGAGCCAGAGTAACACACCCGTCACCACCTAAAAACGGCTTCAACATGGGAAAAAAGTTGTCCCACCATTTGTACTAGCCACAAAAGGACAATAATCACCCCCGCCAAGCTCAGCATTTGCGCTTGTTCTTTGCGGTCCGCCTGGACTAAGAAGATATTCAGTACAGCGACCAAAATTCCCAGACCCGCAATACGATAGATAGGAGATAAGTCAGTCAACTTGATCCCTCCCTAAATCAAGAGTAGGACAATGAGTAGGCCTGCTGAAAAACCCAAGTACTGCCATAAGCGCGTTTGTTTTTCCCGTTCGCCTTCAGCGATACTTAACGCTTGCTCCAATCTCGCTAACAGATTTTTCAGATGCTTGCTCTGTTCCATTGCATCACTGGTGCCCAAGACGGAGCCACAGGAGCGCAAATCCTCGATAACAGGTTGAGGTAAACCGTTTTCATTGAGTTTGGCGACTCCGTCTTCCCAGATGGCAGAAAACCTCTGCCCGGTATTTCCGGCAAGCCCTTCATTCAAAATAGTCAGGAATCTGCCAACTTCGCCAGAAAACTGAGTGGCATGGGTGGAAATTACCGTGGGCAAGGTGGTGCGGGCAAACTGGATTTCCGACTCCAACAACTGAATAAAGTTAATCAATTGTCGCAAGTTGTGTACCCGTTTACCGTAACTGCTTGCGACAATAAGACCCATAGCTCCACAAGAGAGAATTACCAAACCTGATGCCAAAATCTTCACATGTTCACCCCTGTCCTAATAAGCTTATGAGGTCCCGCCTATTCTTAGAACTGATTCAATAGTACCAGGGCCAAGTCGACGAGATAAAATAACGACCAGTTCAAAGATGCCGAGGCTTTCCCGCACCCAGCCACGTGTCTTCAGTTGCTCCCATGAAGATCCGTGGCAGGTTGCCATCACCTTTACCCCGCCTCTGGCAAGTTCGGCTAGAATCCACGCATCTTCTGGATGGCCGATTTCGTCTGTTACCACCACCTCAGGTCCCAATCCACGGAGGGCATGACTCACCCCAACCTCCTTACTATAACCATCTAGTACGTCTGTCTGAGTTCCCACGTCCAACTGAGGAACCCCCCGAAACGAAGAAGCGATTTCGGAACGCTCGTCAATGACAACAACCTGAAACCCGCGATTCGCGATTTGGCGAGTCAGGTCCCGCAACAGGGTAGTCTTGCCACAACCGGGAGGAGAGACAATTAAGGTGGATCGGACTCTCGCTGGAGCTGGTGTTACAATCTTATTGATAATTGGATCAGCCGCACCCACCACCGCCCTGGCCTGTCGGAAATTTAGAGACGAGATGTTGCGGATTGTCTTTAAATGACCCCCGCTATATACCGCCTGGCCGCCAAGACCTACCCTATGGCCACCGGGTAAAGTCAGATAACCACCTAGGATTTCTTGTTCCCAAGCGTACCACGAGTTTTCGGTTATCAGCTGTAGCGTCCGTTCCATATCATCCTTTGTTACGAGATAACCATATTCAGCTTGACATGGTTGTCCGTCTGGAGACAAGTACATGAACCCACTGCGATCCTTGACCATCAAGGGGCGGTTGAGCCGCAATCGAATCTCCTCTAAGCTTGGCAATGCCAATTGATAGATGATCTCCCTTACCGAAGGGGACAGGTAATTATGCATCACTAAACCCACCTTTACCAAACTATATGTCAAGGAGGGACAAGTTATGACAAAAAAAGAGGCTGCCTCAATGGCAACCTCTCTAAGTCTTGCTAGGATTTTAGTCGTCTTCCTCGCTAGAATCCGTGTCTTCGTTGAAGAGATCCTCTAGTTCCTCAAAATCATCTGTTTCGAAGACTACCGCATCACAACGGGGACAACGGATTTGAACACCTTGATCAAACAAGAAATCTTCGTCAAACGTGACAAGATCTTCACACACTGGGCACTGAACTTCAGCCAACGAATCCTCATAGTCGTCCCAGTCATCGTCATATTCCTCATCAAGATCATCATCGTCTTCATCTGAGAAAAACTCGTCTTCCAAATAGGCTAGATCAAAGTCCACCTCTTGCAAGTATTCGTCTAACTCCTCTTGTGCTTGAGCCAATTCCTCCACATCCCGTGCCAATTCTTCTAACACTTGAAGAATCTTGGAAAACACAAACCCGTTTCTGCCCTCTTGAAAAGAGGAATCACCGTCAACTATCCCGCGCAAATAGGCAATCTTCTCCCGAATCGTCTCCAACAAATCCACCTCCTATTTTCTTGTCGCCCTAGGCTCTCGAGAGGTACTCTCCAGTCCTAGTATCTACTTTGACCTTTTCCCCCTGTTCCACAAACAAAGGTACTTGAATAGTGATACCAGTTTCCAGGGTAGCAGGTTTTGTTGCGCCTTGGGCGGTATCACCCTTGAACCCAGGCTCCGTATGCGTGACCTCCAGAATGACCGTTGTGGGCAAATCAATACCCACTGCTTGCCCTTGATAAAACTGAATACCAATGGTCATGTTCTCCAACAGATATTTCGGAGCATCACCCAAATCTTCAGCACGCAGTGAAATCTGATCATAGGTTTCCATATCCATGAAAAAATAATCCTCGCCAGAGCTATACATATACTGCATTTGCTTCAACTCAATGTGAGCTCTAGCTATGCGTTCGCCTGCTCTAAACGTACGCTCCACAGTAGACCCTGTACGTATGTTTTTCAATTTGGTTCTAACAAAGGCGGCCCCTTTGCCGGGTTTAACGTGCAAAAAGTCCACCACGCTAAAAATGTCACCTTCCAACTCGACAGTCAACCCTGTCCGCAAATCGTTCACCGAAATCATGGTTGTTTCCTCCTCATTTCACTACGTATAATTCTTTAAAGGTGGATGTCAAGACCTCGTAACCTTCCTCAGTTACTACTACAAGATCCTCAATTCGCACGCCACCGAACCCAGGTACATAAACTCCAGGTTCCACCGTCACTATCATTCCTGGTTTTAAGACTGTCTGATCAGTCTTGGACAAACGTGGACTTTCATGTATTTCCAAACCTACACTGTGTCCTAGACCATGCCCAAAATTCTCACCATAACCTGCTTCCGTGATAGTATTGCGGGCTATGGCATCAATTTCTGCACCGGTCTTTCCTGGTTTGATTGCTTTTAACGACTCTACCTGGGCCTTGTACACCAGATCATAAATCAAAAGATGCTGTTCTTCTGGCTCACCCACAACTATAGTTCTGGTCATATCCGAACAGTAACCATTGACCACACATCCAAAGTCAAAAACCACAAAATCCCCATGGCTCAAGATTCGCTCACCTGGTCTAGCGTGAGGTAATGCACTTTGCGGTCCTGAAGCCACAATGGGATCAAAAGAAGTCCCAGTTGCTCCAGCTTTCCTCATCAAGAATTCAAGTTCTAGGGCTATTTCCCGTTCAGTCATCCCAGAGCGAATCGAAGGCAGAAGCTCGGCAAAGGCTTGATCCCCGATTTGGGCCGCCTTACGAATATGTTCGATCTCGGTTTCCGTCTTGACCATACGAAGTTCCTGGACCCAACCGCTGACAGCCTTGAATTCGGCAGATAGCTTCTTCTGCCAATTCTGCAGTTGCTGTACCGTCACGTGGTCCTCCTCAAAGGCAATTCCTTTAACTTGCTCCGTTTCAATGAGCTCTTGTAGGGTTTCATCGTAAGTTTCAATTCTAATAAGTTCCCAATCAGGGCACTCCGCTTTTACCTGTTCAACATAGCGAAAATCAGTTAAAATAGCCTGCTTAGTGCTGGAGATCCACACCAAACCAGCGGAACCAGTAAAACCAGTAAGGTAACGTCTGTTTACGGGGTTGGAAACCAAAAAGACATCTGCCCCTTCAGCTCGCAGACGTTCTCGAATCCGGGTTATTCGTTCCATATTTGACCTCCTAAGATCGCATTGATATAATTTCTTTCTATTCGTTCTATGGAAAGTCCTGCCTTTCCTCCTTGTGCACAAAAGAAAAACCCCTATGGCGGGGTTAACCCAGGAAGCCGGGGTAAGCTTAGTTCCTGGGCTGAAAGTAAAGAGTGACGTTGATGGCATTCTTGCCCTTTTTGACCGCTAGATCCGCCAGTGAATAGTGTTTCAGTTCTGGGTGAGAGGTCTTTAGCTGCTGAACAGTTTGGCGGATATCCCCCAAAAACTGATCGCCAGATTCAAAGTCTACGGCAGTCTCATAAACTAATAATGACATATCCGGTTCCTCCCTGACATCTTGATATTTATAGTATGTGCAAGGAGGACAGGCTTTATGCACAAAAGTCCATTTTATTTTTTTGGTCCAATTAGGTTAGGTCGAACACTAAACTCCACCTGTTGAGGAATGGAAAGACGCAGTTTAAACTCTGCTTTACGGGCAGAAACCCAACCCAGACCATTGATCACCAAATCTTCCCGGGGCCTTAGACGTACTAAATATCCTTGCCACTTTGGGTCAAGCCACTTTTCTCCATGTTTAATGGAGGATTTTTGCCAATGCACGCCCGAACCTGTGAATCCTATAAGAAGGCCCTCACCTTTGACTTCAAGGCACTCAACGGCACAAAGATCCTTAATCACTACCAGATCCCCCACCTTAATGGGGTAAAGATGGGACGACAAACTTCGATGGGGAATTATCTCCACCGCCTGCTGACTGCTAACTAAATCGCTGATGCGTCCCACGGGAACATAGCCTGGTGAATCCGCGAGGACCAAATCTCCGGGACAATGCCAGCGAGAAACACTGACGGTTGTTCCTGGATAGGGCGATACGGTAGGCTTGGTGTTAGTCCACTTTCTTCCACCCAAACGCATTTGCAGCAAGCGTTGCAGCACACTTGATTTACCCACATTGGTAACGCCCGCGAAAATAACTTTCTTGCCTAAAGTCAAAATGGAATCGGCAAGAGCGGGAAACCCATAACCTGTCACGGCACTCACTAAGCAGACTTTTACCTTGGGTAAACCATAATCCTTGAGACGCTGCGCTACCCAGAATTCCACCTCCTGGAGTGGAGTCGGTTTAGGGATGAGATCGACCTTGTTCACTGCGAGTATCATTGGTTTATCCTGTACTAAACTCACAAGTTCGCTTGGAAAACCTGACTCAAAATCTATCAAGTCTACCACTAACACGACACCAGATGCCCAGGCAACTCCAGCGCTGATTGAATCCAAGGAATCCTGCGCAGACACTGCCCCCAACTCGTCGCGACCATAATGGTTGATGCGAAAACAACGTTGACAGAGGATGGAATCTTCTGTTAATAGATGATCTGGCACGAAACCAAAATTGTTCGGTTCTGCACTTTGAATCTGAGCTCCACAACCCTGACAATATCTTTCCGCCATCTTAGTCTCTCCCCCGTCTAACCTGCATGGACTCGGCACTAATCAGACCACGCTTTACCATTCTAGTAAGTGCCTTCCGCTCCAGTTTACGCATTACTTTCGTACTCCCTAGTTCAGTAGTGCTTAAAGGGTTAATCAGAATGGTATAAAGGCCTAAACGATTACCCCCAAATACATCCGTAAACAACTGGTCACCTATAACGGCCACACGTCCAGGTCCGAGATCTAAAAGATCCATCCCCCGGCGAAAAGCTCTACCTAGTGGTTTTAGTGCCTGTCCTACTGCGGGAATGTCCAATAGATCTGCAAAGCTCCGAGCACGCTCCTCGCGAGCATTAGAAACCAAACAGACCCGAAATCCGCGGTCTTTTGCTTGCTGGACCCAGTTCACAAAGGCCTCCTCCATGTGGGGCTGCCCCCACGGAACCAAAGTATTATCAATATCAATTAAGAGACCTTGGATATTGCGTTTCTGCAACTCGTCTAAATCAATGGTAAAAACGCTCTCCAAAATGGCATCAGGAATTAATGCTTTCATCAAATTGCAACTCCACTTCCACTAATGTCCATTCATTATAACACACTCCTAGACAAGAGAGAATAAAGAAATGGGTCCTTCCTTAGGAGGAGCCCATTTCATGTAATAGTTTACCCAAAGCTCTTTTTTCAATTCGGGATACATACGATCTCGAGATCCCCAACTGCCTTCCTATTTGGCGTTGAGTGAGTTTTTCGCGGTCCCCAAGACCGAAGCGGAGTTCCAAAACAGTCCTCTCTCTAGCAGATAGACATCCAAAACGCTCTGCGAGTCGACTGCGATCAATGTTGAGCACAACTGTTTCTAGTACTTCATCCTCCTCAGAACTGAGAATATCCATTAGGCTGATTTCATTGCCTTCCCGATCTGCACCGATGGGATCGTAGAGTTTGACTTCTTGGCGGAGGCGTCTCGTTGTGCGCAGATGCATTAAGATCTCGAGTTAACTGACAACAGGTGCTGAGCCTGTTCAAAGAGTTGTGGTTCGATAATTGCAGGACAAGGTATCAGAATCCATTCTTCTCGAGGTCGCAAACGCACATGACCATTGGAGGTGTCCCATTTATTTTGATAAAACTCTCCTAGATAGGTACGGTTACTCAGAATCTGCCTAACCACCTGCCGATGCCATTTAGCAGCACCCCGTTTCGTCGGAACCTTAGCTTGAGTTAAAGTCCTAGCAATCCCGGAAATTCCGGGTACGGATGATGAAGGTTCAACAAACCAGGTATAGATCTGTTGCACAATGACCGCTTCTGCCTCGTTAACCACTAATCGCTCTGTATCTTTCTCAAAGTCATATCCATAGATTTGAAAGTCCCGCAATACCCGTCCTTGTCTCGCCTTCTCCCTACGTCCCCGACACATTCGCTCATTGATTTTTGCCTTTTCAAATTCAGAAATGGCCCCTCGTAACGCATAGAACAAGTTCCCCTCAGGAGTTTTGCTGTAATCACCGTTTACAAACCCTAGCGAAACTCCTTTCCGTTCCCATTCTTCTGTGAGCAGAAGTTGATGCAACAACTTCCGTGATAGTCGGTCCGGATCTAGGCAATAAACACGTTTAATTTTACCTTGATCGATCAGCTTCCGTAAACTTTCCAAGGCTGGTCTCTGCAAAGTTTCGCCAGATACACCTTCGTCTGCAAAAACAATTGTAGTTTCACTTCCTGCTAGCTTCTCACACTCTCTGATTTGGGCTGCAATGCTAAAGCCGTGTTTTGCCTGTTCCTCGGTACTAACTCGAGCATAAATGGCAATCAGTTGCCCCACCCCCCTGCTAGTAAAAACTATGACGGGGAAGGCTTACTCATGATATAATGGCACCCAAAAGGAGGTAATGGACAAACATGGATTTACAGTTAGCGATCTTTGATCTCGATGGGGTTATAGTGGATACAGCTAAATACCATTTTTTGGCGTGGAAACGTTTGGCTAATGAGCTACAAATACCCTTTACCACAAAAGACAATGAACGCTTAAAAGGTGTGAGCAGGATGCGCAGTTTAGACATCCTCTTGGAACTAGGTGGTCTGGCAAAAACGGATGCAGAAAAGGAGAACTTGGCTAATAGAAAAAACAACTGGTATGTTGAGTTTATTCTAGGTATGGATGCCTCAGAAATTCTCCCTGGAGTACTTCCTTTTCTACAGGAGCTAAGGTCAAACGCTGTGAAAATCGCCCTTGGTTCTGCCAGCAAGAATGCGAGAACAATCCTCAAACGTGTTGAACTCGAAGACTACTTTGACGCTATTGTGGACGGTAATCTAGTTGCTAGGGCTAAGCCAGATCCCCAAGTTTTTGAACTAGGAGCTTCAATGCTAGGGATTGCTCCTAAAAACACCGTCGTCTTTGAAGATGCACAAGCAGGGATCGAAGCCGCCTTACGGGCCGGCATGAAGACAATTGGTGTCGGTGATGCGAAAGTCCTTGCAGGAGCACACCACGTTATTCCCAACTTTGAATCGTTCAATCTCGCCCGCTTACTGCGAATTCTAAGCAATTGAGATTGTGGTATTGTGCAAACGATTGCCAAGACGTTAAAAGTAGGTTATGATAAAACAAACCAAGTCTCAAGGAGTGGTGTCTTTGAAGCTGTTGTTAGGAACACACGAATGGAAAGTCGTTGAGGACGGTTTTCATCCCGAACTCAACCGCATCATCGAAAGCATCACAAGTCTTGGCAACGGGTATATGGGCATGCGCGGAAATTTTGAAGAAACATACTCCGGCGATAGTCTGCAAGGTACATACATCGCGGGTGTCTATTATCCAGATCGTACAGTAGTGGGGTGGTGGAAAGTGGGCTACCCCGAGTACTTTGCCAAGGTCCTAAATGCAGTGAACTTCATCGGAATAGACATCCGCCTGGGGAAGCGCCCCCTAGATCTTAACACTTGGCAACCACTTGCATTCCGACGAACGCTCGACATGAAACAGGGAGAGCTGAGCCGTACCTTTCAGGTAGAAGATCACGATGGACGTCGTTTTTCCATTGTCACCAGGCGTTTTGTTAGCAAGGCACAAAGGGAGTTAGCGGCTATTAGTTACAGCATCACGCTGGAACATGACCCAACGAACCAGGGTACCGAGATAACCTTCTCTCCTTACTTGGACGGCAATGTGGTAAATGAGGACGCTAATTACGGTGAGGATTTTTGGCTCCAAGTAGACGAACGCAGTCAAGAAAACCTCCAGCTTGTTGCGGTAAAAACCAAGAAGTCAGGTTTTTCGATTGCGACAACAAGTTCATTTAGAGTGTATCGGAATGGGACAGAGCTTAAGGACCTAGATATCCAATATTACTCCAGATCCCGTTATGCTGAGGCAAAATTAAACCTAACACTGGGCGTTGGACAGACGGTAACTTTAGAAAAAACAGTTGCAGTGACTACCAATCGTGATTTTGCTGACGAGCATGTCATTCCTAAGGCAATAGAGCTTCTTGAACAGCACAAACATGCTAGTTATGCACAGCTCTTTACAAGCCACAGCCAAGCCTGGGAGCAAATCTGGCGCGATAGCGATATCCGCATTGAGGGGGATCCAGTAGCCCAACAAGGGATTCGTTTCAATATCTTTCATCTCCATCAAACTTACACGGGTGAAGACCCCCGCTTAAACATTGGTCCCAAAGGATTCACTGGCGAAAAATACGGAGGGAGCACATATTGGGACACGGAAGCCTTCTGCCTGCCCTTCTACTTAAGTACAAGCGATCCTGGAATCGCCCGCAATCTTCTGGTCTATCGCTACAATCACTTAGAAAAAGCCAAAGAAAACGCACGAAAACTTGGTCTCAAAGGGGCACTTTATCCCATGGTAACCATGAACGGCGACGAATGCCACAATGAGTGGGAGATCACTTTTGAAGAAATCCATCGTAATGCAGCTATCGCTTACGCCATATTCAACTACGTCCGGTACACAGGTGATAAAGAGTACCTAAAAAAATACGGTTTGGAAGTATTGATTGAGATCTGTCGATTCTGGGCAGATCGGGTGATTTATCAGTCTCGAAAAGGTGTTTATATGATTCTCGGTGTTACTGGCCCTAATGAATATGAGAACAATGTGAACAACAACTGGCACACTAATCGGATGGCTGCTTGGTGCCTTGAATACACACTCGAAATGCTTCAAGAGCTGAAAGACTCGAATGCTTATAGTTATGAGGAGCTCGTCAATAAACTCGATTTAGATAGTGCTGAGTTGGAAAAATGGGCAGACATTGAGGCTAAAATGTATTACCCGATCGTAGAAGAACTCGGTGTGTTTGAGCAGCAAGACGGGTTTATGGATAAGGAACTGTTAACGGTTGATCAGATACCTCAAGATCAACTTCCCCTCAATCAAAATTGGTCGTGGGATCGGATCTTACGCTCCTGTTTCATTAAGCAAGCCGATGTTCTTCAAGGATTGTTCTTCTTAGGGGACCGCTATGATCTAGAAACAAAAAAGCGCAACTTCGATTTCTACGAACCCATGACGGTTCACGAATCTTCGTTGTCGCCCTGTATCTACTCTATTATCGCTGCAGAAATCGGTTATCAGAGAAAGGCTTATGAACTTTACTTGCGCACGGCACGCCTAGACCTGGATAACTATAATAACGATACCGATGATGGACTGCACATCACCAGTATGGCAGGAACCTGGATGTCAATAGTCTATGGTTTTGGTGGTCTGCGCATAGAGAATGATCAACTCAGTTTAAAGCCCTTTCTACCAGAAGAGTGGAAAAGTTACTCTTTCGGTCTGCGTTTCAGGGGGCATAGACTGAATGTTACCGTTAACGAGCAAGCGGTCGTAATCAAACAACAGGGTGGTTCGCCCTGTGAACTAATTGTCCATGGTCAGAGGCGAACTGTTAATGCGGATGGACAGATGGCCATCAACTTTTGACATTGAATTCTCATTTTCAATGCACCTTGCGGCATAAGTAGCTAGCCGAGTATTTTTGTCTGGGTTAAAAGTATTGATTGCCTTAATCAACCCGATCACACCAATGGAAATCAAATCCTCAGTGTCTTCGCCAGTATTATCAAATTTCTTGACGATATGTGCTACGAGACGAAGGTTCCGTTCAATCAAAGTATTGCGGGCCCCTTCGTCTCCTGCTTCCTTTTGGACTAATAGTTCCCGCTCTTCTTCTGGACGCAACGGTTTTGGAAAAGCACTCCCACTGGTAATGAAGCCGGTCAAAAAACCTATTCCTTGCACCAGCCACACGCCAAGTGTACTGATCAACGAGGGAAACACCTGTCAGTACCCCCTTTCTTCCAGTACTCAAGCTTTTTATTGTATGACTGTCAAGGGCGAAATGTGCCTGTTCCTACTTTATGAACGAAGATATTTACCCAATGGATGAAGTACAAGTAGGCCCAAAACGACACTAACTCCCCCCTGGAGCAAATCACCTGGCAGAGAGGCTACCGCAGGGCCAATACCATAAAGTAGCGAACCAGCGATAAAATAACCCAGTACCATCACTAAAGCAGCGAGTATCGCCACAGCAAGTGCCGCCTTCTTAAATCGAAAAACCAACCATCCTGCTAAGAACCCTTCTAAACCCTTAATCACAAAGGTCCAAGGTGCCCAATAGGCATACCCGAGGAGCAGATCTGCTAAACCAGAACCCACAGCTCCTGCAACTGCCCCAACTGCAGGACCAAAGAGCAGACCCGACAAAAGCACTACAGTATCACCTATGTTGACATAACCCTTAACTCCCGGCAGAGGAATATTAACCACCATGGTACACACAGCTACTAAAGCAACTAGGAGGGCTGTCAAAACCATCTTTCTCGAATCCATTCACAAGCTCCTTTTCCCTATAGTAAACTAGCTCAGACAACAGAAAGGAGGAGTCAATCGTGTTCGACTCCCCCGTCCCAGTTTAATGGCTTACCCTTGAGTTTAAAGATCTCTTCCTTGAGCCATTGATTCTCTAATAAGAGGGCACGATAACCCCATTCTAGCTCTTTACTCTTCCGGGTAAGTTCTTTGTTTTCTCTAACATTATTGTGGATTTTTGTTTCATAATCGTGGACCAACCTCGACAGGTTGAGAAGCTCTTGGTCTTGGGCGGCCCGTTGCGCCTCCAACTCTTCTACCCGTTTTCCTTGTCGATGAGCCTCCAGTCCAGCTCGCCAAACCAATTGTACCGCCTTCCAAAGGGAAGGGGCCTTGGTTAACTCTTTGAGTTCTTTCACTTAAAACCCCCTTGCCTCAACATCCGGCTCAATCTGCAACAGCAAGTCTACTTCATCGTTAACCCAATGATGCAGGTCTGCACAAACAGAATAATAACTCCACGTGTTCTCTGTGCGTTTCTTTAACAAACCTTCTTGGTGCAAGCGTTTCAAATGGTAGGAGACTGTCGGTTGGTTAGCACCTAGAGCCTCTGCCAAATCCCCCACGCACATTTCCCTGTCCCTCAACAGCAGAATTATCTGCAACCTAATCGGGTCCGCAAGCACGTGAAAACGCTGGGCGGATTTCTTTATTTGCTCCATCACCCGACCCTCCCTGTGAAAGTTTTCATAATCTTATTGTACAGTAGTAGGGCCGTTTAATCAAGCATGAGTAAAGATCGATTGTCAAGTTTCTATTGAAAACGTTGTTCAATCTTCTTCAAAAGGTGAATAGTGCCAGCTTGTTCAGCCAATTCTCGGGAAAGATCATAGCAATATTGGGCCAGCTCCACCTCTCCGTTATTCGCAAACTCATCCCCAAACCTAAGAAATTTTTTAATTTTTTTACGAGATTCCTGAGGGAGTAACCACAGAATTCGTAATTTCAAGCGTTGCCACCATCTAGGCGGGTCTATGTCCATTACAGAACTCACACTCCAGTAATGTAGTGAAATTTGTATGATCATAACACAAACAGTGTCTGGGTTCAATATTGAACAAGGGACCCACTACCATTAGCGAGCCCCCTGAGTTCTAACCTCTATGTCCTTTGAGACGGTCATGGTATACCTTGTTGCCGAGAAACAGCGTGAGAGTATAGATGGGCAGTGTTACTAGTCGAGCCAAGACCCTCATGGGCAGAATAACGAAAAAGCCTTGACCATAAAGGATGGTAAGCCATAGGGTGTTCAAAAATACTCCCGTAATCAAGTCAGTGAACAGAACCACTGCGCCCACCTGTATAAGAGTCAAACTCTCTTTGCGCTGGTAGAGCAATAGGCCGGGGATAAATCCTGCGAGGGCGGCGCTCAAGGAGAATCCCGGGAAAAACGCTCCACCATGCGAATTGATCAGGTAGCCGATCAAATCAGAGGCCAGACCCGTTAAAGCGCCAGCCGTTGGTCCAAACAGAATCCCCGCCAACATGATGGGCACTTCACCAAAGCTCAATCGTAGCGCCCCAACGCCAGCAATGGGTATGATCAAACCAAAGACACGAGTTAACACAATAGAGACCGCGGTGAGCAAACCCAGGTTGGCGGCATGCCGTGCAGAAAGTTGCATGGTCTCCCCTCCTATATTCCTGCAATAGCCAAGTGACTGATAATCAATGAAGGCGAACCTACATTGCCAGCAGAACCGGGATTGACGAACATCAAGTCAGCCCCCACTGCTTCCACACTCTCTAAGAGCTCGAAAAAATTCCCGGCTATTGTTATTTGATCAACTGGACGGGTTATTTTTCCATTTTCCACGAAATAGCCATAGGCACTTAACGAAAAGTCACCGGACACCGTGTTTGCTCCAGAATGCGTCCCTTGAACATCAATGATGACAATCCCATCACCTAAAGTTTCTACAAGTTCCTCATAACTGGACTCACCAGGTTGGACAAAGAAGTTTGTTGGAGCAATGCCTACGGGTGACTTATAAGACGCACGCGAAGCATTTCCTGTAGAGGACACACCGTCTTTCTTTGCAGTCTTCAGATTGTATAAATAGGTATTTAACCGACCTGCTTCGATCACATTTTTCCTTTGTGTGGGCACCCCTTCTGCATCAAATGGCGTGGAAGCGGCTCCATTTTCAAGAAGCGGATCATCTACCACGGTAATTAAGGGGCTTGCGATTTGCCCACCCAGCTTGCCTTGCAAGAGCGATAGACCTTTTTGGACTGCCTCAGCAGAAAACACGGATGCAAAAGTCTGGAGCAGAGTTCCGGCCACATCAAAACGCAATAACACTCGGTAAGTGCCGGAATCAACGCTCGCAGCCCCTAAGAGCGAGGTAGCCTCCATCACTGCTTCTTGCGCAGACTCTTTGGCATTGAATTTTGTCCAATCGTTGGCAAAGATCATTCTGCCGCCTGTTTTCACTTGCTCACCGTCACGTACTACAGCAGATACATAACTATATGCTCCATTACGTTTAAACGATTGCTCTAACCCTTTGGTATTAGCGATATAGATTTCGGTCTCTCCATAGCCATTCATTGCCCAGTTCACCATGGAAACCCTCTTATCTGCAGCGAACGCTTCCTTCTCTAAGTCTTTGGCAAAAGCGATTTTCTCCTGTGGGGAGATAGCAGCCAACTCATGGTTGTAGGACACAACTTCAGGATAGTTCTCCGCTCCAGCAAAGAACTCAATTTCATCACTGGACTCAATGACCTGAGCATTTGCTTTCGCACCATCCACCAGGATTTGAACTGAATCCTCATCGAGGGTTTCAACATAGGCATAGCCTACTTTGCCAGCAAAACTTGCCCTGAAGCCCACCCCCTGCTCAACACTTGCCTTATAATCATCTACCTCTTCTTTGAAAACTCGAACAAGGAAGTTCTTGGAGCTAGACATGTAAACTTCCATGTCCTCGAGGCCTGCAGCCCGACCGACAGCAAATACTCGTTCTTTAAATGCCTGAATATCCACTAATTGGCCCCCTTTCGCCCGCCAACTGTTATTTCAGTAACCCGAATTGTTGGTTGACCCACATCAGCTGGAATCGACCCACTAAGGGAACCACACATACCTTGACCTGTGGCAAGGTTAGCTGCGACCCGATCAATCTTGTGCAAGATCTCCGAACCTTTTCCAATGAGGGTGGCACCACGAACTGGCTTTTCAATCTTACCATTGCGTACAATATAACCTTCACTGACCGCAAAGTTGAATTCGCCAGTTGCGGGATTCACTGATCCGCCACCCATGTGTTTGGCAAAGAGTGCGTACTCAGTATCCGCAATAATCTCTTCTTTCGTAGAATCACCTGCACAGATAAAAGTGTTAGTCATGCGTGATGTAGGCGCATACTTATAGGATTGACGCCTAGCATTGCCGGTTGGTTCCATACCGATGCGTCGGGCGTTTAGCTTATCAATCATATAACCTTTTAGAACACCATTTTCAATAAGCACATTCCTTCTGGTTTTGGTACCCTCATCATCTATGTTTTGCGATCCCCAAGCATTGGGAATGCTTCCATCATCAACTGCCGTAACCACGTCGCTGGCAATTTTCTGGCCCAACTTGTCACTGAACACAGAAGCACCCTTTGCCACACTGGTCGCCTCGAGGCTGTGCCCACACGCTTCGTGGAAAATAACCCCTCCAAACTCGTTATCAATAATTACAGGATATTTTCCACTCGGTGCATATTCAGCATTAACCATGGTAACAGCACTGCGCGCAGCATCGCGCGCGATTTCTTCCACATCAATGTGTTCAAAGAGTTCAAAGCCCATATGACGACCAGGACCACGAAAGGCTGACTGCTTTTCACCGTCTTTGGTGGCAACCGCATTAATGGCTAACCTCGTGCGAATCCTTCTATCCTCAACCATTAAGCCCTCCGAGTTAGCTATAAACACATTCTGATCAGTATCTAAATAAGTGATGGCAACCTGCGAGATCTGCTGGTGGTAGCCAGCAGCTGCATAGTGGGCCTTTTTCATAATTCCTACTTTATCATTGTGACCAACAAGGCGCGGCTCCAGGCGCACTGGATTGAACTTTTCAACTCCCAGTCTGGCCAAAACAATGCTTTTCTGTTCGCGAACACCAGTCAGTGCTGCCGCTGCCTCTAGGGCAACTTTCATTAGATTGTCACGACTAGCATCGTTAGTGTAGGCATAAACGCTACGGAAACCTTGGAAAATTCGAATCCCGACCCCATACTCGCGACCATTTACGCCCTCCTCTACCGTACCATCAATCATGCGTATATTGGTGTTATAGGTGTCTTCCATGAAGATTTCAGCGAAGTCACCTCCAGTTGACAAAGCAGCTAAAATAACATCTGTAACTAACCTTTCGGTGAGCAAAAAAACCCCTCCTTCGGTTCTATGGTATAATTGAAAAACAGAAACTATATGAGAAAGGATGCGGAGTATGGAACCAAGTGACATCATTTGGAGAATAGTGGAACGGTTGAACGAGCTTCAAACTCTCTGCGAAGAAAGTGTTAGCGAACTTCACCCGAAAAAGAATGCTGATTTGATTTCTAGTATCGAAGAATGCGAACGTCTCTGTCGCACCCAAGTCAATATCATGAACCGCATTGCTAAGAAGTACTAACCCTTGGCCATGCCAAGGGAAGATAAACAAAATGGGACCCACATTCACAATCCGATGAGCCAAACCCCGGAACGGGAAACAAGGATGTAGGGATCCGCATCAACTCCCTAACTAGCCAACACTCCTTGTCCCTAGTATGATCAAAAAAAAGGGTGGCCCCCAGAAAATCAGCTTTGGCCCTAAAATAATCAATGTGCCAATGAAACTTCTTATCCAAACGTCTGTGCCTGGCCACTCATTGCTCCAAATTGCGCTGAGCGCTCCCCACATAAGCATAAACACCCTGTTCAAAAGGGAACTTCCCCAGTTTACCTATGGTGATCGAACAAGTTTGTGGCAAGTACAACCAAAGGACGTACACACCCTCGTTTGCCATATGAAACTTAATCCTCCTCAATCTAGAATAATTCTAGGCTATGCAGGTTTTTCCTCTAGCAACTAGAAATAATAGAGTCAAACTGCAAAGGAGGGAAACTGGTGGATATTAAGGAAGTCTTTCGAACCTTAAGTGAGGCGTCGGGTGTCTCAGGTTACGAGCAGGCTTTGACTGAACCGATTAAGGACTCCTGTCCCTGGGTGGATGATGTCCGATGTGACAAGCTGGGGAACCTAATCATGTTCAAAGAGGGTCAAGGTCTTGCTCCCAGGCCAAAAGTAATGCTTGCAGCCCATATGGATGAGATTGGCCTGATAATTACTAAGATAGAAAAAGACGGGTTCTTACGCTTCGGAACCATTGGTGGTTTTGATCAACGTGTTCTCTTAGCGCAAGAGGTTGTGGTACATGGGAAAAAGCCCCTTAGCGGGGTTATTGGAGCAAAGCCTCCCCACATCCAAGCGCCTGGCGAGCAAAATACAGCGGTAAAAATGGAAGACCTCTTCATTGACGTGGGTTTTGATAACCAAGAACAAGCTCAGGAGCAGGTGCAGATTGGCGACCTGGTCACCATAAAACGTGAGGTGTCTCAACTCCAGGGTTCTTTTATGTCTGGAAAAGCCTTTGATGATCGGGCTGGAGTAGCCGCAATCTTAGAGTGTTTTAAAGTACTGTCTAATATGACCCACACAGCAGACGTGTACGGGGTTGCAACGGTGCAAGAAGAGGTTGGCCTACGTGGCGCCATCACTAGCACCTATGGAATTGTACCGGATATCGGTATTGCCATCGACGTAGGATTTGGTGACTCTGCAGGGTTACCGGAAACAGATACAATTAAGTTAGGCAAAGGCCCTGGAGTCGCCATTGGACCGCATGTACACCCAAAAGTGTATGCCCGGATGGTTGAAACGGCTAAGGAATGGAACATAAGTTATTCTCTTGATCCTTCTCCCCATCCTGGAGGTACAGATGCGTACGCCATCCAAGTGGCTCGAGCTGGAGTAGCCACTATTTTACTATCTATTCCCTTGCGCTACATGCACACTCCTGTGGAAACACTGGATTATGAAGACGTGAAGCGTACTGGGAGACTTATGGCCATGTTCATAGCTGGTCTCGATACTGAATTTGTGGAGGGATTAACATGCTTCTAGCCCGACTAACCGAAGCGAATGGAGCCCCAGGGCAAGAGGGCGAAGTGCGTGACTTAATCCGTGCCGAAATTGAAGCCCATGCCCACGAAGTAAGAACAGATGCCCTAGGTAATCTCATTGCCATTAAAAACCCGGATGCACCTGGACCGAAGGTCATGTTAGCCGCTCACATGGATGAAGTTGCCCTCATGATAGTTGGAGTTGATGGAAACGGATATCTCAAGTTCCGTCCCATCGGAGGAGTTGATCCGAGGGTACTTGTGGCCAAGACGGTAGTGGTTGGAGCCAAAAAGATTCGTGGCGTAATTGGGAGCAAACCCATTCACCTGCAAAGACCTGAAGAAAGGCAGAAAGCCTTTAGCATTCAGGAACTCGTCATTGATATAGGGGCCAAGAGCAAAGAGGAAGCTGAGGGACTGGTCAATCTTGGCGAAATCGCCTACTTTACTACCACATACGAAGAGTTTGGCACCGACAAAGTGAAGGCCAAGGCCTTAGATGATCGGGTCGGATGTGCTCTGGCCATTCGTTTGCTCCAAGAAGATGTCTCCTTTCCCCTGATTGCTGCATTCACAGTACAAGAAGAAGTGGGCTTAAGGGGAGCTGGGGTTGCTACTTATCAAGTTAAACCTGATTTAGCTTTAGTCTTAGAAGGGACCACAGCTTCTGATGTTCCCGGAACCGATGAACACAAACAGGCCACTTCCGTTGGGCAAGGGCCTGCCATCACAGTCATGGATCGGGTCTCGATTCCCTACCCACCCTTGGTTCAAGAACTCTTTGCCATTGCCGAAGAAGAAGGAATCAAGGTTCAAGTGAGGCGCAACACCGCAGGTGGAACAGATGCTGGACGAATACAGCTATCTGAAGAAGGTGTAAAAGTTGCAACCATTGCGGTACCCTGCCGCTATATACATTCGCCTGCTTCTGTGATGAGCAAAGACGACTATGAAGGAGCATACCAGCTGGTCAAAAACTACCTACTGCGACTAGAAGAAAGGGAGGGAACGAGATGAAAGATATTCTCCGCCAACTAACGGAGGCCTTTGGCCCCTCTGGTTATGAAACTGAAGTAACGAATCTCATCAAAACTATGGTGGAAGGCCATGTTGATGAGATTAAAACAGATGTAATGGGTAACTTAATCGCCATCAAAGAGGGATCTCCAAACGGAAAGAAGATCATGTTTGCAGCCCATACAGACGAAATTGGCATTGTGGTCACCCACATTGATGACAATGGATTCCTGCGCTTTGCCAACATTGGTGGAGTAGGCATTTCGACTCTAGTCGGAAACAGGGTCCGTTTTGCTGAAGGTACCATTGGAGTCATCTATCATGAAAAAGGTGACTGGAAAGAACTGAGCCTTGATAAGCTTTATATTGATATTGGTGCTGAAAGCAAAGTAGAAGCACTGAAGAAAGTTAAAGTTGGCGAGTTTGGCATTTTCCACCGTGAGTTTACGGACTTAGGTAATCGTCTGATAGCCAAGAGCATGGATGACCGGGTTGGCTGTGCCGTTCTCATCGATGCTTTGAAGAAAATTTCCAACCCCATGAACACCCTCTACTTTGTGTTCACGAGCCAAGAAGAAGTAGGGCTCAGGGGTGCCCGTACAGCAGCCTATGGTGTGGATCCAGATTTAGGTATTGCCCTAGATGTAACCCTAACAGGTGACATGCCAGAAGCGCGACGCATGGAAGTCTCTTTAGGCAAAGGCGCTGCCATAAAAGTGAAGGATTCCTCCTTGATTGTCCACCCTAAAGTAAAAGAACTACTCGTAAAGTTGGCTGAGGAAAACAACATTCCTTATCAGATGGAAGTATTGGAGGCTGGTGGAACAGATGCGGGCGCTATCCATTTAACCCGTGCTGGGGTACCTTCCGGAACCATCTCCATCCCCACTCGCTACGTACACTCGCCGTCCGAAATGGTGGACATGAGGGATGTTACTGCTTGTGTGGATCTAGTTGTTGCTTTGGCAAATACAGATCTAACAGACTTGTGTTAACTTCAAAACTTCGAAACAAGGGCCGAGTTGGTGTACTCTAAGCACCAGCGGCCCTATTTTGTTGAAAAAAAGATGCCCTCTTAGGGGCATCTTCAATCAATCTATTTATTGCGCAAGGCAAGTATCTGTCCAATAAGACTGTTCACTTCATCAATTGCTTCTTGTACCTTGTTGGCTGCCTCCGTGGACCCGTCAGATAGTTTACGAATCTCTTGAGCTACAATCTCAAAGCCCCGACCATGTTCACCAGCTCTTGCTGCCTCGATTGACGCATTAAGGGCAACTAGATTGGTTTGCTTAGCAATAGCCGTTATGGAGTTTACCAAATGGGCAATTTTTTCCGGGATCACAGCCAAATCATCAACGATCTGCTGCGAAAGCTTCTGCTCCTCCTGGATCTTCTCGTAAGCATCCTTAATCTCGAGTTCTAAACGCTTTTCTTCGTTGATGTTTCTCCAAACAACTACATTTGCCACAAGGTTACCATCTGGATCCGTGATGCCAGATGCAGTAAGGCGAGCGTAGAAGTTGCCAATTTGGACATAACCTGTGTGTGGAAGGTTTTTTGGCTCTTTAAGAATCGCACTCACTCGGGCAAAATCCTTATGATATGGACCAATACTCTTTCCCATCATTCTATCTGGTGTAATCCCAGTTGTCGAGCTCATTTCCGCAAAGAGCTTTTTAGCAGGGGGACTCATCCAGACTAAATTGTGCTTTAAATCAGAGATCATAACGTTCTCACCAATGGCAGCTAGAATCCAATCACTATCGATTCTGAGTTCCTCCAGATATGAGTTCAGAGCCATAACAAACCTCCTTACAGCAGTTCTTTATAACAAACTTTGCACCTGATCAGGCACATTCGTAATTATTCCGTTAACCTTCGCAGCCTTCATCCGTTCAACATCAACCGGTTTATCAACTGTCCATACATTCACCATCATGCCATTTTGCTGAGCAGCAGTGACAATCTCAGGAATGATAGTCTTATGGTATGGATGTAGAACTGTAGCACCAATGCTCTTAGCATAAACCCACGGGTTGACTAGAGCGGCATTATACAGGATAGCAGTCTTGGCCTGCAAACGAATATCTTTCATGTGGGCCAGAGAATAATGGTTAAAGGAAGAAATGATTGTCCTTTCCCACAGATCATATTGATCCAAAAGCGACGCCAAGGTTTCATTTAACTGTTCAAAGCCTAGTGCCGTTTTCGTCTCTATATTCAGCAAAATATCCTTGTCTTTGACTAAGTCAAGTAACTGACGCAAGGTAGGTAGTTTCTCACCTGCAAACTCCGGCGAAAACCAGGAACCAGCATCAAGCTCTTTAAGTTCGGCCATAGTGTACGAATCCACGCGTCCAGTCCCGTTTGTGGTACGGTCCACTGTATCGTCGTGAATAATGACGACCTCCCCGTCCTTGGTCAAATGGACATCAAGTTCCAAACCGCCTGATCCCACCTCTAACGCAAGTTCAAAAGCTGCCATTGTGTTTTCTGGTGCTTTTGCTGAGTACCCACGATGTGCTAGTACGATCACACTAATCATCTCCCATTTTCTTCTATTACTTTAGTTTGATATCACCTGTAAAGACCTTTGTGGCTGGTCCTGACATGTAGACACGATTATTAGGCCCCCACTCGATGGAAAGATCTCCTCCAGGTAAAGAGACCCTGGTTGGTCCAGTTACTAGGCCTTGTTTGATAGCAACCACCGTAGCCGCACAGGCTCCTGTCCCACAAGCCAAGGTGGGGCCTGCTCCACGCTCCCATACCATCACTTTTAAATGATTGGAACTGAGTACCTGCGCGAACTCAATATTGGCCTTATTTGGCCAAATAGGATCGCTTTCCAAACGAGGTCCCCAGAACTCAAAATCTAAGTCCGCTAGATCTTCCACAAACACTACTCCGTGAGGATTCCCCATAGATACGGGATAGATCGTCCACGGATGTTCTTGGGATAAAACAGTAATCTTTTCACCCAGATCAGTAGAAAAATCAGGTTCCCCCATGTCTACTATATAAGTTCCTTCTTCTACACGGACTTCTTTAGTACCTCCCAAAGAACCAATATGCAGAAGCTGGCCACTAACTAAACCTTCTTGAAGCAAATAGTCTGCCATGCACCGAATAGCGTTACCGCACATCTCTGCCTCAGTACCATCCGCGTTGAAAATCCGCATAGTGTAAAGGCCAGCGTCTTTGACGATCAAGACTAAACCATCTGCTCCTATACCAAAGTTGCGATGACAAAGCTTCTGAGCAAGAAATTCTCCTTGGGGTAACAGCAATCCTTCAAAATCCTCTAAAAATATAAAGTCATTACCCAGTCCATGGTATTTCGTGAACCGCATCTTCATCTCCTCCCCACTACTCAAAAGTCTTACAATAAATGGGCGGCAACCTTGTTGATTGCGGTCACAATATCATCAAGATCTTCATCCGTCACCATATGATTAAGGTGAATCTGCACTGCCCTACTCAAGAGCCCTAGGCTAGCTGGACAACTGTCCTTAGAATAATTCGGACTATCATCCCTTAAGCTCCAAGGATAGTTGCCGCCCCATGGATCCCTTTTTTCCATAAGGAACTCCCAGTTTACGTAAACATGTTGATCATTAACCTGGTGGTCATAAACCTGGAACGCTTGAACCCCTTCAAATGTGAGGGCGTGGGCTACTTTCCTAGCAGTTGGCTCATCTTGCACATAAAAGACCAAGCTGACACCGAGATCCCTTTCTGTACCAAAGACGGGCGAGAGCTCAATCTTGGATTGACTTTGTAGACGTTTCACAAGCTTTGCTTTGTTAGTACGTGAACTGTGCAAAATTGCAGGCATTTTCTCCAGCTGACCTAGGGATAACGCTGCCTGCAATTCGGTGAGTCGATAGTTCTGACCAGGAAAGGCAGGAATCTTTCGATCGATAAAACGGAACTGATAACCTGCACCATCGTGATAGAGCACAGCACGTTGCCAGAGCACCTCTGAGTTGGTTACCAACATCCCACCCTCACCGGTAGTAATAACTTTGGATTGCTGTAGACTAAAACAGCCTAAATCACCTATAGAGCCAAGCATGCGCCCTTGATACGTACCACCATTTGCCTGAGCCGCGTCCTCAATGACCATAATGTCATGCTCTTTGGCGATTTTCATGATTTCATCCATTGCCGCTGAAATCCCTCGCATATGTACTACAATGATGGCTTTAGTACGGGGAGTGATTTTTCTGGCTAGATCCTCTGGATCAAGTGTCAAACTGGAGTCTATTTCAGCCAAGACCGGAATTGCACCACAAATAGCCACTGCTGCCGCCGTAGCCACCCAGGTATAGGCGGGGATGATTACCTCATCTCCTGGCCCAGCCCCTGCAGCAATCAAAGCACAGATCAATGCTGAGGTTCCCGAGTTAACAGCCAAGGCATAGTTGGTGCCCAAAAAGTTCTTATACTCATCTTCTAGGGCACTGGCCTCCGAGTTTTCCAATCCCGTAGGCAGATAACGGAAGATGCGCTTTTTTTCCAACACCTCCATGACCCGAGCCTTCTCCTCAGCGCCCAGTTCCTCACTTCCCATATATTTGGAAACCCAAGGCTTATTCCGAACGGGTGTCCCACCATGGAGAGCTAATTTATCCATACTGATCGCTCCTCTTAAATCTCGAGATGAACTAATTCTAGCATTTCTTGAACACTATGTAAAACCCTGTTCTGAGTCTGATAGTGTCAACCCACTGTAGGATGAAGTAGAATCTCTATGTCCCTTCGTGACAAG
>JAAZLQ010000261.1 GCA_012799255.1 Bacillota bacterium
GAGTGGCAGGAGTGCAGCCAAATCCATCAATTGACCGATGATCTCGCCCAAAACAAGCACGATACCATACCAAGCCAGCCCAGCAACGGCAACCAGGGTAGCTAAGACCGCTATTCCACGTGGGAAACGCAAACGCCTTTCCAGAAAACCTATTGCTGGTTCTAAGATAACCGCAAAGCTAATAGCGATCAAAAAAGGCAATAGGACAGTGGCAAGCTGCCTTGAGAAAAAGACTAATACTAAGGCGATAACGGCAAATGAAATAACTCGTTTGGGCGTAAGTAATTCCCGTAAGAAGCTCATTCGTCCACCTCCTTGGCACTTTTAAGTATATTATGTCCACCATGCATTTGCAACCAAGGAGATCCTCTAGTGGGACAAATTGACACTCCACCTTTTTCCTAGTATAATTACATGGCAATTATTCTTAAGAAAGAGGTTCAGAAATTGAACGAGCAATTACATCAAAACAAGGAGCGCTTCGTAATCTTCAGCTATCTAGCTGTGGTAATCCTGCTTCTTTTCCAAATAGGTGCGGTAAGTGATCCTTTGACTTTGGACGAGCCCGCCAGCATGGAAGACTTAGCGTTGGCGAATGATGTTCCTGGAGGTGACGAGCCCAGCCCAGTACCTGCAACCCCGAGTCCGGTCAGGCATCAACCATATACAGTCTATCAAGTCGAGTCTGGTGATAGTTTATACTGGATTGCAGCCACATATGGATTGACCGTCCAGGAACTAAAGGAGCTCAATCGTTTGGAGTCCGATTCTATTCGAGTGGGTCAGCGTTTAGTTGTGCCTTTGGACTCAGTTAAGTACTATCCCGCAGGTGTACATCTTACTTCCCAAGAGGTTGAATGGTTAGCGCAGATGATCCATGCTGAAGCCAGGGGAGAGCCCTACGTGGGGCAAGTCGCCGTGGGAGCTGTTATTATCAACAGGATGTTGAGCCCACAGTTTCCGGATACATTAAGAGGCGTGCTGTTTCAGAAAAATGCATTTCAGCCGATTCAAAACGGGAGTTTTTATATGACCCCTAATGAAAGTGCCAGAAAGGCAGCACTTGAGGCTTTAAATGGAAATGATCCAACAGGTGGGGCACTGTTTTTCTTCAATCCTCGCCAGTCCACGGATCGTTTCATGCATAGTCGTCCTGCCAAAATAACTATAGGTAGTCACCGCTTTACAAGCTAAGATGAACCGCTAAATGAAAATGCTCCCTGTCTTTTTGACAGGGAGCATATTTATTGTGATTTCTTTTTTAGACGATACTTGCTGTATCCCGTGCAATAACTAGCTCTTCATCGGTGGGTACTACAAAGACCTTGACTTTGGAATCTGGTGTGGAAATTTCCACGTCTTCTCCGCGGATCTTATTTTTCTCCTCATCAATGTGGATATCCAAGTAAGGGAGATTCTTGCATAATTCGCTTCGCAAGCTAGGTGTGTTTTCTCCAATACCAGCGGTGAAGACAATCGCATCGACACCATTCATAGCGGCCACGTAGGAGCCGATGTACTTGCGAATACGGTATTCATAGATGGCAAAGGCCAGAGTGGACAACTTATCGTCCTCGGCGATTCCCTTCTCGATATCACGCATATCACTCACTCCAGCGATGCCATAAAGACCCGAGTGCTTGTTCAACATGGAGTCAATTTCGTGGAGAGAGAGGTTTTCTTTCTTCATGATGTAAAAAATCGCCCCTGGGTCGATATCTCCACTTCGAGTACCCATCATTAAGCCTTCAAGTGGCGTAAAGCCCATGGAGGTATCAATTGATTTGCCCCCTGCAATGGCGGCAATACTGGCCCCATTGCCGAGGTGGCAGGAGATGATTTTAAGATCCTCGATGTTTTTACCCATGAGCTCAGCGGTCCGCTGCGAGACATACTTGTGGCTGGTTCCATGGAAACCATAACGCCTTACTTTATGGCGTTGGTAAACACTGTAAGGAATAGCGTATAAGTAAGCGTGTGGTGGAATTGTGCTGTGAAAAGCCGTGTCAAAAACAGCTACCTGGGGAACACCGGGCATGATCTTTTCAGCAGCCCTAATTCCGGTTACGTTAGCTGGGTTATGCAGAGGTGCTAGTTCAGCCAAAGAATCCAGGATTTCTTTAGTCCGCTCATTAATCAAGACAGAGTCGGAGAAAGACTCGCCACCATGAACTACACGATGCCCTACAGCATCGATTTCGTCCACACTTTTTAGAATACCATGCTCGGGGTGTGTTAATAGATTCAAGCTCTCCTGGATAGCAATTGTATGCTCCAAAATGGGCATAGTTTTAGAAATTTTCTCTTTTCCAGTGGATTGATGAGTAATTACCGCATTGTCTTGGCCAATACGTTCAACCCGTCCTTCCGCTAGAACGTGCTCATTTTCCATGGAATACAACTTATATTTTACTGAAGAAGAACCGCAGTTCAAAACGAAAACATTCATCCTAATCAATCCTCCTGTTGGCCTTCGTCGTCAGTAACGATGGCATCATCTTCGGTATATGCAAAAAAGCCCAGTCTAGTCTTGACACCTAAGCGTCGCTCACGGACGTAACGGCGAATAAGGGGGCAAGGGGCGTAGCGGGGACCAAATTCTTTTTGGAGTTGCTCCATCCAATTCAGAACCAAATCCAGACCCAAACGGTCAGCCATTTCTAAAGGTCCTTGGGTCATCCCCCAGCTTTCCTTCAAGACTAATTCAGCATCTCTGGCGGTGCACACACCCTCATCAACCATGTAGGCAGCCTCATTGACCAGTGTCACGAGTGCACGGGGATTGATCAGACCAGGGCTCTCTTGAATTTCAAATACTTGCTTGCCTAGGCGAGCAGCAAATTGCCGTACTATTTCTATCGCCTTCTCAGAGGTATGGGTTCCTCTGACTAGTTCTGCAACTGGTACATCAGGTACTGGAGGGATAAAGTGGAGACCCACCAACATATCGTTACGGTTGATGCCTCTAGCCAACTCCGAAACCTTTAATGTGGAGGTAGTAGAAATAAAAACAACCTCAGGACCACAGAGATGATCAGCAGTGCGCAATAACTCTTGTTTTGTGTAAAAGTGGTCTATTGTAGCTTCAACGAGCAAATCAGCTTTACTAAGTTCTTTCAGATCCAACGTATAACTGATGCGACCCAAGATGAGCCGTTTTTCAGATTCAGTAATTCCCCACTTGGCTAACTTGCGATCGAGACTTTTCTCAATCCGCCTAAGGGCATCTTGTCCCCCTGCACCTTGGGAAAATAAAACTACATCGTAGCCTTTGCTGGCAGCACATTCGGCAATACCCCTGCCTAGTCGGCCCGCGCCTAGTACTGCTATTTTGCGAATATCCATTTAATTATACCTCCTATGTTCGCTCCTTCATCTAAAGTTAATTCTAATTTCGTTGCCGGTTTCCTGCTTTTTGTGAACCTACTTAGTTGCTATTTACCCCTTTTATGATAAAATATCCACAAAATGAATGGTGTAAGGCAGGAAAAAAGGAGGCTCCATTTGTGGACTTTAATGAAAAATTTGGACGTGAGGGGATCACGTTTGACGATGTACTTTTAATACCGATGGCATCAGAGGTGTTGCCTTCGGATGTGCAACTAAGTACCAAGTTTTCGCGGAACATTCGCTTGAACATACCCTTGGTCAGTGCTGGGATGGATACCGTTACAGAGTCGCGTATGGCCATTGCTATGGCCCGGGAGGGAGGTATAGGTGTAATCCACAAGAACCTGACCATCCATGAACAGGCTAGCGAAGTCGATCGGGTGAAGCGCTCTGAGAGTGGAGTAATTGTTGATCCTTTTTATCTTAGCCCTCAGCACCTGATTAGTGATGCCCTGGCTTTAATGGCTCGCTACAGAATTTCAGGTGTTCCCATTGTGGATAAGGAACGGAGATTGGTTGGTATCTTAACCAATCGGGACTTGGTTTTTGAAGAGAACTTAAATCAGCCTGTGGGTAACGTGATGACGAAGGAAAACCTGATTACAGCTCCTGTTAACACGACCCTAGAACAGGCTAAAGCGATTCTACATAAACACCGCATTGAAAAGTTGCCCTTGGTGGATGAACATTACGTTCTCAAGGGCTTAATCACCATCAAAGATATTGAAAAGGCTAGACAATATCCGGAGTCGGCTAAAGATGACAAAGGTCGCCTTTTAGTTGCTGCAGCGGTCGGCGTAGGTGAAGAACGGGTTGAACGTAGTAAGGCATTAGTTGATGCAGGTGTGGACGCCTTGGTGATTGACACTGCCCATGGGCATTCACAAGGAGTTCTCAAAGCTCTTCGGGAGCTAAAGGAGATGTTTGGCGATCGGGTGGATATTGTGGCTGGAAATGTTGCCACGGCCGCTGCCACGAAAGCACTTATCGAGGCTGGAGCAGACGCCGTAAAAGTTGGAATCGGGCCCGGATCAATTTGTACGACTAGAGTGGTGGCAGGGGTGGGGGTTCCTCAACTAACTGCGATCTGGGATTGTGCACAAGCTGCCCGCGAGTACGGTGTTCCTATTATTGCTGATGGGGGCGTACGTTACTCGGGAGACATTGTCAAAGCTTTGGCGGCCGGCGGTTGTTCCGTAATGCTTGGTAGCCTTTTAGCTGGTACGGAGGAGAGTCCAGGTGAAACCGAGATATATCAAGGCCGTAGTTACAAAGTCTACCGTGGGATGGGTTCCATTGGAGCAATGAAAGCGGGAAGCAAGGACCGCTATTTCCAAAGCGATGCCAATAAGCTTGTGCCGGAAGGAATTGAAGGGCGGGTACCGTTTAAAGGGTCGCTTAGCGATGCAGTCTTTCAGTTGCTCGGCGGATTGAGGGCCGGAATGGGTTATTGCGGAGCTCCAGATTTGGAAAGCTTGTATCTCCATAGCCGTTTTGTACGAATTACCCCGGCGGGGACTCAGGAGAGCCATCCCCATCACGTTCAGATCACCAAAGAAGCGCCTAATTACAGAATATAGGAAAATAGTGCTATGACATAATCTCCTTGTGCTGCGTACAAGTGATATAGAAGGAGGGGATGATCATAGGGTACTCTGATACGAGATTCTATTGGGATGTATTGCGTGGGGATGCATATCGTTATTGGTGGAATGTTTTGTCCATTCGGGGTGAGCGCCGCTTACCTACTAGCACACCCTGGCAGACAGGAGCGAATGAGTTCGGAGGATGATGTTAAACAGGGGCGCAGTTGCGCTCCTTTCCTCTTGGAGAGGTGGTTGTCAATGGACCAATATAGAAGGCGAGCATTTTGGTTCTTCCTCGTAATGGGAGTTCTGTTTTTCACTGCTCTGGTTGCGAGAGTACTGATCCCCTCCGAAGATGTGAGGTTGGCGCTGTTAATCTGGCAACAGCTTCTGTTTGTTGTGGGGGGAATCTTAGGGTCACGCAAGGAAGTCTTCGGTCCGTTGAATTTGGGAACAGTCGCTTGGGGTCTAGTCTGCGGATTGGCTCTTTATGTGGTCAATACACTGCTTGGTTCTTTAACCTATGTGATTGCCCGTAACATCTTAGGTAATCAAGTGGTACAGGATTTGATCTTGAGCGATCGTGCGGGAGTAGAGTCCCTCTTAACGAGTAATAAGCCCCTAATAGTCTCCGGAGTAATGCTCCTCTTGGTTGTGGGAGCACCATTAAGTGAAGAACTGTTTTTTAGGGGCCTACTCGCGGATCTTTTGAGCGAACGTGTTGGTCCTAGAAGGGCCGTGCTTATCGCCGCATTACTCTTTACCGTTCTGCATTTTTATGTGTTGCAGTTCATCCCAGTGCTGTTTGCCGGTATTATCCTGGGCATCCTTTTTGTACGCACCGAGAATATCTTCATATCAATAATCGCCCATGCGGTGGTAAACGCAGTAACATTGCTTGCTTGGCTTTTAGCCCTATAACTTCCAGAACTGATCTATGTCAATAACAAACACAATGGCACCACCCGCTTCAACTTCAACGGGAACACCAATGGCCGTTGGTAGCTCCGGTGCAATTTGAGGAATGATCTTTTTGCGAGGAGCACACGTGGAGCGAATGATGTCCAATACTGTTTCAACCTGATTATCCTGAACACCAATTAAGAGTGTAGTGTTTCCTTGGAGCAAAAACCCTCCTGTGCTGGCCAATTTCGTCGCCTGAAATCCGCCTTCCACAAGCGCTTCCATAAGAAAGCCAACATCGTTGTCTTCTACCACAGTGATCACTAGCTTCATGGCAGTTCCTCCTTCCATCCCTAACTAGTTTGACAAAACTAGTCAAATTCCTGTTAATGGGTTCTGCTTGTCACGCTTCTAGCTTTCTAGAATCCCTTTATAAATAAGGGCAAGTTTTTCTGCCATCTTTTTGCTGGAAAAATGTTCACTAGCGTATTGCCTTCCGAAGTTACCTAAGGCCTGAAGGCGCTCGATCGATGGATCCTTCAGATCTCCACTGGCACTTTGAGAACAGTACTCGCGTTTTGAAGTCCTGCCACTAAAGTTTGTTTGTCGAAGTAGCTCGACGTTTTCAGGTGTGACCAAGCCGTCGGAGTATGTGCCCAAAATCCACACTGCGGAGTTTGCTGCCATTCCTTCTCTGATTGCCCTTCCGGTCCCGACCACTAGATCTGCCTGTTTTAGTAAGGGCCACACATCGTTGACCCAACCGAGGTGTTTGACTCCTTTAAACCGCCAATTACCTGCACTGGTAACCTTCCAACCCCAATCAAGGAGATCCCGTGATATGCGGCGGAAGTTCTCCTCTTTTTCCGCAGTTACCTGGGCTAATATCAGAGCACGTTTTTGCCAGGGTTTTCGGAAGTGGTTCGGTAAAGGTATATTAACACCATTTTCCACCACGAAGGTTGGTACAGAAAGATTAGAAAAAAAGGCTTTCATTTCCTCACTTATTAAAACGACAGCGCTTTGTTCCTGCAATAGTTCACGAGGTTCAAAGTCTAGGTAATGAACTGTGGTCAGGGTCCGAACTTGTAGGTGCTGACCTAAATCGATGGTAGCGGCTAGGGTGTGGGCAGAATGGTTATGGATGATATCCGGTTGCCATTCTACCAGGTGCTTATAGAGTTTACGGGGGTCAGAGGTCGTGAGATAGAGTATCCTTCTTGCGTTTAACCACTGAACATAAATTGGATCATGGAGCTGAGTAATAACTAGCATCACTTGGTGTCCTTGGCGGATTAGTTCTGCACAGAGATCCGCCACATGGGTTGTCTGCCCGTTTTTATAGAACCGCGTTATGATCAGAACTCGCACCTCACCACTCCCTTCAGGGTTGTCCTCTCATCCAGGAAAGCCAAATCCAGCAGGCTGCTGGACTTGGTCTTTCTTTAGCGGTGCTCTCTAACAGGTTGTGGTGGAAATGGGGGCCAAAAAGCACCAGACTCAGCCAGCTCGAACCACTCTGCGCAGCCTATCGGTGATACTTGCTCGCATTCTGGTGGTTCGGGAGCGAAGCGGGCCATGACCTCCAACTGGACTAGGGCAACAGCCTTTAGTACTAGGTAAATACCTACGTCACATTCGATGACTGTGCCGCCATCTACAGCCCGGCAATTCAAGCAGCGGATCAAAGGAAGAACAACTGTACCCATTCCGGGTAAGGCACCTTCTACCCGTACACCCCGGCGACGGTATTGGGCCGTCTGCTGAATGAACTGAGTCATTCCGTTACTGTCGTATTCCACGTTCATAATAAAGGTGACAACAACGTCCATCTCATTTGGCCCCACAATAGTTGCCTCGGCTACAATATCGGTAACATTACAGTCCACGATATTGACCGCTAACGGGAATGTGGGGGGAATCGGGATTCGATAGGTAGGACAGTCAATAATAGAACATTCGTTGTAGACCTTATTTACATAAATTACCTCCCGTTGAAAGTCAGGTTCGTAATCACACTTCATCCGTAATCCTCCTTTCTCTAAACCATAGTATGCCGGCAGTGAAACGGGGTGCGTATCTTGGCGGAAAATGTCTGAATGTCCAGGCCCTTGCATACCTTAGTGGTGAGGGGGTGTTGCTATGTTAATTAGATTAAGTCATCAAAAATTCAGTACTGTGGAACTACGCGGGGAATCGTTAATAATCCACTCTATGCAGGGTGAGGGCAGGGTGTTACGGGAGAACGTGAAAGATGTTGTGGCGACTATGCAAGATAGTCAAATCCGTATCGTGGCATTTCTTAACGGTGATTATGCTTGGTTTTTCAGCGGGCGGGATGAATTGCAGAGTGAAATGGTTGAACTAGGTCAACCTTACGGTGGTGGAGGTCAATTGGTTACAGATGGACTGGGAAATAGTCATCTCTTCTACTTTGTAAATCAGTCTCCAGGCCATAGTGCACTATTACGTCATCAGGTCTTTAGTGGCGAGTGGTCAAAACCACAAACAGTGTCCACCAACGTATTTCCAGGAAACTCAAGTTACAGTGCTAGCTGGCATGACGATCACTATTTGCACTTGGTCTACTTGGGGCACAACGATCAACACCTGCTCTACCGAGTGTACAACATGGAACATGGTGTGTGGAGTGGTGCAGTAAGTTTCTCAGAAGCCCGTTGCAGTTATCCACAATTGATTTCAGCGGATAGATTGTATCTTTTCTGGCAGGAAGAAACTGACCCAATAAGTATTAGAGTTCGGGAAAAAGATCAGACCTGGTCTTCGACGAAGCAAGTTTCCACAGGTGAGTATCATGCTGCTAGTGTGGGTTATTCATTCGAAGACAATAATTGGAGTGTTTTTTGGATGGAAGGGAGTCACTTTTACAAAGCCTCTTTCGGAGAATGGTCTCAGCGGGAGCAAGTTGACCGTGCAGATTTTGATTATGCTTGGTTTCTGCATGGAGGTCTCACCATCCCCATGTATACGTCCAAACAGGTGACTGAACCCGCCCCCGTCCCTGCTGCTCGGACTGGAGAGGCGGAGTCAGTGGTGAAACACCCAGAACCGATAGTTGTACCCCAGTCGGAAGAGAAGCAGCAAGAACAGCAGAGAAGAGAATCTGAAGAGGCCAAGTTACAGGCCGCTTTTATCGAAAAGGCATTTCGGACGTTAAAGGAATGGGAAACAGTAAGGGAAGAAATGGATAAGTGGAAAAGGGAGTTTCGGTTGCCCGATCCAGTGGATCTCACCCCTTTGACGACTAGGCTGGAACGTCTAGAAAGGCGCTTTGTTAGTTTAAAGCAGAATCAGGAGCAAGCCATGGCACAATGGGAAGTAAGTGTGCAGAAGACAGAGGAAGAGCTGTTTAAAGCTAGAGCTCGCTTGCGGGAGTTGGAGGATGCTGAAAAAAGGAAAGCTCCTAGTCTCTGGCGAAGGGTTCTTGGTCGAGGATGATACATATACTAACCAAGGACTTGAACACGGGGGGCTAGAAATGGAAGTAATTGTATGTGGGAATCCCAGGTTTATTTTGTCATCTTGTGGTGGTTGAAGGAAAAGTTTGCCTCTGGGAGAGGCTGTAGTTTATTTGAGGCGAGGAGTAAAGAGGCGGTTTGGCTCAAACGTTACGGTAAGACTGGTAAAAGAAGACAGTTTGGAAGCCAGGCGAAGCACCTGGGGAGGAGAGAGGCCATTGCCGATTGTAGTTATCGACGGCAAGGTGTTTTCCAAAGGTAGCTTTTCTTTAAAAGCAATAATTCAAGAACTCTTGCGTTTGAGTAACTAGGAGTAGAACAGGACAATCCCAGATTTTGGCGTACAAGCTCGTCCGTTTTTCCTGCTATAATGGGTATTGCATTTACTACATTATTAGGAGGAAACAGCTTGAAACGTCTTAGTCTTATTGTTGTTATATGTGTTCTAGTCGTTGCCCCATTTGCACAAGCCAGTGCCTGGGAGTGGTGGGCACCTAGTTTGCAGCAGACACCATCTTGGAGTCAACCGAGCTGGCCAACACCAAGCCCAACTCCCAATCCAACTCCCAATCCAAC
>JAAZLQ010000339.1 GCA_012799255.1 Bacillota bacterium
AGACGTGATGTTGAGCATACCGCTAGTTTCTACCGGGCAATCGATAGCCGCGGTAAGTGTGCCAATCCACGGGGTGGATTTCGGCGAGTGGAGATAAATGAAGGGGCTTCGTGTAAGGATTGGGAAGCGTTCGGTAGGGGTGGAAGGTGACATATTAAGAGCGGATATTAGCGATTTCCGATAATCATTCGACATATTGCGGTCGAGCGGAGTAGCCATTTGACGTATATTGCTAAGAAAAAGGAGGCTGTTTTGAATGGTTATTGGGTACATAATTGGCGTGTTTTTCGTGATTTGGCTGTTCACATTGCCGAAACAGATTTCTCAAAAACGCGAAGAACGGGAATTTCAAAGTAAGATGGGTGCTAAATATGATTCTATGGTAAATGTCCCGGATTCAACAGCCCCTTCCGATATAGATACAATCATTGGATTTTTAAAAAGGGAAGAAGATAATGTGCAGTCTGAATCAAAAGAGTCACTGCCCGCAAATGCTGCTGCTGCGGCGTTCGGGGGAGGAAAGGGGATGTTCGTCTACAGAGTGGCAAAAGGTCTAAGTGAGGCACCTGAGTGGAAGGGAGATATAGCTGTATCGCGCATATCGACGTACCAAAAGGAGCTTAAAGACTATAAGAAAAGGAAGGAATCGAAAGATTTCCATCGCGATAATACTGGCGGTCTTGTTGTTACCTTAAGAACACTCAAAAGTTCTATTCCGAAGTTTATACGGTTTAGAAAAGGTGAAATACAATCTCTGTATAATCAAGGCATATTGCCCCCGGATTCTTACGAAAAACAATGCCGTAACTTAGGGAACATAGAAAGTTGTCTCGCCCGGGAAACGAAATATCTTGAGCAGTTGTGCGGATCTATAAAGACATACGCAAGAAAGTATCGGGTGAGCGTGTAGAAGTCAAACGGGCTGAGCAAGCTAAGGTGTCAGCCGCAGTTGCTCACAAGCGGGGATATATCAATACAAGTGAGTATCATAAGAAGATCCGAAGTATCGATACAGAAAAGAACTCCTGATTTTCTAAGGGACTAGATGGTTCTACATGAGGCGCGCTTCTAATTGTTGGTAGGATTATCTGTTTTCCGCAATCTGGAAGGTCGTGCCAAAGTGATTTGCGGTTCCATGTAGAGTGTGCTCATTAGTACCCTTGTCTAGTCGTCCGTGTAGTGCACTTGTAGCCAATGAATGAGATACAAGTGTTGCCGTCATATAAAGCTACTTGCGTAGCCACTTGTGAGTGTTGAACTATCGGCCTGATTGACGAAGTCAAATAAATGGCCTATTCCCACTATTGAAGAAGGAGCGTGTAATGATGAGCTTGAGAGGTGTACATCGATTTGCCGCCCTATTCTTAATGGTTGTTCTTCTTTCCGCCTGTTCGTCAAGTAGCAACTTAACCCCAAAACCTGCAGAAGGTAAATCTTTGGTTCAGGTGGATATTGATTGGAGTGCACTATCGAGCGTTAATGCTAAACCATCTGCTTTACCGGTTGGTGCAGTTAATGTTCATGTTAATACCGTTGGAGCAAGACTGGTATACCCTGACGAAAGCGCCGCATTTACGCAGGCTATATCAAGGCAAGATGCAGCGACAAACAGCATCTTAATCTTTGAAGTACCAGCAACAAATCGAGCGCACTTGTATCTAGTAGCTGTCAATATGGAAAATCAAACAGTCTATTCGTATGCAATGGCAGAGAATTTGCGGTTAGGGGAGAACTCAGTGGTGGCTTTGGCGATTGAAGATTTTCAGTGGATAGAAGCTGCGTGGCACTTCGATGATGATTATGACGACTATGCTAATTCTATTGAAAATGGGCGCATCGAGCTACCTTTCGGCGAATATCAGGTAATGATTCGTATCAAGGTAAGAGATCCATTTCAAGAAGGGAAAAAGGCATCGTATGAAACCTCGTTTATTGGGCATGCGGGGATTTCATCAATGCGGGAGAACGTTGATGGTTGGCTTTATTTTGATGCCTATCTTCGCAATAAATTTGCTGGAACCCCAAATGTCGATACTCATCATTGGTTTCAACCGAGTCTCGATGGCATTCATTTCAATCTCGGGAATAAGGGGTATTCTATTCCCCCTGTAATTAAGGCCATTACGGTTGAGTGGAAGTAGAAAAGCAGACTCGATTGTTCGCTATAACGTCTAAGCGCGTATCTACCCCAAGCATAATGGGCATATTGCGCTGGTCGCAAGTGTAGGCAATGCGTGGGCGACTAACATAAATTGGGAAGTGTTTTAGTTGGTAAGAATAGCATTGTAGCTGACATATTTTTGACATATTTAAGCCCGCACAGCAGCAATTTTCTATGGTCAGCCACGGAATACTTGGATGACATAGTCCCAGCTAAACAGTCAAATGTGGACGGTCACGTAGATAGGTGGAAAGTCTGAAACAGACTCTTAATCAGGGTGTCCTGGGTTCGAATCCCCGATGGCCCACCATTTTTTTATCCAAGAACAGAACATTTGAAGCCGATACCTGGATGGGGTATCGGTTTTTTGTTGTTTTGCCCATTTCTCGA
>JAAZLQ010000103.1 GCA_012799255.1 Bacillota bacterium
CAGATCAAAAATACCGCAGGCGCCGAGCATCAGCGTATCCATAATCAGATAGTCGGAAGTATTTCGCCCCAGCAGCATAAAGCTGATGAATGCCCCCATCATCATTGTCATTCCGACATACAAGAATCTTGAGCGATTTGCCTTCCTGGGCAGGCTCCGCATCAGAGCGAGCACCGCGATATAAGGCGCGGCCCAATACCAGCTTGCAAGCCCTGTCAGATGCTCAAAGGCGGGGTTGATGACCTGATACATCAGGCCGGAATTGATGGTGATGATGAAGACAAAAAGGCATAAGAGCAGCAGCGGATTTTTGATGCCTCCCATCCTGCTTTTGGGTGTCTGGCTCCACTCATTCTCCTGCCGGGCAGGCAGCATACATATCAACACCGCTCCGATCACAAGACAAAGCATCGAGAGGCTCAGTCCGACCAAGATTGACCGGTTCATGGCAACCACATTGACGGCAATCATCAGCAGATTGGAACAAATCAAAGCATCGGCGCAGGATTTCATGCGCTCGCTGCCCGGCGTAAAGGCTTTGAGAAAATATCCCCACGCCGCCACCGCACAGCCGCTAAAGTATCCGCTGACAATCAAGCTGCCTATCCATAAAGCGGAAGGGGCGAAAAAGAAGGGGAGAGCAGAAACAAAGCAGAACCCCAGACCGCCCAGCATCACTCTTTTGGCAATCCCATATGATTTGACAAACAGACCGCAGCTGAAAAGCCCCGCAAAATGCGCAAGCATGGCAGCCAATATGTAAAATCCGGGGCTTAGTCCATACAAAGCCATCAGGCTGTACAGCACCTGCCCTTCAAACAGAAAGGAGAGCAGATACGCAAAAGAAAAGGAAAAGGCTAACACAGAAAGCCTGCGGGCATTTAAAATCTTAAAACTGTTCATGTGATATCCTCCGGCTTGTCGGAGGCTCCGCCTTTTTTGATCCATTCGTCGATGTCGACGATTTTGAAGCGCCAGAGCTTTCCCACCTTGGACGCGGGCAACCCGCGCTGCTCAATCCATCGCATGACGGTATGGCGCCTCACGCCAAGATAGTCACAAGCTTCTTGCAGAGATATCCATCTATCTTGAAAGTTGTTTTCCAGCACGGCAAGCACCTCGCTTTCTTTCAAAGTCATATGACTAATCATATGATACTCCAGGCAAAGCATAAAAGCAATCTATATTGTAGTTTTATGTAGTATTGGGTTGTTTGGCGAAAATAAATTCTAAATCATTGCCTTGCGGTAAAACTTAAATAGCAATCGAGCGTGTCTGCTGGAAACGCCATTTTACTGTTCTGGTTCTTTTGAAATCCGTCCGATCATTTCCTCGCCGCTGATATCCCCTGCCTTGTATGCCTGCCTCGCCTTAGATGCTTCTGACACCCACGCCTTAAACTGTTCCTCTGTTAGCTTGTTGGTTTGGCGGACGCTGTCCCAGGCATCCATACGGTAATACCGGGAGTACATTCGGTTGTAGATGGTTTGAAACTGCAGCAGATAAATATCATCGCTAACGGACTCATTAAACTTTTTCTTTGCCCCAATCTGCTTGCAGGTGCGTTTGCCAGCATAAACGCGGTCACAGTAATCCCGCCTGCGTTTGTCCGTCAGAATAAAGTACCGGTCACATAGGACGCAGCGCTTGACCCGGATACCCCGTTTCACCATTTCTGCAAATTCAAGATAGAGCATTTCCTCCAGACTCTGAATGGAAAAATATTGCCACATGCTCACAGCGTAGTCGCTGTCCTCGTGAATATTCTGAAGAACCTTTTTTGTATCAACTTCCACGGAGCTGTCAAATTGGATCAGCTTGTCGGTATCAAACTTTCCGTTTGCAATCGGCGCAATTCCATACATGGAGCGGAGCATATGCTGCGTGAAATCCGTATGCAGATTACAGAACATCACATACCGCTCCGCAAGGGTATACTCTGTCAGCACCTGCGTGTTCAGGCAGAGCTCCAGTGCCTCGCTGTACTGTGTCTGCAATTCAAAATAGTAATGGAAGAGGAACAGTAAATAATCAATCTGTTCTTCTGCGGACTTATCAGGCGCACAGAGTGTCCGTACGATCTCGCTGTTCAAGAAAAAGTGGGCATAGCCGTGTTTCTCTTTGAGCAGGTCAACCGCTTCCCAAAACCCTGCCTGAATATCCTCAAAATCGGCATTGGAAATCGCCATGGTTTCCAGTGCCTGTATTTTTTCCTGAACCTCAGAAAAATCCAGCTCACAGAAATCAACGATGCCGGACCCAATTTCTCCAATCTGCTGAAAGGTGGAATGCGCTGCATCGTGCAGAAAAAATATATTGAGTTTGTTCGTGCTATCAACAAATACCTTAGCAAACGGATATGTAATCTCCATACGCACTCCTGTAAAGAATTGATTTATCAAAAATAAAATTCTTTCAATTCACGATATAAGAATACCACAATCTTTTCTACAATAAAAGCACCAAAAGAAA
>JAAZLQ010000404.1 GCA_012799255.1 Bacillota bacterium
ACTCCGGCCAGATAAAGCCAACCTTCATCAGTAGGAATGTATGTAATATCACTAACCCATTTTTGATTTAGCTTATCCGCATGAAAGTCTCTGTTAAGAATGTTTTCTGCCACCGGAAGGTTATGATTTGAGTTTGTTGTTGCCTTGTATTTCTTCACTACCTTCGGTATCCATCCGTTTTCTCGCATAATTTTACTTACAGAGTTTCTTCCCACAGGCGTTGTTGGTGTACTTAACTTCTTAGCTATTTTTCTTGCTCCAGGTATTTTATGATTTCTGAAAAACTCCTCCTTAACTTGCTCTGTTAGTTCTTTCTTACGGATGCTTCGTTTACTTTCAGGGCGTCCATCCCATGCGTAATAGGCGCTCCTTGTTACATTCAGCACATCTCACAGCTTCGCAATTCTAAGCCCTTTTTCTATCGACACAGCCTTGATGTACTTATACCGCTCTACTTTTGGTGCTTGGCGAAGTAGGCTGCCGCGTTTTTTAGAATGTATACTTCTTCCCGTAATTCTTTATTTTCGCGCCTTAATCTAACTATTTCCTCATTTTCGGGGAGAATATTACCACTTCCTACAAAGGGTCTACCTTTATTTTCTCGATATCGTCTTAACCATGAGTATAGAGTATTTTCGTGTATTCCTGTTTCTTTGCTTATCTCAGATACCGTTGCGCCTCCGATTTCTACTTGCTTGCATACTTCCAGCTTGTATGCCGGGTCAAACTTTTTTGCCATATTGAACATCCTCTCTTCTTTTTTATTTTACTTGATGTTCAATTTGTCCACAATCCCGGGATCAGGTCAATACAATGATATCTTCCCATATACTTTACATTCCAATCCTCCGGCATGGCGGCACATTCCCGGAATGTGGCCGCAGCTTCACTCATCACGCGGAAGTTGAGCTCCACACCCTCGCTGTCAGCATGATAATTCTGAACGCAGCCCGTTGTGCTGCTTGACGTTGCCAATTTTGTGTGTCGTCCTGCCTATTGCGTCAAGTAGTTGCAACCTATAGTATTAGCTCATCATAATAGCTTTCAAACATAAAATGCTACACCATCGTCTTTCAGAATAACCCGATCTGATAGACCAATAAACATATCCGGTTCCATTGTGTGAATAGGTATTATCCGCTTGGGCTCCAAACCAGTAATTACACTGAAAATATCGGATACGGTGGCGTGTCCGCTTGTATGCATTATGTCTATCTTAAAGCCCGATTCAGATAAATAGTTTTCAAACTTCTTTTGATATTCGCTGTCACGGTATCCGCTCCATAATGAATACATAAAAAGTCCGTTTTGAAGACCTACTATCTCTATATCCTTCCGCATTGAAGGACGAACAGCCATAACAACTTTAGCCTGGATTTCCTTTAGCCTCTCTTTTGAGATATGAAAAGAAGAAAACCGTTTTGCATATTCTTCGCCAATCATATTGAAAATTTTCTGCGTTAGCCAATATGGATAGAATACCTTAATATTTGGATAACCTACAGATGGATATGGTAAATTATTGTTTCCAAGCTGTTTTAGCTCATACAGGACATTTGCAGTATAAACATCCACAACAAAGATTCTATTAAGCCTTTGCGATGCCCTACAAAAGCTCACAAGCCGATCGATATTCTGACTGGATGACTGAAATAGAACAGATCCTTTAAAATCTTTTACTTTTTTAACAACTCTATCTTCAAGTTCCTGTTCAGTAATAACCTCCTCATTCTGTCTTCCAAACATCGTACCTTCTATTAAAATTGCATCAGCACCTTTCTTTGCTGTGTTTATAAATCTATCAAGGCAATTGGCTTTTCGGCCATGCCCTCGAAAGTCACCGGTATAAATGATTGTTTTTTCTTTATCCGAAATCTCAAATGCCGCCGCATCATAAGCTGAATGATCCATCAAGAAAGGCATGATTCTAAAGTCGCCAATTTTAAAAGGCTTATACATATCAAATTCATAGGTTTTCGACAGAAATTGTCCTGACTGCAGAAAAAGTGCAGATATATCGATAATCTTCCGAGTCCCTTTTGATAGATACACCGGAATTATAGGATTGATATAGCGCAGCAAGCCGTAATGGTCGATATGGGCATGGGAGATAACAACCGCATCAAACCCCGGCTTATCCCAGCTGTAGAGCCCTTTAATATGCGGCAATACGCCAACTTCTAACAGCTTATCATATGAGTACGAGGATACCTCATCTCCAATAGGCTGGTTATTCAGAAATATCGGATAACCGGCATCAATTAGAATTCTACTGTTTTCAGATTTAAGCTCAACAAGAGTGCCGCCGATTTCATGCGTTCCTCTATAAATTGTTATCTGCATCGACAAAATCCTTTTTCTCGTTTAATATCGATTCGCAAAGCTCCTGGGTTATTTCCCATCGGTCATTTTCGAGTATAATACTATTGAACTTCCTAATCATATGCTTTTGAGTTATTGCCTCGTCGGTTAAAATGAAAAATGCGCCGACATCTATGTCTTGATAGTTATTTGGAAATGTTAACTTAGAATTCCCATTAAAAAGTGTGTTATATCCCTTAATTATAGCTTTCGCTTCTTTTTTCCTTTTATCAATCATTTTTTTGTTATCTAAATATTTATCCATGTCATTTTCGTGGCTTATAATCCCGCTCGTTTCACTCTTGCAAGCATATATTGTTGATTTCAACTCAATCAAAAAAAGTTTCTTGACCATTCTTTTTTCAGTATACACGCCTAACATATCGAACCGACCAGGGACACCTTTCTTTTTCCCATTAGGCTCCGCATATTCAATGTCATATATGAAAAACGGATTATCTGCGTTTCGATTTGCCAGTGCAATATCCTGCTGACGTTTCTTTTCAAGAAAACGATTTTTATTGTTTTTTCTTTGCCCCTTTATTACTTCACCGCAGAAATAATCTTTCCCATTATTACTAAAAAAGTCATTCACAAGTGCGATTAATATATTTGATGAATTCTTCCAGAACTGATCATCTAGGCTGCTTATATATGTATAAATTTTGTTGTTACCAGATTTACATTTGCCCGACTCGTAGTAATCAAAAGCAACATTATCTGTATTATTAGATAGCTTAAAACCAAGATTTTTCAATTCGTTTAGGTATGTTATATAGGATTTTGTATACCTTGCGTGGTTAAAATCAAATTCAACCCTATATTTTTGCCCCGGCATCTTTTTTTGAACTATTTTATAAATACTGTGGCTATTATGATAAACATTAATGTAATTGTCACGAAATGATAATATTAAGTTTTTTTCTTTAACTAGGTCGACGACAGGACTTAATATACCATCAGACTGCAAATCCTCCAAAAAATCATCATCAATCATTCTATTTGTCATATTACAATTTTCCTTTAACATTACACAATATAACCTCCGCAACATTTATGACACTGATAATGCTCATCACGGGATATTTGACAAGCGATATCCGAAAAACGGTTTTGTAATTCCTTAGCCTCATTTTCTATACATCCGTCATAGTACAGAATATAGCGCTGCTCTGATTTGTTATAAACAATTCGTCCGCGTGGATAGTAGTCAAAATCTACATGATATTTTTTTTGATAATTCCCCCGCCAGATTTCATCATGACTAAGAGGGTAATTCAAAAAATCACCGTAAGGCTCACTCTCAGCAAACTCACAGCTATGTAGCAATAGGTCGTTGCAGACTATGAAAAACAACCCTACCTGATTATCAAGCGAATCTGGCATCCCATACATAACGATATTTCCTCACCATTCTTTGTGATTACTTCAGGATGCTCCACTTAATCCACTTGGTACATCCCGAATCTCCGCCTCTCACAGGCTTACCCTTTTTAATTGAGGTTTTGTTGCCACAAATTCCGGTATCACCATCAGATGGTCTGAGCTTGTATTTTACTTCCCGCCCTGTAGGGCTTACAGCTCTCGCTCCGCCCCAAAATTCACAAGTTACACACTTTTTCACTGCTGTTGTTGATATTATTGCCATCGTTATCCCTCCAAT
>JAAZLQ010000181.1 GCA_012799255.1 Bacillota bacterium
ACTATATCCCCATTTTGCCACAATATAACGCAGTCTGTTTTTGTAACGCTTTTTCGCTTCACTATCAATAAAGAAATTGTTATCTGCATTTACATCACCCTGCCCCAAACAAAGCATAACATATACGTTCTCCTTTTCACATAAATCAATAAAATGATCCAACCTTTCCACAACACTTCTGTTGAAGTACTCTTCAGATGGCTCATATCTGCTGTTATTGAAGTTATCCTTCCTGTCGATAGGAAAGTTCCATGAACACATCCACACTCTTACAAAATTGCCTCCATTCTTTGCGAACTTAGGAATCATTCTATCGTAGTTAAAAATATCACCCCTCTCATGCAGCTCTTTAAAGAACCTGGAATCATCATTAATTCTAGATTCCCAGCATATATTCTCAGCCACACCCCTGAAAGGCATTCCATTGTCGAATCTCAATATCCAGTCGTTTTCTGTATTCAGGAACCCGTTAAGATCAGATTTCTCAGCAGTGAAGCTCTGTTTCCCGGAAACATTCCTCTTCACATTTTTTCCTTTCAATTCAAATTGATACTGATACTCTCCGCTTTCTCTCGGTGTAAAACGAGCCATCCAGACTGATACCTTTCCACTTTCGCCCGACTCATAATAACATGGGACTACCAGATTTTCACCACTTGGTGTAGTCACCAGCATATCCAAAGTAACCTCCTCCTGTAGGTATGGATTGGTCCATTTACCTTTCAGTTCAATACGGAAATCGGATCTGTCGTATTGGGTGATTTTCTCTGTAAGCTGCCTTACATTCCCAATCTGGGCATGTATCATAAATGAAAACAGTAATAAAATTGATGTTGTTAGAATATTTAGTTTCATAATTTAAGTTTATTGCTTAATAAATAATACCTGACTGACATTCATGATATTACTACAGATAAGTTCTTAATTTATCAACGTCAATCACAACATTTACTTTAGTTCCTTTTTCCGCCAATTCATAAAAAGTGGGATTAGTAATCTCTACAGTAAGTACCAATATCTTGCCATCATAAGCTTCAGTTAACAGTGCCTGAGAGTCAATTGACAGATAGAATACCTCTCCTGTCTTGTCAGAACTAACATCAACCTTGTTAGGAAGAGTATACATTGAAGATGGAAGAGCCTCTCCTTCCAACGACTCCAAGACTTCGGCCGATGGTGCATAGGACAAAATATCAACACTATAAGCTGCACTGCCAGAACTGCCTGAGCGCAAAACACCCAGGAGAACATCCACCTTGCCGTTATTGACGATAAAGTTATTGGTATACTCTCCACCTCCGGCGGGGACTGAATAGTTGTTGTTTATGCCTCCGGTAACCATGGCTTGCGGCATAAATATATATTCATATCCAAACTCTTTGAAACCATCCCCTTTCTCACATCCCAGTAAAACCAGGATGAATAGTATTATAGTTAATTGCTTATTCATACCTTTTTATTTTTAATATCCTTCATTTTGTTTCAATGTATTATTTGAGTTAACTATCTCAGAGCGCAAGAATGGCAAGTAGTAATTTCTTTCATTAAACACGCGATCTGCCACTTTAATTTCAACATAGTTTACACTCTCACCATCTTCTACAACCTTTACTCCCATAATTGGCTGATTGAGTACCTGCATTGCATCCTTCCATCTCAGTAGATCCCAATATCTGTGATCTTCAAATGCCAACTCAATCCTCCTTTCATGCTTTATAGCACTCCTGAACTCATCTTTAGATTCAGTTGAAATAAGAGGCAGATCTGCACTGGCCCTGTTTCTCACCATATTTATTGCATCTGTTGCCGAAAGAGTGAAGCCTGCTGGG
>JAAZLQ010000193.1 GCA_012799255.1 Bacillota bacterium
ACCGTTGACCCATCAGCTAACTTGTGGGAACAATGCGCCTCTGTCTTATCTCGCCGCGATGTTGTGGACAAGCTGAGTGAGCCATGGTAACGCCTCTAGGGTAGCAACTTTCGTGCAATTACGATTTTTCAGGACAATAAAGGCCATGGTTTGACGTCATCTTTGTCTCGTAAACAACAAGTTACTGTTGAATACGTTTCTTCTGTGCATAAAATATCTAACAGGGTTTTGATACAAATTGCAGAATGTTGAATCTAAGATTGGTGCAATATAAGCGCATGTATGCGCAATTATTATGGACTTTGCGGAATCCGAGAGGAGGGACGAGCATGGAAGTTATTCTCAAATATCAATCAAAAAATAATCAAGTATCATGGACAGGGTTTGAATTTCCGTCTAGTGACGAATTCGATGGTTTTCTAAGAAACAAAGTAACTGCTCGTCTAGCTGATATTGAAGGTAAAACAGAGTTCGAGCAATACTTGAGAGGGTTGGCAAACACGGGCTTTGCCAATGAAAACATTGATAAAGTTCTTAATGCTGCGATTCCCGAGGAGCGAGATTGGGCAGTGGGTGAAGCACTTGCTGAATCATGGCTTAGCCAAGAACACTCGGTTGTCTGGCCATGGAATATGGAGAAAGATAAACGGAATCCAAAGGCTAGCCTTCCTGGTGCCGATCTTATTGGCTTTCAGCGAGATGGTGATAGTACCGTCCTCGTTGTTGGAGAGGTGAAAACTTCAAGTGAACGGAAGAGTCCCCCTGGAGTAATGAATGGTCGAAGTGGCATGAAGAATCAGCTTGATTCGTTGGCTAACGATCTCAGCCTTATTGGTCAGTTATTAAGATGGCTCTTACCTCGGTGTAAAAACACGAAGTATGAACCTTTGTTTCAGTCTGCAGTATCAACTTACTTTGAGTCTGGAAATAGGGAATTGGCTTTGTTTGGAGTTTTGATTCGTGATACCGAAGCAAATGAGTCAGATTTAAAATCTAGGGGAAATGCACTCAGTAAAATCATCTGCTGCCCAACTCGCTGTGCATTGTTAGCCCTTTATATTCCCCATGATATATCAAGCTTGCCTTCATATGTGACGGGAGGTGCCTCGTGATGGACAATAAACACTGGTTATTGGAGACATTAGGTTCAAAGCGAGATCAAGCTATTCTTATGGCTAATAGTATCAAGGTTTATCGTGAGTTAGGGTACGATACTCTCACCGTCGATATGGTTTTGATTGAAAGAACCGCAGAAGTTTTAGAAATGGTCGTTTTAGACCTTCTTTGCAATAATTCGGTTGAGATAGCTTCAGTAGAATTATTAAGGACTTGTGCTTCAGATGCTTATCGCTTATTCCGTATATTACCACGGAAAGAAGCAAACATTGACCATGCGTCGTTTATACTGAAGATGTGTTGTCTAGCAGTGTTAGGTGATCAAGGGTTTGATGCTGCACAATATCTTAGTGATGAGGGATGGCCTCAGTTACCATTAGAATCTCGTGACTGGAAAGAGAGAACTTGGGCAGTAATATTAGATATTTGGTTACGCTTAATTCGCAAACAAGGATGGAACGATAGGGATTTGGTACTAGAGAGGATCGCTTCCTTACGCGATGCACAGGCAGAATTTGAAGCAGAGTATTTGGAAAGTCATACATCGACTATGGCGAAATTAGCGGCATTTGAGCTGATTGGATTATATCATTTGGCCAGAGCTGCTGAAATCTTTGCTCTTTACATGACTGATGGAGTGGTCGAAGGTAACTACCAAATAGGAAATTTATTAGATAGTCAGTTTGAACGGGTATTTGATGTATTTCAAGAAACCCAGATGATTGATATAGAGCCCTTAACACGTTTGTTAGCCGGATGTTCAAAGCAAATGATTGAGAATTCCATTTGGACTGTAACTCGCTCAGTAAACTCACGAGTTACTAAATTTGTAGAAACCTTAGTGTCAAGAGGGAGAGGAGAACGTGCAATTTTTGATGTATTACCACCTCAAAGACGAACTTTGGCGGAAAGAGGGCTACTAGGTTCGAGTCGTAGATCTGTAGTAGTAAGTCTTCCCACATCAAGTGGTAAAACCTTAATTGCTCAATTCCGAATTTTACAGGCACTAAATCAATTTGATCATGAACATGGGTGGGTAGTTTATCTAACACCTACTAGGACGCTCGTCAATCAGGTTACTAGACAGTTGAGACGAGATTTTGCTCCTTTAGGGGTGGTCGTTGAAAAGGTAAGTCCAGCGCTGGAAGTTGATACGATTGAGTCCGACACACTTCTGGAACAAGACGAGAAAAATCAATTTCGGGTCATTGTAACTACACCGGAGAAACTTGATTTGATGTTGCGCCAAGGTTGGGAAGAAAAGATTGGGCGTCCACTTACATTGGTGGTGGTAGATGAAGCACATAACATTCAAAATTCCTCTAGAGGTCTTAAACTTGAGATGCTATTATCGACGATAAACAAAGAATGCCAAAGTGCACAATTTTTGTTGCTCACACCATTTATTTCGAATGCAGCAGAGGTGGCAAAATGGCTTGGAGGAACTAGTTCTGACGACATCAGTCTATCCATGGACTGGCAACCGAATGATCGTGTGATCGGAGTCGCAAAACTGGTAAAAGGCGCTAGCATAAAGGGAAAAAGCTACGACTATGATTTGGATTTTATTACGTGTCAGACCATTAGGGACACATTATTTGTTGATGACATTCTATCTATGGAAAAGGATTACTCTATTGCTAACACATACAGCAAGGCAGACAATCTCAGTACCTTAGCTGCAATAACAGCACAAAATCTTCATCAAAGAGGTTCTGTTATTGTCATGCATGCTAGACCCGATTGGGTTTGGAGATTGGCTGAAAAGCTAAAAACGGATAGAAATAAGAAAAAGAATGTATCTGAAAAGATAAGCTTAGTTCAAGATTTCTTAGAACTCGAATATGGAGATGAATTTCCTCTTATTGATCTGTTGAACTACGGCATTGGGGTACATCATGCCGGATTATCCGACGAGGTAAGGCTTCTTATGGAATGGTTGTTTGAAGAGGAAGAACTGGGTTTCCTTGTAGCTACGACAACCATTGCCCAAGGGGTTAACTTTCCGGTAAACGGGGTTGTGCTTGCATCCCACCATTATCCATCCTATAAACATACGATTGAAATGCCACCTGAAGATTTTTGGAATATTGCTGGAAGAGCAGGGAGAATTGGACAATCGGGACTAGGTGTTGTAGCTCTAGTTGCGAATAATGATTCAAAGGAAAAAGAAGTAAAAGATTTTATCAACAGGCAAGTTGAAGAATTAAATTCGGCTTTAATTTCAATGGTGAGAGATGCTCAAGAGTTTGTTGGGGATTTGTGGAAAATAGTTTATCGAAATCCTGAATGGTCAAGTTTTGTGCAGTTTCTTACCCATGCATATCGGCAAATGGGTAAACCTGAGGGATTTGTAGATGAGATTGAGCAAGTTCTCCGCGGTACATTTGGATATGAGAAGTTACGAATACAGGAATCGGCATTGGCTCGTCTTTTGTTACAGGGGGTTCGATCATATGCCGAAGAATTACAGAATCCTAATCAACCAATAGGACTTGTTGATAGTACGGGGTTTTCTTTGCAGAGTATAAAACAAGTGTTAGCTGCCTCACAGAATGAAGGGATCCATCATGAAAGCTGGGATGAAAATACGCTGTTCAGCTTTGCCGATGAAAAATTACAAAGTATGATGGGTATTCTTCTAGAAGTACCGGAGTTGCGTGAGAATTTGAGGGCAGTAACAGGAGGTTCAAATCCAGATGGAAATAAATTAGCACTAATCATTAAGGATTGGGTTAACGGTGTATCGGTTAAAGATATTGCCATTAAATTTTTTATGGATAGTGACCAAAATCTAGTGACAGCTATGACCAAATGTGGACAGAATCTATATGGTAGTTTGTCTCAAACTGCATCGTGGGGGCTTAGTGCTTTATTATCTATAACGGGGGGATCTTTATCGGATGAAGAAAGAACGAATTTGAGTGATCTTCCTTCCTATGTTTATTATGGTGTTAATGATCCAAAGGCTATTGCTCTTCGATTGCTAGGGGTTCCGCGCAGTGCTTCGAAGCGTTTGGCGGATGAGATGGAAAATGTATTGGAAGACTCTCTTATCGAAACTCGGGAAGTGTTAACACGCGAAAAAGACCGATGGATACAAGCTTTAGGTCAGCAAGAGGGTTCTACACACTATTCGGTTTGGCGCATAATAGAAGGGCTTGACTGATGTAGTGATTAAAAAGTATTTCTTTTTGTGCAACGACAGATCCAACATAGCCGGAGGCTATAGGAATCAGATATAAACGAATAAGTGCAACACAGCCCCCATCACTGAGGGCTGTATTTTTTCGTAGTGCACTATAAGATGGTCTCGGCTCTCCCGCTGGTAAAGTTACATGCGCCCATGACCATGAAGTCAAGAAGGTCGATGCCAACAACGTCGCCAGCATCGGAAAGTTCCACCATAAAGCGTTCCTCTTCGTAGGTAATGAAGGGTGTGCCTGTGAAGTATCGGCAAACAAAAAGAGCCGCAGCGGAATTGCTAACGGCCCAGCGCATAATCTGTGTTATCGTAGGGAGAAAGGGGAAGAGCTTTGTTACGGTGACCATGTTCTTCGTATTGACTGCAATAACATTGTAGGTGGTCTCTGGGAGCCCATCCATTTCATCTTTAAATGTGGTGTAGACATCGTTAGGATTTTGAAGAGCTCCGTGGATGATGTAAGCTTCTTGGTCGTATCTTTTGCCTAGTTCCAAGATCACTTCGGCACTAAGAGAAGTGGCGGTGGCAATCCCGTGGGCCTTTAAGTCTGAGATTCTAATAGGGCTAGTTCCCGTTTTGGTCTTCCTAGCCTTGGTTTGTTTAGCCCGTTGTCCAAAGGGTAATTTAAGCAGATTTGTTTTCATGATCAATTCCTCCTGAATTCGTTTTTCGTTCGTCTACGAGTATCTGTGGACCTCCTAGAGCAATCCTCCCTCGAAGAAGCTGAAGTACCTTCCCTGCTTACCAATAATCACATGGTCGATGACCTCAATGCCCAGTATCTTCCCGGCATCTTTTACGCGCTGGGTGGTGGAGATATCTGGTTGGCTAGGCGATGGATCCCCCGATGGATGTTGGTGTGCCATGATTAGGCTATGGGCATTGATCCGAATCGCTTCTTTAAAGATCTCTCTTGGATCCACGGAGCAGCTACTTAATGTTCCCATGGTGATAAGTGGGGTAGCAAGTACGCCTCGACGCTTATCCAAGAGTATGCAGCGGATTACCTCTTGATCCAAATCCTGCATCAGAGGGGCCAAAAGCGCATAAGTGTCCTTGGCACTATTAATTTTCTTGATCTCAGGTGTGCGGGCAGCATATTTCCGGCTCAGCTCCAAGACAGCTCTCACCTGCTTAACGTCATGTTTATCCAAACCAATCTCAGCAAACTCTTCATAAGGTGCCCTAACCATGTTTCTAAGGCTCTTAAAGTGATGAAACAAAGCCTTCGTCTTCTCTTCTGGCAAGAACGTTGTGAATAGCTCTCTGTTTGTCATTTGATGCACGTTGTCATCTCCTTACGTTTTGAAAGTAAAATAAGCCCAGAGGCGATTGCCCCCAGGCCAGATGCAAAAATATGCAATTGGAA
>JAAZLQ010000196.1 GCA_012799255.1 Bacillota bacterium
AAATAAAATAATGAAAACAGAATTTATATATCAGAACAAATTTGAGACATTAGAGGAGTTGCAGTTAAAATTAGCAGAGTATATTTATTGGTATAATAATATAAGAATTCATGGTTCTTTAGGTTATCTAACGCCAGTTGAATATAGGGAGTTAAGCACACTTAAGTTAGCAGGATAAGAACTGTAGTAAAAGTAATTTCTTGTTCGGAGTAATTTTGTCTAAAAAAGGGTTGCCAATCCAAGTTGCTGCCGCAGTTATTACAGCGGATTCTGGTGGTAAATTCCGAATAGCGGCCATCTGTAGCGTTCGCCATGTAGTTGCGTATCCACTCACGCTGGCGGTCTTTGTATTTATCCGTCCAGCAATCCTTCTTGGCTGTGGATACCCATTCAATCTGGGAAACGGTGCCGTCGTAGAAGTGGAACTCCAGAACCTGACCGTCCAGCACCTGAATGGTGTCCACACGCTCAAGGAAAATATCCTCGTCGAAGTCCTCAAGGACCAGTGCAGCAGCGCAGGCTTCTCGCAGCACACGCTCCGGAATATCCTTGTTGGAGCAGCGACCACCTTTTTTCTTCCGAGTGCCGCATCCCCAAACAACAATCGTATCATCGTAGGTGGAAGTGTGCTTGTTGCGGTTGGCTCTTTGATTGCGCACATAACTGCATCCGCAGCGGCTGCATTTAAGTTTGCTAGTAAAACAGGTAATGTTCAGGGATTTGTTTGCGAAAGCGCCCAGCTCCTTGCGTCTTGCCATTTCAGCCTGCACATAGTCAAAGGTCTCTTTGTCGATGATGGCTTCGTGGGTGTCCTCAACATAGAACTGCGGCAGCTCGCCACGGTTCTTTTTGCGTTTTTTGGTGAGAGGGTCTTCCACATATTCCTTCTGTAGGAGCAGATTGCCGGTGTAGGTTATATTGGTGAGAACCACCTTCAGGTTAGAATCCACCCAGCGGCATCCGTCTCTGGTGGTGATGCCTTCTGCGGCAAATTCTCGCTCGGTCTCAAGGCGGGACTTGCCATCAAGGAAGTTCTGGAAGATGCGTCGAACAATGGCTGCTTCCTCCGGGACAATGACCAGCTGGTCGCCTTCCCAGCGGTAGCCGTACACTCTAAAGTGGCCGTTGGGGATGCCTTGCTCCATGCGCTTTCTGATTCCCCATTTTACATTGTTGCTAAGGCTGATGATTTCTTCCTGTGCAAAGGAGGCCAGCAGCGTCAGCATGACCTCGCCATCGCCGGACAAGGAATTGATGCGCTCTTTTTCAAAGCGAACCTCAATGCCCAGCTCTTTTAAGTGGCGGACGGTCTCCAAAAGATCTACTGTATTTCTGGCAAAGCGGGAGATGGACTTGGTAAGAATAATGTCGATTTTCCCGGCCTCGCAGTCAGCAAGCAGTCTCTGAAATTCTTCTCGGTTTGTCTTAGTGCCTGTGATGCCATCATCAGCATACACACCAGCATATTCCCATTCCGGATTACTCTGTATCAGTTCGCTGTAGTAGCTGACCTGAGCTGATAAAGAGTGCTGGAGACGTTTACTTTCCATTGAAACTCTGGCATAGGCAGCGACCTTTTTGCGGGTCGGCAGCGCAGGCATCAATGGCTCTATTTTATTAATTTTTCGCATAAAATCAGCTCCTTTCCGCTACTATATATCACTCTAAAAGCGATTATTATCAAGTTATTTCTGCGAATAATGTACCCAATAATGGCCTGTATTTTTCCAGCATTTTTGTATCAATTATGGCGTATTGCTCCTCTGTGATGAGGCCCTTTTCCAGCATACTTTTAAAGAGATTCATGCTGGCCTGATACAATTTTTCACGCTCGAATTGCTCCTCAGTCATGGCGATCACCACCTTTGAAGCGGTCCACGATGTAGCAGTCGTGGGAGCAGTATTTCCTGTGGCTATTCCCGTAGGCCGTGAAAGGTTTCCCACAGCAGGCGCAGGTGAAGGAATAAAAGGCTTTGCGGTTGACCTTGTCCAGATGGGTATTCCACCAGTGAGTGCGGCAGTCATTGCAGCAGAACTTCACAGGCTTGCGTCCCGGTGTCTGAGTCAGAGGCTTGCCGCAGTTACGGCAGCAGTTCGGCTCCGGCTTTTCTTCTATATGCACAGCCGCTTTGGTACCGGTCAGATTGCTTCTGCGGCAGAAGGCAGACACTTGGTTTTTCGTCAGGCCCAGAGAGGAAGCGATGGTAGCATACCCGTATCCGTCCTGTCGTAATTTTATAATTTGCTGTTTCTGTTCGTTTGTCATAGCGACCTCCATTTCTGAGGTCCCAAAGGGTTATCCTCACTCCCTTTTGGAGATGGGAGAGCCGTTTTGACGAACTTAGGCATAAAAAAAACAGGGCCTGCCGGAAGAAATCCAACAGACCCTGCATAGATTATATGATTTTTGCGTAGTCAAGGGAGATCCAGCCAGCGCCGGATTTCAGCTTGCCCCATTTGGTAGCGCCTTCACCATCCGACTCCGCAACGATGGTAAATACGCCAACACCGGTGAACTGACCAGTTTTACCGTAGTTGGTGCCGGGACCTTTACGGATGTTTAGATTGGCAATGCCGATGCGGACACGGTAAGGCTCGAAAGCAGCGGTCTCGACCTTGGATTCCGTCTTGGCGGCAGAAGGAGTATAGACCAC
>JAAZLQ010000158.1 GCA_012799255.1 Bacillota bacterium
TCAGGATGGCAGGGCAAAGGCGGATGGGTGTCTCCTGCACAGCTTTACAGTTTTAAGTTTGTTCAGGGCAATTTAGATTTCCTGTTTGACTTAAGGTCGATGTTCAGTGGCTTTAATCCTGACAGAATATTTAATCCTTATCTGTTTGTCGGAGGCGGATATGCTTATGGTTTTGAAAATGATGAGGCTAATGCTTTAGATCTTGGCGACTATGAAATGGAGTATCTGTGGCAGGACAGTAAAGGCTTTCCTGCAGGACGATTCGGACTTGGTTTTGATTTCAAGCTTAGCGATGCGGTTTCATTTATGATTGAGGGTAATAGTAATATCCTAACCGATCATTTTAACTCTAAAAAGGCTGATCATCCCGACTGGCAATTCAATGCTTTGGCAGGTTTAAAAATTAATCTGGGCAAGACTTATGAGCGTACAGAGCCGGTTTACTACGAACCGAAACCTGTGCCTCCTCCTGCTCCGGAGCCTAAACCTGAGCCAAAACCGGAACCTAAGCCGGAACCCAAGCCTGTGGTGAAGGAATTCCCTGTACTGCCTGCTATCTATTTTGATTTTGACAGTGACGTTGTTAAAACTGAAGAATATGCCGAAGAACTTGCCACTATTGTTTCAACTATTAAGGAGTTTGATGATACTGCTGTGACAATTTACGGATACACTGACCACCATGGACCGGAAGTATATAACGAAGGTTTATCTGCCCGCCGTGCCGAGGCTGTGAAAAGCTATCTTGTGGGACAGGGTATTGATGCTTCCAGAATGACTGCTTCGGGAGAAGGTAAGGATCCTAAGACTGAAGGTGCTGACAGACTAACCATTAAAGCACGTCGCGTGGAAGTAGTTAAATAACAGAAAAAGTAATTTCGGAATAGTATGGGCTTTATTACAGTAACAAATTAGTCATTTTAGTAAATAAACATTAGCATACTTTTCCGGAAGCAGGAATGTCTGATGAAGGCATTCCTGTCTTTTTTTGAGAGAAAAGTGTGATTTAAAATCGAATAACCGGGAAATAAATGTATGTTTGCGGTGCTTTTTCGGGAAATAAATGTATTTTTATGCTTAAATATTGGGAAATATATGTATCGAACTAAGATCAAAGAGTTAAATCAGTGGAGGCTATCCAATCGTAGAAAGCCTTTAATATTCTTAGGTGCCAGACAGGTTGGCAAAACCTATCTACTCAGGGAATTTGGAAGAACTGAATATAAACAGGTGGCATACGTCAATTTTGAACGTCCGGGTGCTCCGAAGAATCTTTTTGAAGTTGATTTTAATGCGGACAGAATATTTACGGTCTTAAATGCATATTGTAATATTAAAATAGAAGCTGAAAATACACTTATTATATTTGATGAAATTCAAGCGGCTCCAAAAGGTATTACTTCACTAAAATATCTCTATGAAGATTCTCCACAATATCACATTATAGCTGCCGGTTCTCTTCTGGGTGTCGGAATTCACCTGGATGAATGGTTTCCTGTCGGTAAAGTTGATTTCATGAAGCTTTATCCTATGTCTTTTTATGAGTTTTTACTTGCAATGGATGAAACGGGAATTGCTGAACTTTTAGAGAAAAAAGATCTGACTAACTTAAACTTTTTCAACAAAAAATTAATCAACTATCTGAGGTATTATTTATATATTGGAGGTATGCCTGAAGCTGTTCAGAATTTTGTTGTTAACAGAGATTGGCAGAATGTACGCAAAATTCAGAATCAGATTATTACTTCTTATCAAAACGATTTTTCAAAACATGCTCCAAACGAAATCCTGCCTCGTATTAATATGGTCTGGGAAAGTATTCCTGCTCAACTATCTAAAGAGAACAAGAAATTTATTTATGGAGTAATAAGAGAAGGAGCGAGGGCAAAGGACTTTGAAATGGCTATTCAATGGCTAACGGATGCAGGACTACTGCATAAAGTTTATAATACATCTAAAGCCTCTTTACCGTTAGTAGCACATCAGGAGTTATCTGCATTCAAACTTTTCCACAATGATGTTGGGCTGTTAGGAGCAATGTCACATTTAAACGCTAAAACAATTGCTGAAGAGAACGTTATATTCACCGAATTTAAAGGATCGCTTACTGAGCAGTATGTTTTTCAGCAATTGATACAAAATGAAAGTTTATCAATTTTTTATCATACGTTCAGTAATAGCAAGTATGAACTTGATTTTCTTATTCAAAACAGTGAAGATGAAATTATACCTGTTGAAGTAAAATCGGGTGAATCTTTAAAATCAAACAGTTTCAGACTTTTTTGTCAAAAAAATAACCCTGAAAAAGCAATTCGTACTTCATTGGCTGATTATAAAGAGGAGTCTTGGATGACAAATATTCCTTTGTATGCCGTGAATTCTATATAAAACATAAGATAAATGTAACCCCCGATGTCTCA
>JAAZLQ010000354.1 GCA_012799255.1 Bacillota bacterium
AATTGGTTCTCCCTTAATAGTTCTTGTTACAGAATCTGAGATACGTGTTCCACTTTGGTAGATTGCATAATCATCAGCTGCTGCAAGAGAAAGAACTTCATTTTCATATCTTGATAGGTTAAGTGCAATATCCCATCCTAAATCACCTTTTCTATCAGCGTAATTGAAAGCGAAGTCAAAACCTCTGTTTCTCATACTACCATAGTTGATATAAGGAGTTCCGGGCTCACCAGCAAGGTTAGAATAAGCAGCACCAATCAACATGTCAGAAGTTTCTTTATTATAGAACTCAAGAGTTGAATTGAAGCGACCCTGTCCGAAAGTTATATCCAAACCTAAGTTCAGCTGTTTTGTAGCCTCCCAGCGGGTTTCAGGGTTACCATATGTAGATAGTCTGTATCCCAGCCAAGTACCTGTATTTGCACCTGAAAGGTCATAGTTTGTTCTGTCAGGAGTAGTTGTGAAAAGAGATGCAAAGTTAGTTGCGCGAGGAATTTCAGAGTTACCTGTCAAACCATAACCAACACGAAGCTTCAGGTCATCTAACCAATCACGTGTATTTTCCATAAAGGCCTCTTCAGAAACACGCCATCCGAAAGATGCAGATGGGAATGTTCCGTAACGTTGTGACTGAGAGAAACGAGAAGCACCATCACGACGTACAATACCAGTGAACAGATATTTGTCGGCGAATCCATAGTCAACACGACCGAACACACCAAATAGTGCAGTTTCACCCCAATACCATGACTCAGTCTGTCTCTGGTTGTCGTTTTCACCCATCTGAAGCGTCCATGTATCAATATTATCTTCGAACAGATAATTATATCTTCTGCCTCGGAGTGTTCTTCCAAGTCCACCTCTTAAAGCATCAGATCCTAAAAGTACTGTTAAGCTGTGTACGTCTCCAAATCTTTTGCTGTAAGTAAGAGTATTCTGCCACTGCAGGTTGTAACCACTGTTGGCCTCTTCATTGAAATAGTTTGTACCCGGACTTTCAGAGAATTCAGGATCCTTCTTGCTCATATTATAACCCCAATATGTAGAATGGTCAAGACCAAAACTGGTACGGAAAGTCAAATCCTTCATAAGATCCAGTTCAGCCCATAGGTTACCAAACAGACGGGTATTTACCCAATAGTTGTCTTTATTTCTTGTTTCACGTGCAACAACGTTAACAAAGTTACCTGTTCCTGCAATCTTAGAACCTGCCCAGTTGCCAAACTCATCTTTAACAGGCACCCATGGTGAAGGTCTGTAAGTATAAGAATAGGCTGAAGATTCTGCTGAACTGCTCTGCAATCCCTGATCTTTTGTATATGTAAACTGTAAATTCTGACCAACTCTGAACCATTTGCGTATATCAAATGATGTATTGATACGGGTCTGATAACGTTTGAAGTAAGAGTGAATTACAGTACCCTGCTGATCGAAATAGTTAAGACCAAGCAAATACTGACCCCTGTCATTACCACCTACCAGTGACAACTGGTGATTCTGTATTGGAGCTGTGCGGTCAACTTCATCCCACCAGTCTGTGTCAGAAAACTTAACCATCTGGTTGTTTGGGAATGAATAGTCATTAATGTTAATGTCAGTTCTACCGTTAGCACCGGTTGTAGTCATATAGTTAGGAATCTTTGGAGTTGGACCTGTACCAAACTGAGGATGAGTCGGGAATCTTTCATTTCCATCCTCATCAAATTTAGTACCACGAATCAGGAAAGAGTTATTTTGTGCTTCCCATTCCAAATTCAACCTATCCATAGAGTTTACAAGATCATATCTTGAGGTTGTCTTCTGCATACCATAATATGCATCATAGGTAAGTTTTGGAGCTCCTGTTCTGCTACCTGATTTTGTTGTAATAAGAATTACACCATTGGCAGCCTGTGCACCATAAATTGCAGCAGAAGAAGCATCCTTCAA
>JAAZLQ010000398.1 GCA_012799255.1 Bacillota bacterium
ACCTGCCGCAACAAGCCATCAACACGGTACCTAACCTTCATCCTATCTTCGTGAGGTTCGAGATGAATGTCGCTGGCTTTTTGGGTAATGGCCTGTTCCAGAATCAAGTTAGCTAGTTTCACTCCTGGCGCATCACCCAAGTACTCCTGAGTATCTTGTACTTCCTTTGTTTCCACATCGTCTTTATAGCCATCAATCAGCTCGCGGGCACTTTGGGCAATGTTTCGAGTGCGTTGAAATGCTTCAATAATCTCATCTTCTGTAGCAACTAGAGGCTTAATGATTTTGCCTGTAAGACGTTGCAGATCATCGATAATGTTAATGTCCAAGGGATCTGCCATGGCCATAATCAAAAAACCATCTTGAAGTTCTATAGGTAAAACGAACTTTGAGGTGATAACGGAAGCAGGCACCAACCCTACGACCTCCGGGGAGAGATAACGTCTGGTAAAATCTACCCGTTCGAGCTTTAAGTGTTCACTGAGGGCATCTGCAACCTGGGTATCTGAAACTAAGCCCAGCCTAACTAGGCTATGGCCAAGACGATCCCCGGTTCTGGCCTGATCTTCCAAAGCCGCGGCCAGCTGCTCATCAGTGAGCAGACCTTGATCTTGCAAAATATCTCCCAGACGTTTGCGCATAATTTTCGGAAGCCACCTCTCTACAAAAAAACCGGCTCAAAGCAAATGCTTCAGCCGGTTGCACTACTGACTCCAAACAAGCCAAGTGCCCAAATACAGCTTGTCCTTCCTCGTCTCCGTAAGGCGAATGTATTCTGTTATATATCGGTGCTACAAGCCTGAATATAGAATGAGCACTCGAGACGCTTCTTCTCCATTATACACGACAATTCGTCGACTCCCTGGAAATTTCCTGCATGCTCCAGGTTATTTTTTGGACAGCCACCGCTACAATAATACTTCCCCCAACAGCCCTTACAGACGGGGTTGTTAAGCACATGGGCATCTTTCAACATCGTTGGCAACTCCTGATTCAAGATGCCGGTCCAAACGTCACCCAACACATAGTCTTCATCACCTACAAACTGGTGACAAGGAAATAGTTCACCCTGGGGAGTCACTGCCAAATACTCGTAACCTGCACCACAACCTGATAGTCTTTTATACAGGCAAGGACCTTTCTTGAGTTCTACATTGAAGTGGAAGAAATTAAAGGGCTTGGTCGCTTGGCGCTCTAAATAAAGCTCTGCGAGACGTTCATACTCCTGCAAAATCTGGGGTAAATGCTCTTCCCTTAAAGCATAATCCTCCGCCGGATCCGTTACTACTGGCTCCATAGAAATCTGCTCAAACCCCAAATCATTGAGATGGGCCACATCCAAAGCAAAGTCGAGATTATGGGCAGTAAAAGTACCGCGTACATAATAACTCTTGTTTTGCCTGTTCTCTACCAAACGCTGAAACCTAGGAACAATAGTGTCATAAACCGAACCCCTTTTGGTGACAGTGTGCCTAAGTCGATCATTGACTTCTTTACGCCCATCGAGACTAAGCACCACATTGTACATCTCTGCATTGATAAAGTCTTCAATCTCTGGTGTCAAACCTAAGCCATTGGTAGTAATTGTAAAGCGAAACGTTTTTCCATGTTTCTTGGCTTCTTCCTTGGCATAAAGAACCGTGTCCCTAACCACATCCCAGTTCATCAGGGGCTCCCCACCAAAAAAGTCGATTTCTAGTTGCTTACGATATTTCGAAGCACGAATCAAAAAATCAACCGCGGCCTTAGCAACTTCCAAGGGCATCAACTCGCGAATACCTTCAAAATCGCCAGTAGAAGCGAAACAGTAGGCGCACCGCAAGTTACAATCATGGGCCACATTCAAACAGAGAGCCTTCACAACCGACTCAGGCCTCGGTGGAACTTCGGTTAGGTCAACGCTAAAAAGCAAACCTTCCTCAATCAAGTAGAGGATCTCCTCCCCTACTTCCGTATACTCGGGATGCTGAGCGACAAAGGCCCGCAAGTCCGCGATGCTTTGCATCTCTTGGTCTTCTCTAATCAAATTGATCAGGTCTAAAGCCTGGGTATCCAAGACATGTACTGCCCCAGAATTACCATCGACAGCAAGATGCTGACCCTTTTGGCTAAAAGTATGAACACAGGTTTTATCTAACAAGACTTTCACTCCCACTAAATCCTGGCCAATCAAAAGCAACCTTCTGACTAGTGTAGAAGGTTGCTAGACTGCCTTATCTTTCACAAGCTTGATTACCCACAGTGCAAGAGGTCTTACAGGCCGATTGACACGAAGTTTGACACTCGCCGCATCCGCCAGTAAGTAAAGTAGTTTGCAATGGTGTACCACTCAATGTTCTAATATGTTTCTTTTTCACTTCATCATGCCTCCTTAGGGTCGTATATTAGCATATTACCATAAACAGGTCTAGATGGCAAAACCCTTCAGTTCTTCCAACTTCAAGCAGGAAATTTCTGTGTAAGGCGGAAGTAAACAAGAATTACCAATGCTGAAGGAGTGACCCCATGAAAAGTCGTGGCAAATTTAACCTTAACTTAAGAGCCAAGTTGATTCTGGCCTTTGTGGCGATTGCATTGATACCCCTAGTAGCCTTAACTGTAGTGGTTATCTCACAGACGCAAACGACGCTCACCGCCATCGTAGATGCGAATCTTGGAGATCAGGCTCAGCGCATTGCTGTTTCAGTCAGTGAGGCTATTAACCAACTCAGCCATGACCTCCGCAACTTATCGGTCAATCCCTCCATCGAGCAGATGGCTGTACTAAGGCCCACAAATCTCGTCAAGGAGCTGGGACTTGAGGGCAAGACGGTTGAGCAAATGGAAGCCATCATGAACGAAACCAGAAATCTGGAGTCCAATAGCCGTACTCAGGCTTTTATGGAAAGCACAGTTGCTGAGGGCAATGGGTTTTCACAACTGATTGTGGTCAACCTAGACGGAATGGTGCTCGGCGCCACAGAGAGACCTGATCGCTTTGTCCATCTAGAGGAGCCCTGGTTTCAAGCTGCCCTAGAAAACGGTGTCTACGTTAGTGATCTTCAGAAACTTCCTGGAAAGGAAGATGAATATGGTCTGATTATCGCCACCGTTATTTATCGTTCTTCCACAGTAAACGCCTCTGGTACTGGTAGACCGGCCGGAATCATTAGAGGGTTGGTTCCCCTCAATTATTTCACTGATAACATGATCTCAATTCTTGACGGAGTTGATCATGGGGAGTTGCAGTTCTTAAGCAATGGCGAAGTAATCTTCGGTATCGCGAATAACCCAAATGGTACTGCCCTTACTGTATATCTTGATCAAGTAAAACCTACTTCCATCACCTTATCAGACGAGCTTTCCGGGGATAATGGACAGGATAGTACTGGAGCAGAAGCGATTACAGGATTTGCCCAGGTGGAATTCACACTAGCTACGATCGAACATGACTGGCAGGTCCGTATTGCCCAACCTACCAGCTACGCCCTGGCGCTTGTTCGCAATCTTACCAGCATCGCCACAGTTGGAACAGCAATTACTGTGATCGCAGTTGCCATTGTAGCGTTCGTTTTGGCCAGTAGTATTGCAGAACCAATCAGACAACTTACGCAACATGCTCGAGGTGTTGCCCAAGGTCATTTGCGGCAATACCGGACCAAACGCATTAGACGTGATGAGACTGGTGAATTAACTGAAGCTTTTAATGGTATGACTACGCAATTGGCCCGCCTCCTACATCGAATTCGTACCGCCAGCAATGCCTTGGCCAACTCTAGTCAGGAGATAAGCGCTGGTATGCAAGAAATGGCTGCAGGAGCGCAAAACCAAACGGAAGACATCCTCAACGGTACCGAGCAGATCGAAGAGATGAATCGGATCATGACGGGAATTGACCAAAGGGCGAACCAAGCTCTCCTGTTGTCAAAGAACGCAACTGAAGCAGCTATTCAAGGCGAAGAGCAAGCCAGAGAAGCGGTTGACGGTATGGAAGGTATTAAGAAATCCGTAGACAGCCTTGGTGAGCAAATCGAGGAAGTTGCGAAAATCCTGGCTTTGATCCGGGATATTGCCGAGCAAACTAATCTTCTAGCCCTCAATGCATCCATAGAAGCGGCCCGGGCAGGTGAACAAGGTCGTAGTTTCGCAGTTGTTGCCCAAGAAGTGGGCGACCTTGCGGTTCGTTCTCAGACGGCCACTGCAGAAATCGACCAGGTATTACGCCGCATTCATGACGAAACTTCCCGCTCTATCGCGAGCGTAGAAACTGGGCAAAGGGAAGTCTTTGAAGTCCGCCAAGCCCTCCAAGAGATCACCAAAGCCACCAAGGACACTGAGGTTCTTGTTCAAGAAATTGCTCAGGAATCGATTGCTCAAACGAACCGCACTAAAGAAGCGGTGGCACTGTTTGAGTCCATCGGTGAGATAACAGAACAAACTGCGGCTGGTACAGAAGAAACTGCAGCTGCTGCACAGCATCTAGCTGAACTGGCCAGCGAGCTTCAAAGCATCATCGCCAGTTTTCATCGGGAAGGTTCAAAGGAGTAAAATTAAGAGAGGACATACTCTAGATATGTCCTCTCTTTTGCTTTTCAATAATCCTCTATAAATCTCGGGATGCTACCAAATCCACACCTAGACCAAGGAAATCACTTACAATGACATCACCCATGGTCACGGGGGCCTTTACCACCAAATTGGCAACGGCCAACATTCCTTCAGCAAGCTTCTCTTTGGGGATAGGCTTGTCTGTACGAACTGGCAGTAGTGGATGGATACCACCTTCTGCTTTCACAATAGTGGTCAAAGTCCGTTCTGGAGCTGTATGCTCTTTAGTGGCATAAACCTTACCGCGAGCACACTTGTTTCCCGTAAGGGAAAGAATCTCATTGTTTTCCCCTAGTTCTAACACGACGTCACAACTTAATGGACAAACGGTACAAGTAATGTGTTTTTCCATGAATCTAACCCTCCTTAGCAGGAACAATCTGAATGGTAAGGGTATCTCCCTCGATGCTCTGCAACTGCTCGGGAGTGAGTTTTACTTCCAGCATTTCGCTAGGACGCACAGTTTGCTTCTTGATCCTGCGAATCCCGCCCACATCTAAGAAGACATCTTCATCTGGTCTTTGCACTCTCATAAAGAACTCCACAGGTTCAGTAGTGGAAATCTCATGGGGAACAACGTAACGAATGTTGTCGCCAGCCTTCACTTTAATGCGCTTAGGTGCTTCTAGACTCTGGCCGAGCGCATAGCGGGCAGCAAATTGTCCAGCCCGTTCAGACTCTCTAGAAACATTGTCAACCAAGTCGTGGACATGCAAGACGTTACCGCAAGCAAAAACGCCTTCCAGATTTGTCATCATAAAGTCATTCACAATTGGTCCATTCGTAATCGGATCGATCTCTACTCCAGCTTGATTGGATAGTTCGTTTTCTGGTACTAAACCAACTGAGAGTAGGAGCGTATCACATTCGATTTTACGTTCTGTTCCAGGAATGGGAGTCCAGTTTTCATCAACTTGGGCGATGGTAACAGCTTCAATACGCTCGTCACCGTGAATATCTACAACTGTGGACTGTAGATACAAAGGAATATCATAGTCTTCAAGACATTGCACGACGTTACGGGTAAGTCCGGCAGCGTAAGGAAGTACTTCAACCACCGCTTCTACCTTAGCACCTTCTAAGGTAAAACGACGGGCCATAATCAAACCAATGTCACCGGAGCCTAAAATAACGGCCTTTTTGCCTGGCATGTACCCATCAATGTTTACGTAACGCTGGGCAGTTCCTGCCGAATATACTCCTGCAGGGCGGGTTCCAGGAATTCTGAGTGCTCCCCTGGTTCTCTCCCGGCATCCCATGGCTAAGACAATGGACTTAGCAGTAATTTCGTGCATTCCTTTGGAATTAACAGCATAGATTTTCCGCTCTGGAGTTACCTCCAAAACCATGGTTTCTAAAAGCACATCTATGTCAGTTTCCTTTAGTTCATTAATGAAACGTTGGGCATATTCTGGACCAGTCAACTCTGCTTTAAAGCGATGCAATCCAAAACCATGGTGAATACACTGTTGGAGAATTCCACCCAACTCGTTGTTCCGTTCAATAATCAAGACCTTGCCTGCTCCCTCTTTGTGAGCTGCAATAGCGGCAGCTAAGCCAGCCGGTCCTCCCCCGATTACGGCCACATCAACCTGAAGTTGAATCATGATGGCAACACCTCACTCTGGTAAAGTTCTTTTGCCTCGTATTTCACCTGTTCGCTACCTGAACGACTCTTGAGCACTTGTGTTACAGGAATGTCCAGTTCTCTGCTGAGAATTTGTGTGATGAAGGGTTGGCAAAATCCTCCTTGACAACGTCCAGCTCCGGCCCTTGCCCTAAACTTGATTCCATCAAGGGTACGGGCTCCTCTGTGAATGGCATCCACGATTTCACCTTCAGTGATGCTTTCGCAACGGCAGATGATCCGACCATATCTAGGATCTTTCTTGACCAGGGCATCCTGCTCTTCTCTGGAAAGATCTGCAAAGCGGATATATTCACGGCGGGGGTTAAAGTCTTCTTTAGGTTCAAGTTCAAGACCTGCTTCGGTTAAGAGTCTCGGTACATCGGCTGCAATAGCAGGTGCTGCAGTTAGACCAGGAGATTCCATACCAGCAAGGTGGATCAATCCAGGAACGTTTGGTGACAGCTCAACAATAAAGTCACCGCGATCGCTAGCAGCTCTTACTCCAGCAAACTGGGCAATGATCTTTCTTGGATCTAAACTTGGAACTAAGCTCTTAGCACCTTCAAGAATCCTCTGAAATGCATCAGTGGTGGTTCCTAGGTCTTCTTTGTCAGGTACATTGTCCCCTGTTGGTCCCATCATCAGGTTACCAGCAGCTGTAGGAATTACCAGAATTCCCTTACTCAACTTACCAGGAACTGGGAAAATAGTGGATTTCACAACATCCTTAACAGATAGGTCAAAGATGTACTCTTCACCTTTCCGAGGACGAATGGAAAAATAGTCGTCACCAAACATGCGAGCAATATCGTCCGTAAACAGTCCGGCAGCATTAATGACATAATCTGCCTCAACAATTACGTTGCTGGTTTCGAGATATTTTTTGCGTCCTTCAGTCCAGGCATTGGTTACTCTGGCATTAGTAATGTACTTTGCCCCATTTTGCACTGCATTCTCCATTAAGGCTGCAGCTAGTTCAAAGGGCATAACAGAGCCACCTTCTGGTGCAAATAAGGCACCAACGATACCAGGATCTAAGTTAGGCTCTTGGGCGTGAACCTCTTCCTTGCTGAGCAAACGTAGGTTTACACCGCGGTCTTTACCCCTTTGATAGTACTCCTTAACGGTTTCCATCTCTTCTTCGTTGCGGGCAACGAGTAAAATCCCGTTTTGCTTAAAGCACACATTCAGCTCTTCGCAAAGCTGTGGATACATTTGGTTACCAGGAAAACAATATTTAGCTTTTAACGTTCCGGGCTCCTCATGAAAACCTCCGTGGACAATACCACTGTTTGCCTTCGTAGTACCCCAGCCCACCTCAGGCTCTGCCTCAATAAGTAGCACATCAAGCTTATAACGGCTTAATTCTCTGGCCACTGAGGTTCCGATAATTCCGCCACCTATGATGGCCACTTGTACAGAACGTTTTTCCTTACCCATTCCTTCCATAGCCATTCCTCCTTACTTTTTAGTTCGGGACAGCAAAAAAAGCCCTCCCAAGGGGTCGCAAAATACCCCCTTGGTAGGACTTTCTCTTTTCTCTCGTCCTTCAGGATATAATATAAAAATATCTCAATACTATGATACACCATTTACTCCTGAAGGGCAAGTACCCTTATTCTTTTTTATGCTCCTTTTTCACCTGCAGTTGCCGCAGGAACCAAATGACAGGCCACAAAGTGTCCATCACCAGAATCTACAAACTCTGGTTCCTGTGTCTTACAGATATCCATCACCTTGGGACACCTAGTGTGGAAACGGCAGCCCTTCGGTGGGTTGATTGGGCTCGGTACATCGCCCTTGAGCAAAATACGTTCCTTCTTGATTGTGGGATCCGCCTCAGGAATAGCGGAAAGTAGAGCTTGAGTATAAGGATGCTTCGGATTGCGGTACAACTCGTTTTTATCCGTGAGCTCCACAATCTTACCAAGATACATGACTGCCACACGATCAGAAATATGCTTAACAACACTTAAGTCATGGGCAATAAACAGATAGGTCAAATCAAACTCTCTTTGGAGATCTTGAAGCAGGTTAATAACTTGAGCTTGAATAGATACGTCCAAGGCAGAAACCGGCTCATCACAAATGATCAAACGGGGATTAACCGCTAGTGCTCTAGCAATTCCCACCCTTTGCCTTTGCCCACCAGAGAACTCATGGGGGAAGCGTCTCGCATGAAACGCACTTAAGCCTACTACCTCAAGTAGCTCCCGTACCCGCTTCTCCTTTTCAGGTCCTTTAGCTAAGTTGTGAATATGCAAGGGTTCTCCAATAATGTCACCAACAGTCATCCTTGGATTAAGGGAACCGTAGGGATCTTGGAAAATAATCTGCATGTCTTTACGCAATTCGCGCAGTTCATCTTTAGGTAAAGACGGAACATCTTTACCGTCAAAGATCACTTGACCGGAGGTTGGTTCAATCAAACGCAAAATCACGCGACCTGTGGTAGTTTTTCCGCAACCACTTTCGCCAACAAGCCCCAGGGTTTCACCTTTGTGGACATTAAAACTAACATTATCCACCGCTTGCACTGCCCCTACTTGCTTTGAAAAAATGATACCCTGACGGATGGGAAAATGTTTGACTAAGTTCTTTACTTCAAGTAATACTTCTTGTTTTACTGCTGTAGCCATGGTTTAACCCACCTCCCTTTGATCAACATCTGCAGACTCGTTGTAATCAACAACCTTCCAACATGCTACTTGATGTCCATCGCCTAGGTCAAAGGATGGAGGGCGTTTTTGGACACATAAATCGGTAGCAAACGCACAGCGAGGGTGAAAACCACAGCCCTCAGGAAACTCTCCCGGAATAGGAACAGACCCAGGAATAGCCTGAAGCCTTGAACCATCGCCATCTAGGCGCGGAATTGATGCGAGCAGACCAATCGTGTAAGGATGCTTGGGGTTCTTGAAAATGGTGTGAGTGTCGGCAGCTTCCACGATTCTACCGGTATACATCACTACCACTTTTTCCACCAATTCAGCAATAACACCCAAGTCATGGGTAATCATCATAATTGCAGTACCTAGATTCTCACGGAGTTCCCGCATTAGGTCAAGAATCTGAGCTTGAATGGTTACGTCCAGTGCGGTTGTTGGTTCGTCCGCAATGAGTAACTTAGGATTACAGGATAATGCCATAGCAATCATCACCCGCTGACGCATACCACCACTCATTTGATGCGGATACTCGTCAATGCGTTGCTCTGGTGAGGGAATACCAACCAAACGCAACATTTCAATAGCTTTTTCACGTGCAGTGGCCTTATCAACACCTTGGTGTAAGATAATGGCTTCCATGATTTGATTTCCCACAGTAAACACGGGATTCAATGAAGTCATGGGCTCTTGGAAGATCATAGAGATGTCATTTCCCCGAATACTTCGCATCTCCGCTTCAGACAACTGGAGCAGATCCCTTCCTTCGAACTCAATCATTCCACCTTCAATCTTTCCCGGTGGTTGTGGAACAAGACCCATAATTGACAGCGAGGTCACACTTTTGCCGCAGCCAGATTCACCGACGATGCCGATAGTGCCTCCCTTGTCCAGATCGAAGCTGATTCCGTCAACAGCTGGAATAACCCCGTCATCTGTATAAAAATACGTTTTGAGGTCTTTAACTGACAACAGTTTCTGTGTCATAATACACTTCCTCTCTTTCTCCCCGCCGTCCTTAGTGTGTATGACGCTGCCTCAGTTGGCAAAATCACGGGTAAACCCCTGATTCCATACAATGATTCGCCTCAAAGCGACGATCTCCTGCAAAAAAACCGGAAATTACACGATTAATTCGGCTAAACTCCCCGGCCCACCTTGAGTTCTGATTCCAATTTGGACCATTCCAAAACCAAACCTTCTGCTCCAAACCACTTGGTTTCAACTGCAAGAGGTAGCTTGCCTTGATACAGGGTAGTAGTCAACTGGAGAAGCTGGCTGAACTTGGGAAGGTTTAAGATCCTGGCCAGCTCTTCAGGGGCTGGGATTATTTCTACCCTCTGTTCTTTCACTTCGAGTTGCTGATCAGAGGGACTGGTAAGCAGGTCCCGTAAACTTGAATATTTTTCCATTATCTTAAGCGGGCAGGGTGTAATTAGCCGTACGTAACATGTGAGAGGACCCAGTTTTTCCGGAGCACTTGCCTGGTAAAGCTCCTCGCCCTCCCAAATAGGAATGGCTGGCTGAACCATGGCCCCATTGATCCTAGTAATTCTCAATTCCTTTTGAATCTCCAGTCCCATCTCCATTTGCTTGGTGTCCACATTACGCTCTAGGCGTCTTGCGTACTCCCGACGCATTTCGTTCAGGGACAACTGGGCTTCGGACAAAATAGTCCTAACATAACTGGCGGTCGTTTGCGCTTCGGCAGCCAGTTCTTCCACTTTCAAGAAGGGGTCCCGCTTCGCTAGGGCAATCACCCTGGCCTTGACTGACCTATCCATGAACTCCCCTCCGACTAAATGATTCTCTCTAAACGGGGAGCATCGACAAGGCCCGGAATCCGTCCCCGTTTGGCCACTGCTTGTCCGTTGATCATCTTAATATCCATAGTCATATCAATGGCTGGACTACCTGAAATGAAACTTCCAACACCAAAGGCATCAGCACCTGCTTCAGATAGGATTTGAATACGCTCGGGATCGAGACCGCCTGATACAAAGATCTTTATATCGAGATGACCTGCCAAATCCAACTTAGCCCTAAGTTCACGTATCAAACCAGGAGTGACTCCCCCACGTTCACTGGGCGTGTCTAGACGGACTGACTCCAACCCTGTTTCCGGACTTGAGGCCAAGCGCAGACTCTCTTCAACTTCGTCTTTAAATGTGTCAACAAGCATGGAGCGAACTGATTCAGGTGGCATGAATTTGTGGTAAGCACTAGCCGCTTCCAAAGTATCCCCCACGATCAAAAATAATGCATGGGGAACTGTCCCTGATGGTTCTAAGCCCGCCAACTTGGCACCTAAGATGCAGGAAGCACCATCTGCTCCCCCAATGATGGCAGCCCTTTCCATAACCGGTGCAACTGCCGGATGTACATGGCGTGCTCCAAAACAAAGAACTGGCTTGCCTTCTGCTGCCTCTTTCGCAATGCGGGCAGCAGTAGCCCACCCACTAGAACTGGCTAATATTCCCAAGATGGCAGTTTCAAAAATCCCAAACTTTGCATAAGGGCCATGGATACGCATCACAACTTCCTTAGCTTCAAAGCACTCGCCCTCTTGTAGGCTCCACACCTCCAGTCCAAGTCCCTCTAGCAATAACTTTACCTCTGGAATTCCTGCAAAAACTCCTGGACGCCTGCCAAAGATCTCAGCAATAACGTGAGTGTCATCCTTCTGAAGTTGATGAAGAATCTCCTTGGTTTTGACAAAGTATATATCCGTGGTTAAACCCTGGGCGATTTCCTCATGGGTTGCCGAAAATAGTCGATTTTCTGGAACCTTGAACTCCGCCACCTGCTTCACGGTTTCAATCTGCTTGGCCATCTATTGTGCTCCTCTCCCTGCTCCAACTTACATAACTTATTGATACAAAAACTGATATAAGCGCCGCATCATGGTTACTTTACGAACATATGACCTAGTCTCGGCAAATGGTATGCCACCAGTCCTTTCATATGAACCGTCCCAGATGCCTTCACCGAGCCAGCGACTCACGTTAGAAGGTCCACCATTATATGCCGCAAGTGCCGCTTGTTCGGTGGGAAAACGGTCCAAAAGGTAGTGCAGATAATATGTTCCCAGTTCAATGTTAGTCTGTGGATCCGTAAGGTCGTCCGTATCTATGGTCCTTCCAGCCCGCTCGCTAATCCAGAACGCAGTTTCAGGCATGAGCTGCATTAATCCTACAGCCCCCCGCTTAGAGACAACCGCTGGACGATAACCACTCTCCACCTGAATTACTGCCGCAATCAGAATCCAATCTACTCCGTGGTTTTCTGCAGCAGTTGCTATCATGTCTGTATAGCGAATGGGAAACACTTCCCTTAAGACAACCGGTAAACTTAGACAAATCATAATAACGACGCCTAAAGCGACCAGAAAGGACAGGCTCCGCAAACCCTCAGCCCCTTTGACGCGCATCACTAAGATAGTGCAAAACTAACTCTGCGGTGGCTTCATTAGTAGCCAAGGGAGTGTCATGCACATCGCAAACCCTTAACAGGGCAGTAATATCAGGTTCATGGGGCTGAGCAGTCAGAGGATCTCTGAGAAAGATCACAGCCTCCACCTGGCCACTTGCTACCATGGAGCCAATTTGCTGATCTCCGCCAAGAGGTCCAGATAAGACGGTGTGAATCTGCAAGTTAGTCGCATCCCGAATCATACCGCCTGTCGTGCCAGTTGCCACCAATTCATAGTCTTTCAAAAGGTCCACATTCCGTTTGACAAACTCAACCATTGCACTTTTCTTCTTGTCATGGGCAATTAAGGCTATTCTCACGCTCCAGCTCCTTCCATAAAGCATCCACCTGTTCCCAAGTTTCTTCCAGGGGACCATTGTTGTCAATCACTTGATCAGCCCGTCCCACCTTTACCTCTAAGGGTAACTGACTGGCCACCATTTGCTGAGCCCGTTCGCAGCTAATCTGATTGCGTTTCATAAGACGTTCTAGCTGGATTAGGGGATCCACATAGACAACCCACACTGCGTCCATAAAACTATCCCACCCAACCTCATATAGTAAGGGAACTTCGGCAAAAACAATCTTCCCCTGCTCCTTAGCTTCCTTGGCGTCCTTTTTTATGCGCCGCAGAACCTCTGGATGAATGATTCCTTCCAGTAGCTTACGCTTATGAGCATCAGCGAAAATAATCTCACCGAGCAAGCGACGATTAATGCTCAGGTCTTCTTGAATCACTGCAGGAAAATTCTCCTTAACCTGTTCCCAACCGGGTGTATGAGGCAACACTGCCTCTCTGGAAAAGACATCTGCATCCAAAACAACTGCTCCAAGGTCCCTTAATCTGTTGGAAACCGCACTCTTGCCGCTGGCAATACCGCCTGTTATTCCAATCATAGGCTACTCCTTTTGACAAGCCGGACAATAGTGGCTAGTGCGTCCGACCACTTTCTTATACTCTAAGTCTACTCCACAGCGGGGACATTTTTCACCCTTTTTTCCATAGATCTGCAGTAAATTTTGAAAAGACCCCTCTTGCCCATAGCCTGTGCGGTAATCTCGGAAGGTTGTCCCTTGATTGTCAATGGCTACCTGTAAAACATCTTTAATCGCTTTGTGAAGGCGTTTAATCTCCTGTCCATCCAAAGAGTTCGCTGCCCTTTCCGGATGAACTTGGGCTAAGAACAGGCTTTCGTCCGCGTAGATATTTCCTATGCCCGCTATTTTCGTTTGATCCAAGAGTAATCCTTTAATTTTCGTACTCCGGTTCTGGACCAGATCTCGAAAATAATCCAATGAAAACTCATCGGAAAGTGGCTCCACGCCAAGGGTATCCAAACCTCTGATCGTCTGATACTCTCCCCGTTTCACCAAATCTAGAGTGGCAAATTTACGCACATCCTCAAAGCGTAAAGCTCCTTCCGATCCGAAGTTGAACACCACTGAAGTGTGCTTGGCCAGAGGAATATCAGGACTAGAATAATAGATTAAACGCCCTGTCATCCGTAAATGGGCCACTAGTTCTAGATCCTGCTCCAGGCTGAAGATCAGGTATTTACCCCACCTGGTAATGTCCAAGAACTGATTTCCTGTCATTAGCTCGATAAACTCAGTGGCAGCTAGATTCTGTAATATACGCTCATAGTAGACATCTACAGTCTTAATACGTTTCTCCAAAACAACTGGAATTAGGCTCCGTTTTACCGTTTCCACTTCTGGCAACTCAGGCATAATCCTACTCCTCAAAATTAAAGTTCTGGACATCCCGCCAGTTACGGCCATAAGAAACATCCACAACCAAGGGCACATCCAGCTTGATCACTTGTTCCATTTCTGCTTTGACCAAGTACGCCACAGTACTCAACTCTTCCTCGGGTACTTCAAAGACAAGTTCGTCATGGACCTGTAGCAAGAGCTTTGTATCAAGTTCTGCCTCCTGAAGAGCCCGATTTACCTTGAGCATCGCGAGTTTAATAATGTCAGCGGCACTACCTTGGATCGGCGAATTCATCGCGGTTCTGGCGGCGAAACTCCGCTGAGCAAAGTTACGACTCTTCAAATTAGGCAAATAACGCCTTCGCCCCAACAAGGTGGTCACATAGCCCTGTTTGCGTCCTAGTTCCACCGCACCATCCAGGTAGGCTTTTACCATGGGGTAGCGGAGAAAATACGAATCGATGTATTGTTGAGCTTCGGCCCGGGTTAAGTTAATTCCCTTGGCCAGCCCAAAGCTACTAATCCCGTAGACAATCCCGAAATTGATGGCCTTGGCCGCATTACGTTGCTCAGGGCTCACATCTTCCATGGCTAGTCCAAAAACCTCTGCGGCAGTTTGCGTATGGATGTCTTTACCACTCCGAAACGCCTGTAAGAGCACCTCATCACCCGATAAATGGGCTAAAAGACGAAGTTCAATCTGCGAATAGTCGGCACTCAGTAAATAATAGCCTTCAGGAACCACAAAAGCTTCTCTGATCCGACGACCTTCTTCTGTACGCACTGGGATATTTTGTAGATTTGGATGGGTACTACTCAATCGTCCTGTTGCGGTAACCGTTTGATTAAACGTGGTATGTAGTCGCTTGGTCTGAGGAGAAATCAGGTCACCTAGGGCATCTGCATAAGTTGATTTCAGCTTGGCCACTTGACGATATTCCAACACGTGCGAAACGATGGGGTGATCGCTTAACTCTTCTAAAACATCGGCGCTCGTAGACGGACCTGTTTTAGTACGTTTTAAGACCGGCAGACCAAGTTTTTCAAAGAGAATTACACCTAACTGCTTAGGCGAATTAATATTAAACTCCTCGCCTGCCTCTGCGAAAATAAGCTCAGTAAGCCTTGTCAGTGATGTCTCGAGATCTTGTGAGATTTCCTCTAGCTTAAGTGGATCAACCAAAATTCCGTGGGCCTCCATTTTGGCTAAAACGGAAGCTAGGGGGAGTTCCACTTCGTGATATAAACTCCAGAGATCATCGTCCTTTAGTTGCCGTTCAACCAAGGGAGCAACCTCTTTCAGTAAATGGACAAATGCTACTTGGAGTCTGTTATCTTTCTGATCCAGGCTACTACCTGGTAAGTTAAACTTGTGAGCTATAGCTGAAAAATCCCATCGCTGCTCGGGATCTACACAATACAGGGCTAACTCCAAGTCAAAGTAAATCTGGACTGGGCTCTTTGGACCAAAGAGATGTAAAACGTCTTTACCACTAGTAGCATACAGCTCCTTGTCCTTCAACTCATCAACTAACTCATCCCAGCGACTCTCTAGGTTATGTTGATCTACTGCCCAGAGTTCAGTTAAAAACAAATACAACAGTTGTTCGTCTGCTGCATAATTCAAGTAGACCTTTTCAACCTGATTTAGTTGGGCTAAAAACTCTTCCGAGCTTTCTCCATCTAATAAGCGATAGGAGTCATCCCAACTTTCGTTTTCTTGAGCAGACGGGGCTCCATTTTCTTCTGGTAAGCGTTCTAGAAGCGTCTTAAAGCCAAGATCTATAAACATTTCACGCACAGCTTTCCCGTCCATACTCTCCGTCTGAGCCAAATCAAGTTCGACTGGACAATCGAGTCGAATTGTGGCTAAGTCCTTACTAAGGAATGCTTGATCTTGATACTCAGTGAGCCTTTCCTGTAACTTGCCCTTAATCTCGGGCAGATGTGCGTAGATTTCTTCTAGCGATCCATAACTTGCCAGGAGCTTCATGGCAGTTTTCTCTCCCACACCTGGCACACCAGGGATATTATCAGAAGTATCCCCCATTAACCCCTTGAGATCCTTCACTTGTTCTGGCGTTAATCCGTAATTCTGTGCTAATGTTTGCTCGTTCACCAGTTCTGTTTCAGTAATCCCCCGCTTAGTAAATAAGACGGTAGTCTGGGGTGAAATTAACTGAAAGGCATCCCGATCACCGGTCACAATATAGACTTGATAGCCTTCATTTTCTCCCTTCTTGGCTACCGTCCCGATGAGATCATCTGCTTCAAAGCCTTGAAGTTCCAAACGCTTAACGCCAAGTTTATCCAAAAGTTCCTTCATCACAGGGATTTGGGTACGCAAATCATCGGGCATACCCTTCCTGGTGGCCTTGTATTCCTCGAACTGACCATGGCGAAATGTTGGACCAGAGACATCAAAGGCGACCACCATTTGTTCAGGCGCATAATCCTCCTTGAGACGTAGCAACATCATGGTCAAACCATAGACTGCGTTCGTGGGCTCACCACGATGATTGGTTAGGGGTGGCAGAGCGTAAAATGCTCGGTTAATTAGACTATTACCATCTATCAGAAACAAACGTCTTTCCACACGAATCCCCCATTTCTTCCTTGTTTATTCCACGCTGGGTAGTAAAAACCTGCCTTTGTTGGGTAAAGACGCCGGTTCTGCCCAGTTTTACATAGAGGTCTGACCTTGAAAGGGTAGAATGAAGCAGTGTAAGATAGATTCAGACAAAGAAAAGGAGTATGCTTATGCGACCAACAAAACTGGCCACTTGCGTTCTAGTTTTAATGCTTTTTGCCAGCCCCATACTTGGCGGTGCAACTGCCTTGGCTGCTTTTGCAGATCTTGAAGGGGTTTGGGCGGAAGATGCCATTGTAGCTCTTGACCAGCAAGGCTTATTTGAGGATCTCTGGACAGAAGAGTTCTCACCATCGCAAAGCCTCACCCACGAAGAAACCATTCAACTCATGTCGACTGCCTTTCAACTGACCGACGAGGAAGAATTGCAACTTAAGGATTGGCTTAATCAGCTATTAGTTGCTCATCCTGAAGGGATCACCCGGGGAGAGTTCGCTGCTGTATTGGCTAACCTTCTTGGTTTAGGCGAACACACCGAGGTACCCCAGGGGTTCTATCCTTCGTTTTCTGACCTTAACCCCGACTATCCAGGTTTCTTAGGCATTGAAATCCTTCAGAGGTTAGCCCTCTTACCAGCTCACATGGTGGGACGTTTTGAACCGTATCGGCTCATTACTAGAGCTGAAATGGCGTATATCTTAGAGCAGGCCTTGAAACTAGAGGAGATCGAAGGTGTTGTGGCAGAAGTAGAGAACGAAGGTAGGCAGGTTGTGCTTAAAGAAACTGAAGATGCAGAAGGGATTAAACTCAGTCTCTTAGCCGAAACACTCTATCTAGCCCCTGGCAGTCTTACCAAGGATCCTATTACTAAGAACGAAAAGCTTAACCCTGGGCAGCATATTGTAGCCTTAACCAGAGGTAATCAAGCCCTACTTGTCCACCTTGACGATGAAAGCCCTGTCCAAGCACTGATGCACGGTTTCAACCAAGCAACAAAGGTGCTTGCTGACATTCTCACTCCAGCGCAGATCAACGCTTTGATCACTGGTGATTGGGAGCAACTGGGTGAAGAAGTGCGCTACGAAGTGTATCAAGAACTGGTGGATCGGGGAATTGCCCCTTGGGAAGCTGAGGCTTTAATTCAGCAAGATTGGAGTAATCTCCAAGTGATGCTACAAGACAGGCTAACCCAAGAAACGGCAGAATACCTGGATGTAACTCCAGAACTGATTAGTGCCGCCCTCAATCAAAACTGGTCCCAACTCTTAGAGTACGCCCAAGTAGAGTTGGCCCAACGTCTGCTGACCAGCGACTGGCTGCAAAACATTATGGAAAACTAGGAATAATAGCCCCTTCTGGCCAACTGAGCGTTAGCTCTTCCAATAGACTGCTCTCAACTAGCGCTGTAGCTGGTTGGTAGAGTTCACCCCAGAACCAGACAACTTGCATCGCTCCAGGAACTATTCTGGCACTATGACTGTCGGCATTGATATAAAGTTCATTCTCGAATAATAGAGCGTTGCCCAAGGATGCATCACCCAAGTTCACGATTGGACTATGGAGGATGAGCTCACCTTGGGCTTTGCTATATCCCAAACCTGTCAGGTTGAGATAGGTTTGGAGCGGTAGATAGTAGTCATCCTCCCACTTTACCGCATCGAGCATGAAATCATTGCGAGGGTCAAAGGGCAGATCCAAGGGAATGTAAAACTGCTCGTTGAGTTCTACTGCGACTAAGCCTGTATCCTGACTATTAATCCTAAGAGGCCAGGCCCAAGCCAGAGGATGAGGCTCTCCTGTAGGTAATTTGAAAAGGCTACTCAGTGCTGGCCAAAAGATACCTTCCCAACCTAATCTGGTCAACTCTTCTTGGAGTTGAAGGGGGCTCACACCTTGTTTATAGACATCGGGATAGACGGTGATCGTACGAGTATGAACCAGGGGATCCTCTTGAATCACCACGGTACGGTAGATGAGTTCCACTTTGGTTCCTATTTGCACTAGTTCAGTTAGCTCTTCCACATGGGCATTGCGCATGCGTATACACCCCAGGGAAGCAGCGGAACCAATGGAGTCAGGTTTGTTTGTCCCATGGATCCCATATCCGGGGAAACCCAAGCCCAACCAACGTGTTCCTACTGGATTGTCTGGTCCTGGGGGTATGGGCGTACCTCCATTTGGTGGATAGTAGGTGGGGTTTACCACCTTGTTTATGATGGTAGTCTCCCCTAAGACGGATGGATTAAGTTCGCTCCCAATGCTGATGGGGTAGGATCTGATCGGAACCCCCCGCTCATAGACGTAGAGAGTAAAAGCGGGAATGTTAATTACAATCGTCCGTTCCCCTGTACTAGCAAGAGTTGTTGGACTTAATGCGATGATGAGGCAAAGTAAGAAAGACAGGCATTTCCACATAAGAATCTCCTCCTCCCGCCAGTATATGAGCGGAAGGAGGAGATTATACTTGACTAAAAACCTAACTGCAACGACTGAAACCGCATTCTAAACAGGTAGCACAGCCACTCTCCTCAACCATAGTGCCACTACATTCTGGGCACATTTCCCCTGTAAATACATGTGCTTTGGGCGTAGTTAGGTTAGTACGTGTAGCAGCCGCTTCCTGATTTCCATCTTTTTGCTTAATGTACTGTTCTAACACCTGAGCCATGGCGTCTGGGCAGGAGAGCACCTGTTGACCACCTTGCCAGATTGGATGTGGACAACGAATGCCCTTCAGCTGTTTTACTACCTGCTTAAGTTCCACACCACTGCGCAATGATAGGGAAGCAAGTCTGGCTGTGGCTTCCGAAAAGGCTCCAGCACAGCCACCTGCCTTACCAATGGTGGTGAAGATTTCGCAAATCCCCTGATCATCCTCGTTGATCGTTACGTAGAGAGAACCACAACCGGTCTTGATGCGTACCGTTTCGCCCCTGGTAACGGTTGGTCTTGTGCGCGGTGCAGGTCGCTGGTCGTGGACCTGAACTTGGGCCTTGTCATCCTCTTTCTTATGACCTACGGTGAGAACTTCACCTTCCCTAGAACCAGCCCGGTAAACGGTTACGCCTTTACAACCGAGTTTATAGGCGAGCTCATAGACGTCACGAATATCTTCTTTGGTAGCTTCTTTCGGGAAGTTTACTGTCTTGCTTACCGCGTTATCAGTGAACTCTTGGAAAGCCGCTTGCATGCGAATATGCCACTCAGGTGTCACTTCGTAGGCAGTCACAAGTGACCGCCGTATTTCTTCTGGAATTGCTACGATACCCTGCACATTCCCTTTTTGAGCCACTTCTTCGATCAACTCTGGAGAATAGAGCCCGGTTTCGCGCAAGATCTCTTCAAATTGTGCGTTAACCTCGATCAAGCGGTCATTGTCCATTACATTGCGGGTGAATGCCAGAGCGAAAATGGGTTCAATCCCGCTGGAACAGCCGGCGATAATCGAGATGGTACCTGTTGGTGCGATCGTGGTTACGGTAGCGTTCCGCATGGGTTTTCCAGTCTGCGCAAAGACGCTTCCCTCATAATTGGGAAAAGAACCCCTCTCCTCACCAAGCTTGGATGAAACTTCATGACCAGTTGTCTGGATAAACCTCATAATCTCGCGACCAATCTCGACGCCTTCTTCGCTATTATAAGGCACTCCAAGTCTCATCAAGAGGTCAGCAAAGCCCATAACGCCTAGACCAATCTTACGGTTGGCGTAGGTCATTTCTTGGATTTCAGCGATCGGATAACGGTTAGCATCAATAACATTATCTAGAAAGCGAACACCAATCTCCACTACTTCCCCTAAACGATCCCAATCAATTGTCCAGCGTTCCCCGTCTTTCTTTGCCATTTTGGCCAGGTTAATCGAACCGAGATTACAGCTCTCGTTAGGTAATAATGGCTGCTCTCCACATGGATTGGTGGCCTCAATCTCACCGACTTGCGGAGTTGGATTAAAGCGATTAATGCGATCTAAGAAAACAATGCCAGGTTCACCGTTCCTCCAAGCCATTTCTACAATCAGTTCAAACACTTCTCGAGCATTGAGTTCACCCACAACCTGCTTGGAACGGGGATTAATCAGGTTGTAGTTTTGGTCGGCGAAAACCGCCTCCATGAACTCTTCAGTGATGGCCACAGAAATATTGAAATTAGTAATCTCAGAGGTGTCACTCTTACATTGAATAAACTCAAGAATATCAGGGTGATCGACGCGCAAGATACCCATATTGGCTCCGCGCCGTGTACCCCCCTGTTTAATGGCATCGGTGGCTGCATTATAACATTTCATAAAGGAAACTGGTCCGCTGGCAATCCCACCCGTGGTGCTTACCACGTCAGAATTGGGGCGCAAACGCGAAAAACTAAAGCCTGTTCCACCACCAGACTTTTGGATTAAGGCCGTGTTCTTTAGTGTTTCAAAGATGCCCTCCATGGAGTCTTCCACCGGAAGAACAAAACAAGCGGACAACTGCTGAAGTTCCCGCCCCGCATTCATCAGTGTCGGACTATTAGGCAAAAACTCAAGATTATCCATCACTTCAAAGAACCGTTCTTCCCAGATTGGATCTGTCTCAAATTGTGCTATGTTCTTGGCAACTCTACGCAACATGTCTTCTGGGGTTTCAACCACTTGGTTATCGACTTTGGCTAAATAACGGCGTTCTAATACCGTCCTGGCATTGTCAGATAAGTGCACTACATCTTCCTCCCTCGTTTCAGGTATTCCCTACCCCAAATACAATAAATTGTATTTTAACAAATAGATTATACTACATATGGTAAACGGTGTCCATGGGAGAATAGAAAAATCCGAGCACCTTCAGGATGCTCGGATCGAAGAAACAGGCTTGCTAATTTGCTTTGCCAATCGTCTTATCACTTGCACATTCTGCGCACAGTCCATAGAACTCTAAGCGATGATTGGACACTTGGTAGCCTCTGGTCTTCTCCACTTCTTTTTCTAACTCGGTCATGATCGGCATATCTAGATCTTCGATAGTCCCACAATTTTCACAAACAAAATGATAATGGCTATGGGAATTAGCATCAAACCGGGAGTGGGTGCTACCAAAGGCGAGCTCCTGAATCTCTCCATGCTCACTGAGTGTCTTCAGATTACGATAGATGGTACCTAGGCTAACATGGGGCATTTCCTTCCGTACCTCTTGATACACCCAGTCTGCCGTTGGGTGACTTTTAGTACCACGCAAGACTTCTAGGATCACTTCACGTTGTCTAGTACGTCGAACAAAACCTTTGGGCTTCACTGCTATTCCTCCAGCTTAATAATAATGAGAACTCTAGCTACGATTTTACCATCTAATTACTCCAAGATCAAGGTGAAAGGACCCGGAGCCATAAAATGGAATTTAAATGAGAAACAGAAAAAGTGGTTGCAAAGATCCCAGCTTCGTGATACTATTTATTATGTCACAGGTTGTGACTGCGCCGAAGTGGTGGAATTGGCATACACGCACGACTCAAAATCGTGTGGGCTTGTCCCGTGAGGGTTCGACTCCCTCCTTCGGCACCATAGTAATTTAACCCCGACTAGAACGGGGTTTTGTATTATATACGGATAAATGATCACAGTTCGACTCCATGTTCAAATGGATAGGGCGGGCAAAAACGAAGCGGCTAACTAGCCGTTTTTTTATTAATAATGCTACCAGCTCACATCGACTAGCACCCTAGCTTAAGCACCTATCTCCGATTCGCTCTGCCAATCTTGACGTCGATTCTGGGTAAGAATAAGATGAAAGCAGAAAATACCAAATTGTGTCAAACGCCATGCCAAGGAGGTGCTGTCTAAATGTGTTTAGATAACGAGAGGAGTATGCAGCAAGACAACTTGCACGAAGCAGCTCGGGCACTGACTAAGGAGGACGTCTACACGACAGCTGAGATCGAAGAGTTCATCACAACTGCACTGGCTAGTGAAATATTGGACACAAGGGCGAAAAAGCAAATAGAAAACCTTCTCCAGGGATAATTCCTTACAAAAAAGCGGTGTAACCACGAAATGTGATCATACACCGCTAAACTGAAGAGCTATAGTCAACTTCAAACTAGGATGAATAAGGATCGAAAGCATCACGCAGTGCATCACCCATGAAGTTAAATGCCAATACTGATACAACAATGAAAATACCTGGGATCATCAGCCATGGTTGCATCCTCATTACATCCATGCTCTGGGCGTCTCTCAAGAGCAGTCCCCAGCTAGTCATGGGTTCTTTGATCCCCAAACCCAAAAAGCTAATTGTACTCTCCCCCATGATCATACCAGGGAAGGACAGGGTTGCTGTCACTACAAGATAACTCATAATATTAGGCAAAATGTGCCGGAAGATTATCGCTCCGTCTCCCACACCCAGGGCACGGGCTGATTCCACAAACTCTTTCTCCCGAAGGTTCAAGAACTGCCCCCGCACTACCCGGGCTAGTCCGGTCCAATCCAGGAGCGATAAGATGGTCACCACTCCAAAATAAACCTTCACCGATGACCAGTTCGCCGGTAGGATCATAGACAAAGCAAGCCACAGCGGGATCCGAGGAAAGGAGCGCAATAACTCGATAAATCGTTGAATCACGTTATCTGTCATTCCGCCATAAAATCCCGAGATACCCCCCATCGTAATCCCAATAAGGAAACTTAGGAAGATACCAAAAACGCCCACACTCAAAGTTACCCGCCCGCCATACAATGTACGAGCAAAAAGATCCCTTCCAAAACGGTCCGTCCCGAACAAAAACAGCTGCCCGCCCGAATCTGCATCCAGACCGAAAAGATGTAAATCACACTCGAAACCAAAGAATTTATAAGTACTGCCGCGCACCATAAAATACAAGGGGTACTTCTTACTTGTGTCTTCTTGCCAAGAAACTTCTAGGGTTATCGGATCACGGCTCCGCGTGGTTCCATAAACAAAAGGCCGAAGACTAAAGTTACCCTCGCTATCACGCCAATGCAGTTTCGTAGGAGGATGATTCACATAATTCCGTCGTTGGATAAGATAGTCAGTGGGCGCGATAAATGGTGCAAAAATCACTAACAGATACATAAACCCCAGCACGACCATGCCGATCATCCCCAACCGATGAGCTCGAAAACGGCGGAACATCAGTTGGGATTGGGATAAGACTTTCCATTCCTGGGCCATTGAACTACCTCTTTCCTTCACTTACTCATATCGAATGCGCGGGTCAGACCACGCCAAAAGAATATCGGCAACCAGATTTCCAATCAACATCATAAAAGCCGACAACATCAAGAATGTCATGACTAGGTATTGATCACCGTTAATCAAAGCATCGTAGAAGAACGGCCCCATCGTCGGCAAGTTTAACACTATAGACGTCACAATCGTGCCACTAATCAGTTCTGGAAGCTGCATTCCCAAAAGCGAAATCAATGGATTAATCGCATTACGGACTGCATGCTTATAAATTACTGTCCTTTGGCTTAAGCCCTTGGATTTTGCGGTAACCACATATTGTGTCTTAAGTACGTCGAGTAGGTTGGCGCGCATCAAGCGGATTAACCCCGCAGTACCACTTAAGCCGATGGCAATCATAGGTATCCATAAGTGCTTAAGCAAATCAACAAACTTTGCCCAGGACCATGGCGCTCCAATGAACTGCTGGGAGAACAGACCTCCAACTGCGGTGCCACCGAGGCTCAGAGAAAGATACATCAACACCAGAGCCAAGAAGAAGCTAGGAATACTCACTCCTATGAATCCAATAAAGGTCAAAAAATAATCCAAAAATGAATACTTATGAGTGGCCGAATAAATTCCGATGGGTATAGCTACGACCCATGAAAAAATCATGGTCGCACCCGCCACCGCTACAGTCCACCCCATTCTTTCCCAAATTAACTCCTGGACAGGTCGCTTGTAAGCAAATGAGTATCCAAAATCTCCCCTGGTGAGAATTCCCTTCACCCATGTCCAATACTGCATCACAGCTGATTGATCTAACCCTAAACGTTGCCTAATCTGGGCCACCTGCTCAGGAGTGATCCGTGGATCCGCCAAGAACTGGGTAGTAAAGTCGCCTGGCTGTAGCTTAATTACAGCAAAGCACAATATGGAAATCACCACTAACATGGGGATCATGATCACAAACCGGCGCAAAATGTACCGGGCCATAATATCACCCTTCCGAAACTAGGAGCTTCTAGCCAAAGGTACCACCTTGGGTACCTTTGGCTTAGAGCACTTGCCTACGTTGAACTAGTCAACGTTGCTTACTTAATGAAAATAGTGTAGTTTGTACCAACGATTTGTCCGTTATCCTTGAGGAAAACGTTGCCCACATTGTTGCTTACAGCGGTAAGTTCCATACCCTTGGCAATGTAGATCACGGGTACTTTTTCGGCATAGATCGCTTGCCATTCATCGTAGTAAGCTTTACGCTGGGCAGCATCCATTTCGACTTCACCTAGTTCAAACAGTTCAAAGACGCGAAGTTCCCAATCTTCCATCGCTGCTAGAACTGGCTCTTGTTTGTCGTCCATGGTGCTCCGATGCCAGTAGTACAGAGCCCTACCTGGTTGCCAAATGGCTTTGCGTAACTGAGGATCTGGTTGGTTACCGAAAGCTTCAATGATCGCTTCAAACTCACCGGCTGTTCTCCGTTCACCAACCAAAGCTGAACTAATCAGTTGAAGGTGAGTTGGGATTCCAAGTTCGTCCCACTCGTTCTTGAGAATTACCGCGATATCATTATGGGCTTGAACGTTTACAGCTGTGGTTAAGGTTAACTCAAATGGTCTGCCGCTTGGCAATTCGCGGATGCCATCGCCATTGCGATCAGTGATGCCAACCTCATCCAAGAGTTGTTTTGCCTTCTCGATATCGTAGTGGCGCATAATGTCTTCAATGGCTGGATTGTAGAAAGCAGTGTTTGCTGGGAGAACTGGTACACCTGGAATGATCGCTAACGTGTTGTAAACATCTTCAATGATGCGATAACGATCAATGGTATACTCCATTGCCTGCCGGAACTTATCATTACGGAAGATCTCCCGCAACTCTTCATCTGCCACATCCCAGTTAAATGCAAGGTGTGGAGGGCTAGGAGTTGGGCTCACTGGGGAACCAGTAAGTACCCTATAGTTGGCGCCAGCCAATTCTTCTCTCTTTAGAGCTGGGTAGTTTTGACCGGTGATGGTAACCCGGTGAATTTCACCACTTCTAAACTGGGCTAACATTACTTCCGGATCTTGAACTACTAGATAGACTAAGCGGTCCACATAGGGTAGTTGATTACCTGCAGGGTCAACTCTCCAGCTGTAGGGGTTTTTAGTTAACGTTACTTTTTGGTCCACAATATACTCGCTGAGAACGAATGTCCCGGTTCCCACAATGTCTTTTACCGGTGTATCAGTTGTCCAAGCTTGGTTAATTGTTCCAGGCTCGACACCTTCATTTAGCGCAGCAATAAAAGGCTCATATTTGTGTTTGGGAACCATTAAAGCATGAGAGAGAGATCTTGTGAAAGCACCATATGGAGATGGCAGGATTGCTTTGACAGTCATGTCATCGATTTTCTCCCATTGGACAGGTTTGCCACCGAGGGTAAACCGGTCAACAGAGTTTCCTTCTGCATTGGGGTTCATAACTACGTGTTTCATGGTAAACACGACGTCATCAGCGGTAAACGGAGTACCGTCAGACCACTTAACATCTCTTAAGTAGAAGGTTACTTCTGTACCAGATTCATCAACTTCCCAACGTTCAGCCAATGCAGGAATAATCTCACCTGTTGCTGGGTTTTCCGCTACTAACGGATCCAGAATGTTGTACAGGATTGTATAAGCAGCATTGTCGATTATTCCATAGAAGTTAAAGGAACGGGGTGAAGTGGATAATCCCAATACTAATTCTCCGCCTGGTGTCCCAATTTCTTCAAAAAGTGCCGGATCAACTACCGCAGGATTTGAAGGCAATTGGGCTGCAGCAGGCATGACTAAGACGAGCATCAAGAACACAACTAATGAAAGTCTCTTCAATTTTCTGTCCTCCTTAGATTTGCTTTACACCACGACAACGACGACGAACTTTCATGATCACCTCCTTTTTCGATTTTTTCAGATATTATCTATTTTCACTATTGAGCAGTGGTATCCCTCTGTTTTCTCGCCATGTTACCCTTAGAACAATTTTCCAGGATTCAGTATCTGCTTGGGATCAAAGGCCTGTTTTATCTGCTTCTGGAGCGAAATAAGGGTACTGCCTAAATCCTCAATGAGATATTGCTTCTTAGCGATGCCGATACCATGCTCACCTGAAACCTGGCCCCGCAACTCTCTGCCCTTGGCATAGAGTAAGTCCATGACAATGTCCATTTTCTCTTTCCAGACTTCTGGTTCTAGATCGCCTTGAAGGATGTAAACATGCATGTTTCCATCTCCGGCATGACCGAAACTGCGAATTCTCACACCATGATTCATCTCCAACTCCTTGGTGTAGGCGATAAAGTTGGCGATTTCATTGCGAGGTACGACAATATCAACTTCATCCATATTACTTTCTGCCTTCAAGGCTTCCAGAAAAGCGCCGCGGGCATTCCAAACTCCCTCTTGCCGTTCTGAACTATCCGCAATCAAGACATCCTCGGCACCGACCTCTAGACAGACATCCCCAGCGGCTTCATACTGTGCCTCTAGTTCAGCCGCATTGTTCCCATCGAAACGGAGTAGCAGATAAGCGGGAGCGGTTTTGTGGGGAAATTTCTTACCCAAGAACTCCTCTGCACTTAAGATTACATCCCTTTCCATAAACTCGATGGCCTGAGGCATTAATCTACTCCTGATGATCTTCGGAACCGCCCCAATGGCAAGATCCAAAGAAGGAAATGGCACTAACAGGGTCAAAACCTTCTTGGGCAGGGGCAGGAGTTTCACCATAATCTTAGTGATAATCCCTAAAGTTCCTTCGGAGCCGATCATAAGATCCAAAAGGCTATAACCTGATGAGTTCTTAGCCACTTTTCCGCCAAGGTTCACAATCTCTCCAGTGGCTAACACCACTTCAAGACCAAGCACATGATCTCTGGTCACACCGTATTTAACTGCACGCATACCACCAGCATTGGTCGCGACATTGCCACCTATAGTTGCACTTCTTTCACCAGGATCGGGCGCATAAAGCAATCCCAGTTTTTCTGTGGCCTCTTGCAGATCCATAATGATTACCCCAGACTCGACAGTTGCAGTGAGATTATCAGTGTCAATCTCCAAGATGCGATTCAGTCTAGCTGTGGAAAGAAGGATCCCACCATGCAGGGGTACACAACCACCACAGAGCCCGGTACCGGCTCCCCTTGTGGTCACGGGAATTCCCTTTTCGTATGCATAACGCATGACCTGGGCAACAATCTCGGCACTATCTGGTTCTACCACTACCTCTGGGAAGGCACGGGTTTCGCCTAACTCATCGTGGGAATAGTCTTCTGAGATGGCATCTCCCACTTGAATGTGTTTTTCACCAACCAGTTGGCGCAGATAAGTAACATCAGCATCAACCAACTTGGGATATTGCATCATGAATCCCCCCATCCCCTAAAGCCTTTATAAGTTCTGGAATAACCTCGTACAAATCACCAACTATTCCGTAATGGGCCACGTCGAATATTGGTGCATCTGGATCACTGTTTATGGCAAAAATCACGTCAGAACCACGCATACCCGCCACTAGTTGAACTGCACCAGATATTCCGCAGGCGATAAACAGCCGTGGTCTCACAGTTCGGCCGCTCATGCCGATCTGTTGATTGGGATTTGCCCAACCTTGTTCCACTAAGGGTCTGGTCACACCCACAACGCCGCCAATTAACTGGGCAAACTCCTCGAGAAGTTCCAAACCCTCTGGTTTTCCAATACCTCGACCTGCTGCCACTATTATCTCGGCTTCCGTAATAGAACTGGTTCCAGGATGGGGACGGAAAGCTAATACCTCTATCTTGGATTGCAGTTGATTCTGGTCAATTTCGCAATGGATAATCTCTCCATGAGGCTCTACTCTTTGAGCAGGAGCCATCACCTTATAACGGACGGTAGCCATCTGAGGCCGATGCCTTGGAGTGATAATCTGTGCCATCACATCTCCTCCAAAGGCTGGGCGCGTTTGAACTAAATCACCATTTTCCTTGACAGTCAATGTTGTACAATCTGCGGTAAGTCCAGTCCTCAGCCTGGCGGCCACCCGTGGGGCCAAGGAGCGACCAATGGGAGTTGCACCCATCAGGATAATGTTAGGCTTAATTTCCTCCGCCAAATCCACCGTAATCGCGGTGTAAGGTTCAATCCGAAAGTACTCAAGCTCGGGACAGTCAAAAAGATAAACCCGATCCACACCATAATTCAGAACTTCTTTAGCCTGATTATGCATCTTGGACCCAGCCAAGTACACGGACACCTCTTGACCAAGCTGATTAGCCAATTCTAATCCCTTTCCAATCAACTCATAGGTTACTGGTTGAATTTCGCCTCGCCTCTGCTCGGCAAAAATCAATACATCCCGATATTGAGTCAGATCCAGCTCACTCTGCGTTTTGCTCCTTTCCAGCCAAATGGCGTTCACCGGACAGGCCTTAACGCAAATGCTACACAAACGACAGGAGTCGGTAAACTCTATAGATTCAGGCCCCATTTCAACTCCGGCAAAGGGACAAGCCTCCACACACTGTCCACAGAGTATGCAAAGGGACTGATCCACCCGCATCTGACTCATACGTATTTCAGCTCCTTCAGCTTTTCGTAAAACCTCCGGCTAAGCTCGTGAGGATTACCTTGCCAGAGTTCCTTTTCATCTCCCTTAGGCGGTGGAAAAATCCTCTCCACCTGAGTTGGAGAGCCACTCAGACCCAAGTACTCCTCGTTCGCTCCACTTAATGCCTGACTGTCCCATACGTTGATTGCTCTATCGCTGGTGACTTTTTTCAGGCGATAAGACGGTAGCCTTGGTTGGTTTATATCCTTGGTAACCGTCAGCAAACAAGGAAGTTCAACCTTAAGTTCTAAGATACCATCACCCATGTCCGCATCCACGGTAACGGAGTTGTCCGAGAGGTCATGGATTTTCGCCACATAAGATACATGGGGAATCTCTAGAAGTTCTGCTATACCGGGTCCCACTTGGGCGGTATCTCCGTCAGTCGTCTGCATGCCACAGAAGATAAGATCTGCTTTTGGTAAGCTGCGGATAGCCTGACTGAGGGTGTAAGATGTGGCCAGAGTATCCGCCCCAGCGAACTTACGATCAGAAAGAAGATAACCGTTATCAGCACCTAGAGTGTAGGCTTCCTTGATTATTGCTTCCGCCTGTGGGGGCCCCATCGACAGCACTGTAACTGTTCCCCCATATCGCTCCTTTAAAGCGACTGCAGCTTCCAAGGCATGGGCATCATAGAGATTGAGTTTAGACTCTACCCCTTCCCGCTTCAGAACACCTTTTTCCTCATCAATTTCAACGTCTGCTCCATCTGGAACTTGCTTAATGCAGACAATAAAATGCATTTACGTACCCCCTATCAATCTTTCCAGGTTCCATAGTGGAAGAAGCATATCCCTTCTGCCCCGGCTATCTTCGACACAGCTTGGTACTCTTCTAATTCACTAGGACTGATTTCGAATTCATTGCTGCGTAGTAAACCGCTGTACAGGGGAATAGTTTGCTTCATCTTGCTAACTTGCTCCTGGATCACTTGAGCGAAACTCTCAGGTTTCAACCAGTAGTTCATAGGACAGATAAAATCTATCAGTCCACTGTCTACCCAGTCCCACCAATTTTGCCCAAAATCCCTAACCACGCTAGCAGGGTCCATGGGTTTGTCAATTAACTCGTTGCCGTAGGGAGAATTATACCAAACTGTAATGGACAACTGCTTACTCGCATCGACTGCCTTTACTGTCTGATGGACTTGCCTGACTACCGATTCAAGAATTGCAGAACGATATTCATACCATCGCTCGGCATAGTGATCCAGAATCCACTGTGCTATTTCTGCCGTATGACCCTGGTTTTCCGGTATAGTGATCCCATTATCGCGGAAAAATCCTTCCAAACAGTGATTGCAAAAGCAATAACTAAAATTACGATAGAAAGCAAACTCATCCCCAAAAGGGGGATCGTCATAAAGAACTGCAGCCTCTTGGAGAAAATAACTGACTTCGCCACCGTTTGCAGCTAGTTTCAGTGGAGTTCCCTGTTTGAGAAAACTTACATTGTGTCCCATTTGCCGAGCATTAATGGTAAAAGTGCTCTGCCAATTGTAGTAACGAATAAAATCCAACTGTATACCACTTAGCTCAGGGTAACTCTGCAAGATGTTATGCGAGATCTGCTTAAGCAACTCCACCACTTCTGACTTGTTCGGATCCAGGAAAAAACGTCGACCTGAGATGGGTTCATCTAAGATAGAAATGCCGTGATAATCCACGCAGAACAGATCTCTATACTCGTCACTAATCCATTCCTCAGGTACTGAAGTAAGGGCGTTGAATAAGCCATGAACCTCCAGTTTATGCTCAACACAACCCTGAATGAACTCTTGCATTTGGGGCTCCACCAGCTTAAAGTTCCTGTATTTCTTGCCCTCCAAGTGAAGGAGGACCACTTTCACATCATGTCGGTCAGTCCAAGCCAAGAACTCCTCCACACTCTGGGGCTGATTAAACCCCGGCCGAAAGTATACCCATACCGCATTACTCATCAAGCCACCCCTTCCCTTTTGGCCGACACTTTGATGCACCGAACCACATGATTTTCCGCCACTTCTTGGAGTGGTGGAACCTCTTGGGAACACTCGGCACTAGCCAGTGGACAGCGCGGATGGAATCTGCACCCTGATGGTGGGTTGACTAGGTTCGGAATATCGCCCTTCGTGGTCAATTTACCTTGCCTGAAACCCTTTTCTGGTTGGGGTGCAGCAGATCTAAGCAATTGGGTATAGGGATGATACGCTTTTTGAATAACATCATCCGATGGTCCAATTTCTACAATCATTCCTGCATACATCACAGCAATGCGGTCTGCGATGTACCTCGCCCCGGCTAAGTCATGGGTAATATAAAGCAGTGAAATGTCTTGCTCATCTCTAAATTGCTTCAACATGTTCATAATGATCATTTTCATGGACACGTCCAGCATAGAAGTTGGTTCATCTGCTAAGAGCAGTTCAGGCTGAACAGAGATGGCCCGAGCGATGTTTATCCTCTGACGCTCACCGCCAGACAACTCATGGGGAAACTTACCCATGTATTTTTCTGCTGGCTCTAAACCCACACTGGCTAACAATTGGGCTATCTGATCCTTCACCTCAGCCTTGGTGGCCAACTTATGAATTTTGAAAGGCCTTTGTAGGATGCTTTCGATTTTATGGGTCGGATTTAGCACCTCATAAGGGTTTTGAAAGATCATCTGCACAGACTTTTTATAGTTCTGCTGCTTGATCTCCTTACCGAAAATATCCATTCCCTTAAATAGAACTTCACCCTTGGTAGGTTGATGTAGCTTAGCAACTACTTTAGCAGTAGTTGTCTTTCCACTGCCCGATTCACCTACTAAAGACACAATTTCTCGTTGTCCAAGAGAAAACGAGATATCGTACATCGCATTCACGTACTGCATCTTTGTTCCAAAACGCTTTACCGGAAAGTACATGAAAACATTGTTAAGCTCCAACACTTTTCCTTGTGCCATCAGGACCCACCTCTTCCGTATATAAATGACACGCGACTTGGTGAGACTCATCCATTCTTAGCAATTGAATCGGCGCTTTGCACTTCTCCATTCGCTTAGGGCACCGCTCATAAAACCGGCAGCCAGGTACAGGATTTAACAGACTCGGTGGTTTACCTGGTATTCCACCATAATCTTTAAACTCACCCATTAATGGTGGAAAGGAGTTCAATAACCCCTCTGTATAAGGATGATAAGGCCTCTCGTAGATACTTTGGGCCAAGCCTAACTCCACAATTTGGCCACCATACATAATCGCGATTCGGTCAGATACCTCTAACAACAGGGATAGATCATGGGTGATAAAGATGACCGAAAAACCGAGACATCTCCTCAGCTCTTCGATTTTTTCAATGATCGTCCGCTGAACCACCACATCCAGTGCGGTAGTCGGTTCATCCATAATCACTACATCAGGCTCAAGAATAAGTGCCATAGCAATTACAACCCTCTGCTTCATTCCACCGGAAAGTTGGTGGGGATAATCGCTGAGCCGTTCAGATGGGAGATCCACCAGTTCCATAAGCTCTACAACTCTCTCCCTAGCCACCTGCTTGGAGATGCCTTTCCGATGGGCCAGGATTCCATCTATGAGCTGTTCGCCAATGGTCAAAACTGGGTTTAGCGCACTCATGGCTGACTGAAACACCATGGATATTCTAGACCAGCGGATTTTACGTAGCTGAATCTCAGGTAAGGTTGCGATGTTCTCACCATCAAGAAGTATCTCGCCCGAAAAAATCTTCCCATTGCTCTGCAAAAGGTTCATGATGGAATAGGCAAGGGTTGACTTGCCGCAACCTGATTCGCCTGCTAATCCCAAAAACTCACCTTTTTTCAGCTCAAAGCTCACGTTATCTACAGCTCTCACCCGGCCAGCTTTCGTTTGATAGCCAGCCTGCAAATCCTTCACCTGCAAAATTGCATCGCCCACGTTGTTCACCTACCTTCGGCGTAATTTGGGGTTGGAGATCTCATCGATCGCGAAGTTTAATAAGGCCAGTGAAGTTCCCAGTAAACCAATGGCCAACCCCGGTGGTAAGAACCACCACCAAGCTCCGTACAGTAGTGCCGCACTATTTTGGGCCCAGTATAACTGGGTACCCCAGCTGATCACGGTTAAGTCACCCAATCCCAAAAATGACAATGATGCTTCGCCTAAAACGGCAGCAACGGTGGAAGTTAGAAACGTGGCCATCACTAAAGGAATAATATTGGGCAGAATCTCTCTGAACACAATTACTATGGGCCGCTCGCCCAACACCTCGGCTGCTTGTACGTATTCTCTTTGCCTGACTGAGAGAACTTGAGCACGGATCACCCTAGCCCCCCATGCCCAGCCTGTTATGGCCAAAACTAATACAATTGGCATAATGCCCTCGACAGTGATATAGGTAGCTATCACGATAATTAGCACCAAAGTGGGAAGCACCAAGAAAATGTTGATGATAAACGAGATCACATCATCCACCCAACCACCAAAATAGCCTGCCGCCAAGCCAACCGTGAGTGAAATAAAGGTGGTTAGCAACCCAGTAGATAAGCCAATAAGCAAACTTGTACGGGTTCCATAGATAAATTGAGAAAAGATATCATAACTTGTCTGAGTAGTACCTAAAAGGTGGTCCCTACTAATGGGAGCACGTGCCGGAAATCTACGACCATCTTCGCCCCGGTTTTGGTGTGAACCATAGGGGGCAATTAGAGGAGCAAATACCGCCACCAAAACAAAAGTAAGTAAAATGATCAAACCTAACAAGGCCTTTTTGTTGGACAAAAATAGACCAGCAAAGTCGCGCATCATTTGGAAGCACCTCCCCTTACCCTTGGATCCAAAGCCATAATGGCCAGGTCAGCCAAAAAGTTGGCGCTTAACACAGCTATAGAAATAAAGAGGAAGATACCTTGGATTAAGGGGTAATCTCGCTGTTGGGTAGCTTGATAAAACATAAACCCAACACCCGGATAGGAAAACACCATCTCGGTCATCAAGCTACCACCCACCACAAATCCTAGTTGCATGGCAAAACCTGTGATCGAAGGTAGAATTGCATTGCGGGCTGCGTAGTTGTACTTTATCCTGAGACGAGATAGTCCCTTAGCTTCCGCCACAGTAATGTAGTCTTCTGCTAAGACATTGAACATGTTGTTTCGCATTAGAAGAATCCAATACCCAAGAGAAGTGATGGCAATGGTCATGGCTGGTAAGAAACCATGAGAAATGACCGAGCGCACAAACTCCCAGGATGCCCGATTCATAATGGACGAACTAGCTCCCCCTCCCAACGGAAAGATGGGATTCTTAAAGGAGAAGAAGTATACGAGAACTAAGCCAAACCAGAAAAACGGAAAAGAACGGATGAATAAAAAGGCACCTAAGATTACAGAAGATAGAGATCGATCCCGTTTCCAAGCTATTTCGGTTCCTAGTAAGGTTCCGAAAATGAAACTTATTATGGTTGCAAGTCCTACTAAACCTAAAGTCCAGGGAACAGCACGCTCAAGCACGGTGCTAACTCCGGCAGGATAGTGACTTACCGATATTCCCAAGTCGCCGCGGAGCAGATTACGGAAGTAAATACCAAACTGTTGGATGAGGTTTAGGTCCGTATCCCCGCCAAATGCTGCCCGAATCGCGTGCTCAGCTGCAGCATCCATATTACCCAGCTTATGGATCAGCACAGTGGCGGGATCCCCAGGCATTAAGCGCGGGAGTACGAAATTAATTACAATAGCGATAAAAATGGCTAGAACAAACCACATTAGCTTCCGAATGAAATATTTCATGTGCCCACCTCGCCTTGGTAAATCCCCCAGCTGAGCTGGGGGATTTAATTTTTTACTTCACTGGCTGGAGATTCAAGAAAATCAGCATCTTACCCATGCCAGCTGCTTGTGGATCTACATAAGGATTGTCAGCATTGGGCCATCCGGTGAAGTTCCGAGTTGAATATTGGAACCACACAGGGTTAAAGAACAACGGCACCATTGGTGTATCCTTCATAAACTCGTAGATCACCTTACTCATTAGCTCCGCCTGCTCTTCTGAATCAGTGCTACGCCTGAAGGCGTCTAATGCCTCATCCACGATGGGATTCCTGTAGCGAACCTGCGAGTGGCTAGCGGCTGCTTGACCCACAGGCGCATAGTGACGGGAGTGCAGAATATTGTCAGACTGGAAGAAAGCGGACGAGCCGGACGTTGCATAACCCATGGACATCTGATAATCACCGTTGATTAAATTGTCCATAAATGGTGATGGCCACGCTCTTTGAGCCACACGGGCATTGATGCCAATGGCGGCTAACTGTTCACTAATAACGTCTGTGGCAATAATCCAGTCGCTCCATCCGGTTGGAACATACAGGTCAAAGGACAACTCCACGCCGTCTTTTTCCATAATGCCAGCACTGTTGCGACGATATCCTTCTGCCTCCAAGAGAGCGATGGCACCGGCCGGATCGAATCCAGGATCAAGTGCTCTAGCTTCGTCTGATACCCAGTGCAAGAAACCACGCTTTACTCCAGAACTGTCTGCAGGTTGTGCTCCTGAGTCCATAATCATGGTAATCTCTTCTTGATCAATTGCCATGGCCACAGCCCTGCGGACATTGGCGTTATTAAACGGTTCTACATCATTGTTCAAGCTGAGATAGACAATATTTCCTTCTGGCAACCAATAGTGATTATGTTCTGGATTTGCAGCAACATAAAGTTGATCGATGTTAGCGATGAAATAGCCGCCCCAGTCAACTTCACCATTGATGATTTTCATTGCTGCTTGCTCGTTGCCTGTGGCTCCAATATATTGCACCCCATCAATATAGGGTAAGGGCTGACCATCTGCACCAATTTGCCAATAGTTTGGATTACGGGTGAGGCTATAAGAGAACTCACTGAAACTTCCATCCACAAACATGAATGGACCCGTACCTACAGGGTTCTCGTTTCCAGTCCATTCACTGGGATTCTCAATATGAGCCCAAATGTGCTCAGGTACCATGTAAACCTCAGCTACCCTGGTTAAGATAGGTACATTCACACTGTCAAAAGTGAGCCTAACCGTATAGTCATCGAGTTTTTCAACAGCCAACAACCCCTGTTGCCAAATACCCGAGCGGTCAAGGGCTGCATTACTCTTTGCTAAGTTAAAGGTAAATAGAACGTCATCTGCATCAAATTTCTCGCCATCATTCCAATATACGTTCTCTTCTAAGAAGAGAGTGAGAGTTGTTAAATCCTCTCCCCACTCATATCCCTTGGCCAGCCATGGTAAGATTTGTCCTGTGTAGTTGTTACTTACCAAGAGGGTTTCGTAAAAGTGTCCCAATGTGGTTTGCAGTGCATTTGGTGAAAACGGGTTAAAGTTCTTCACCAACACACCTTGCCTACCCTCAGTTACTTTGACGATACCACCGCGTCTTACAGTCTCGTTGCTGAAGACTGGAACGGCCAAAGCAACCACTAATAAGGTGACAACCAATACTATCAATCTGGATTTTCGCATAGTCAACCTCCTCTTTATTGATCTTAAAACTACCGATTAACAGAGCAACTAATAGGTTTTGACCTGGTTAACTACTTCTCACCTCCCCATTATTGGTTTAGGCCAGGTATTGAAACAGGCAATCTGCCTGTGGCGCTATATCGCCCTAAGAGTATTTGAGCCACTTCCTCCCAAACTAACGGCCGACTGCCATAAGCCGCTACGTAAGTAGGTATATTCGGAAAAGCCTGAAGCTCATAAGGGGTACGTGTCCCAACTGCAATAACCCGATCGTGCTGGCTAATTAAGCTTTGCACCAACTTGAGTTGGCTCGGATTCAGATGAGCATCTCCTGTCGCGACAACAACCTTGTTACACGCTTGGGCTCTCGCCAAGACTGCTTCCTCTTCTTGGGGAGAAACGGTCAAGTTGACCACGATGTTTTCCATCTGAGGTAAACCATTGTTCGTTAGTGCTTTAGCCAAGTTCCCCATGTCTACCAGAACATCTTCTGCTAACGTTGCTGCACTTGCGTTGAACTCCACTACTAGTACCCGTTCGTTCCCTAGAGGCAGACTGAAAGGAACATCCTTAACCAAGGTAATACTGTTGCGGATTGCGTCCCTCATAACCTGCATATGCTCAGATGAACCCACAACCCCAAGGTCCACCTCCTCAGGTGAACTATCCAACAGTCTAAAGCGCTCTTTGGCTTTCATAACCCTCTCCACAGACTCATCGATGCGTTGTTCAGAAATCCTTCCCGACTTCACCGCCGCTACCAATGCATCGAAGGCTTGCTGCTGTAGTTCTTCAGTATGACTGATCAACACTAGATCGGCACCAGCCTCGATGGTCATCACAGCAGCTTCCACCGTTCCAAATGTGCCTTTAATCGCCATCATTTCCATGCAATCAGTCATAATCAGACCGTCAAAGCCCAACTCTTCACGCAGAAGCTTAGTTAAGACTTGGTAGGATAGGGTTGCTGGCAATCCCTCAACTGGTTCGATTGCGGGAAACACCACATGGGCCGTCATAATCGCGGCTACACCCTCTTCTATCGCTGCTCTAAATGGAAGCAACTCCACCCTTTCAAGCCTTCCACGATCATGTGCAATCACTGGTAAATCATGGTGGGAATCAAGGTTTGTATCTCCATGACCCGGAAAGTGTTTGGCCACAGCCGCCACGTTTTTTTGATATCCACGAATTGCCGCAGCACCTAGAGCCGCAACCGTATGAGGATCTTCACCGAAGGATCGGACACCAATCACTGGGTTCTCAGGATTGCTGTTTACGTCTACCACGGGAGCCAGATTCATATTGACACCTGTAGCTCGAAGTTCCTGACCCGACACTTGACACACCTTTTCGGTGTATTCCTCGCTGCCGCATGCCCCTAGAGCCATGGCACTGGGAGCTACGGCCACCCCATTTGTCAAACGGGCAACGGTACCTCCCTCTTGATCCGTGGCGATAAAAAGGCCTGCCCCACTTGGTGAGTCTTTAGTAAGTTCCTGTAACTCCCGATTAAGTTCCGCTAATTGCTGCACATTACTAACATTGCGGGCAAAATGAATTACTCCGCCTAAATTATGCTCGGTAATAAACCGTTTGATAAAAGGAGTTACCTTAGTATCACTAAACCCAAACATCAGCAACTGACCAATTTTCGCCTCTAAGGTCATCGATTTAACCATTACATCACCTAATCGCTTTTTTATACTTGCAGTTGGTTAGCATTTGGATAACAGACCTTCCCAAGAACTCCTGGTTGAGCCCCGGTTGCCTCGGGAACATTGTTTACCTGGCGGCGCAGTGTTGCCTGGGCCAAGAAGGCAAAAGCAATCGCTTCTTTGGCGTCCCCCGAAATACCCACATCTTCATGGGTGACAACGGGAATTTGCAACAACTCACGGAGCCAGCTTAATAAAGTCGGATTGTAGCTCCCGCCTCCCCCGACTATTACCTGGTTAAGTGAGCAATAGGGAAAGATAAACCGTTCATACTGATCCGCGATACTATGGGCGGTAAAAGCAGTCACAGTCGCCACAAGATCTGCTGGAGCAAGAGAGCAATTCTTCACTAAATCCTGGGAAAACTGCTTACCGAAGACTTCTCTTCCTGTTGTTTTCGGCGGATCCTCTGCGAAGTAAGGATGGGCCAATAAGTTCGCAAGCAGTTCTCCATCTACCCTACCCTTAGCTGCCAATTCACCGTTTCGATCATACTTCAGCTTGCCCTCACTAATAATCTCAACCACACCGTCAATGATCATGTTGCCAGGACCGGTATCAAAGGCAATTGCTGGTAAAGCGCTACTCTCGGTAGTTACAACCGTTACATTACCAATGCCACCTATATTCTGCACACCAACTGGTGCTAAGTGCCCAAACGTGATTCGGTCAAAGTAGGGTACTAAGGGAGCTCCCTGACCACCTAAGGCGATATCTGCCGGGCGAAAGTCCCCAACCGTCACTATGCCGGTCCGGTTTGCAATAACTGAGGGTTCACCGATCTGTAGAGTGGAATGACCTGGAATATGATAAATTGTCTGTCCATGGGAACCAACAAAATCAATCTGGGCTAGCTCCGTTCCCGAACGTTCTGCCAAACTAATCACTGCTTGCGCAAAAAGTTCCCCTAATTCCATATTAGCCCAGCAGATTTCTTCCACATTTGCCGTTCTGGGATCGCATAAGCCTAGGATGTATTCTCTTTGTTCACTGGTAAAGGGCTGAGTAAAAAAGTCGATGAGTTCGAAACTGTTATCTTCGTAGATTCTAACTAGTGCCGCATCAATTCCATCAATGGAAGTTCCGGACATTAATCCCACCGCTAACTCGTAGTTCATCTCTAGTCCCTCCCCAAAAGAAATCTGGTCACCGCTATTGCTTACCGGCGAGCTTTATTGCTTCAGTCACAAATCCTTCACTATCGACTAGTAGCTGCATTGCTTGTGGAAAATCACAGTTGGCCTTCAACATCACTATTGATGCCTTAATATTACCCTGGGATTGTTCTAAAGCTTCTTGGGCTCGCTGTAGATTCATTCCGGTGGCATCCATGACAATCCGTTCCGCACGACGGCGTAACTTTTCATTTGTCGGTTGCATATCTACCATCAGATTTTGATAGACCTTTCCCAAGCGGATCATGGTCACTGTACTCAGGATGTTTAGCACCAACTTCTGGGCGGTTCCAGCCTTCATTCTTGTAGAACCAGTTATTACCTCTGGACCAACCACTGGAGCGATAACGATATCAGCTACTTGGTGCATGGGGGTTTCGCGATTGCAGGTGAGACCAATCTTCCTCATCCCCACTTCTGTTGCCTTCTCCAACGCTCCCATCACATAGGGTGTACGTCCGCTTGCACTAATTCCGATAACCACGTCCAAGGGACTTGGATTTTCAGCCATGAGGTCGCTAACGCCAGCTTGATAATTATCTTCTGCCGCTTCTACAGGATGGAACATGGCGATCTCACCGCCAGCTATTTTGGCCTTAAAGACATCCTCACCCACCCCAAACGTAGGAAGAAGTTCAGCAGCATCGAGGACCCCTAAGCGCCCACTCGTTCCTGAGCCCATGTAAAACACCCGTCCGCCTTTTTTTAAGGAGTCGATCATCAATTCTACAGCCTTAACCATCTGATCCGCTTCTGCGTGAACAGCTTGCACAGCTTTCTGATCCTCTTCACAGATTAGGTTGATAACCTCCCCAATGGGCAACTCATCAATGTTCATGGAAGCTGTATTGCGTGTTTCTGTCACCAGACTATCGAGTTTAATCTTATTCACCAAAATCGCTCCTTCCGCTATTAAGGCGGTGTTTTTCATCTATACTCTCTACAAAATACCTAGTAATCCGATCCGGCATAGTAATCATTGTTCCAACAACAACAGCCAAAGCACCACTATCCAGGGCACGAACGACCTGTTCTGGGGTGGAATACCGTCCTTCAGCAATAACAGGTATCCCTCGCCTGGCTATTTGGTGAACCAACTCAAGGTCTGGCTTCTCCCTATGTAATGTATGGGGAGTATAGCCTGATAAGGTTGTTGCCACTAAATCCGCGCCCGCCTTAACCGCTTCTTCCGCCTCTGCCAAGTTCGAAACATCTGCAATTACGCCCAACCCCAACTCTGTATGAATTCTCCAAATTAAGGTTTTTAGATCCGTACAGTTACCGATCCTGGGATTGGTGGCCTGGACTGCAATGATATCAGCCCCAGCTAAAGCCACTTCTTCTGCATGTTCAAAGCGGGGAGTAATATAGGTTTCTGCTCTATTTAATGTCTTGCTAAGACCAATTATGGGCAAGGACGTAACCTTACGCATCGCGGCAATGTTCTGGGCACCTTCCGCTCGTAAGCCTGCTGCTCCACCATGCTCAACCGATTGGGCGATGGCTGCAATAATCTGAGGATTATCCAGCGGTGTATTAGGTAAAGCCTGACAAGAGACAATGAGTTTACCAGTAACTTGACTTAAAAGGTTTTGAACATCCACAGTCTCACCTTGAATTCCGATCATTCATTGATCTTCTATAAACGGCCTGTTGGTTACGGTCAAACTGCTCTAAGATTTGCTCCTTACGATTTGCCGCAATTCCTAAAGTGAGCAGGTCCACAATGGCCAGCTGACATAATCTAGAGATCATAGAGCCACTCTTAAAAGGCAGTTCGTTAGATAGGGCCAGTAGAAAGACATCAGAACGCTCAGCCAACTTCGAACGGTGATTTCCCACGATACCGATGATCTTAGCTCCACTAGCTTTGGCCACAGACATTGACTCTAAAACGTCTTTTGTTTCACCAGAGTGGGAGATGCAAATCACTGCGTCCTTGGGTGATAAACCGTTAGCAAAAAAAATCTGATTGTGCGGATCCACAAAGGACCAGGCCTCGACTCCTACTCTCATCAGTTTTTGCTGTGCATCATTGGCTACTAATCCGGAAGCACCGGATCCAAAACACCCAACCCTGGAGCTATTACTCAAAATCGCTACAGCCTCTTCCAATTGTGGTAGTTCTAAAAACTCTAGAGTGTCATTAAAGGACTCTATACATGTACCGAAAAACTTACAGGCAACTGAGTATAGGCTATCATCGGGTTCGATCGCCTCAAACAGATTGGTCTCGTTTTTCGGAAGTTCAGTGGCAATAGCCATTTTCATTTCTCCGAACCCCTGATATCCAAGTGCCTTGGACATCCTGGTAATTGTCGCTTCACTGCAATTACCAACTTGAGCAAGTTGACTAATGGTCATGGTAGTCACTCTCCGCGGATCAGCGAGAATCAATTCTGCAACATCCTGCTCAGCCGGTCGAAGAGTGTGCCGGAGTGTCCTGAGTTTGACAAGCGCTTCTTTATTTTCAATGTTTATCGAGTAGTACATGTGTGTCCCTCCGCCTGCGTGTTTCCGAAAATCATATACTATCACTCCGATGTTTCTCATATTCAGCAGAAACAAAAAAAATCCTCCCTAAAAGATGGAAGGATTTTTACAAAATTTACTCAGTGATGTGCTTTGCTAAGTTTTCAAGCGCCTTAGGGCTCACTTTACCCTCTGCTTGTTGCATTGCGAGCAACACTGCCCCAAGAACAGGAGGAAACTGGGGTTGCATAAGTTTAAATCGATACTGATCATCCTGGTCCAGAAAAGTGCGAATCGGATCCAAAATCATTTCCTTGGATTTAAACACACCGCCCACTGGCGACCAGTAAACCTCTTCAGAAGGCCACTTCAGTTTTTTGCTCACAGCTTGAACATCACGGGCCAATGCCTCACCTGCGCTAGCAAAAAGCTCTTGGGCAGCCTGATCTCCCCTTCTTGCCAAGGCAGCAATTTCTGGAGTAATCCTGGCAAATACATCCCGCGGCACTTTGCCGGCATAAAAATCACGAGCCAGTTGGCTGGGTTGAGTGCCTTGAAAAAATTCTGTGTATAGATCTATTAGTGCGGTACATGGTTGATTGTGATCAATACTACGCAAAACCATCTTTAAGCCATCCCGGGCGATGCCAAACCCGCCCCCTTCATCGCCAAAGAGAAATCCCCAACCACCTGACCTGGCGGTTTCACCGTGGCTACCCACTCCTAGGGCAATTGAACCGCTGCCAGCAATCAGTACAATCCCTGGCTGCAACTTTAACGCTCCCGCCCAGGCCACATAGGCGTCAGTATCAACTTCCACCTTCTCTGCTTCAAACACCTGGGTACAAACCTCTCGCACCGCCTCTTCTAACTCTCCCCCCTTAATCACTCCAGAGAGTCCCAAAAAAGCGGACTTGAACTTGAACTTTTGATTAGGTAGGGCCTGTGTCAGAGCAGTCGTTAATGTTTCTCTTAATTTATCCTTGCCACCGGGAGCCAAGACAAAGTCTGTCCTACCAGCATTGCCCTGGCCAATGATTTCGCCGGTTCCGTTTACGACGATACACCGTGTACCACTTCGACCACCATCTATACCTAAAAACAACGAATCGCTTTTCACTTTTTCATCTCCTCGTATATTAAGAATTAGGGAGATCGTTTAGACTCTTTCTCCCTCTTGAACCTTGATAACTAAATAAACAAATTTGGACTTGGATCCTGATGCATATCCCTGGATAATAGAATCATGGAAAAGGA